>JAAYVQ010000333.1 GCA_012517095.1 Phycisphaerae bacterium | reverse complement strand
GGCAAGCGGATGAAATCAAATCCCCAGTCGCACATCCAGCGAAAATCATCCTCCAGCGGGCTGCGATCGGACCACTGGTTGAAGAAGTAGGTGAAGTTAAAACCCTTCCAACGGGGGAAGACCTTTTGGGCGGGGCCGGTTATTACGGGCTTGGGGTCGGGGCCCTTAAGTTGGACCTGGGCGGAGGCGGAGGCCGTAACATCGGCGGCCAGAGCGCGGCCGGTCAATGCGACAGCGCCAAGGGCGGCTGAAGCACGGAGAAAGCTGCGACGGTTCAGGTTGTTCGGCATGATCGATCCTTTCGTCGGATATTTCCAGATATAGAATGACTACTATTCTTTGAACAACATCGGACCGGCGACTTCTTTGGCTTTGGCTGGACCGTAGAGAAGTTCGATCAGTTTGAGGGCGAATTCCAGCGCCGTACCGGGGCCCTGACTGGTAACGCAGTTTTTATCGACGACCACGCGCGATCCAAGGGAGACTTTGCTGGATCCGACAAGCTGTTCGGCCAGAGAAGGATAGCAAGTGGCTTGCCGGCCTTCGAGAAGGCCGTGACTTTGCAGTACGACCGCCGGGGACGCGCAGATGGCGGCATAGAGACGGCCGGCTTTATGCTGGGCCTTAAGCATTGCCGTCAATTCGGCGCTGTCGCGAAGATGTTCGGCGCCCGGCATGCCGCCGGGCAAGGCGATCAGATCGAAGGTTAAACGGGCACAGTCGGATATTCGCTTGTCGGCGGTGATTTTGACGCCGCGCGAGGCAATAACTTGCAACTCGGCTACGGAAGCAACGACGACCTCTGTGCCGGCACGCCGGAGCGTATCGATGATCGTAACTGCCTCAAGCTCTTCAATGCCCGGGGCGATGGGAACCAAGACCGATTTTTTCATTGAGATCTCCTTTCGAAATCATTTCCGCGGTACATTATACTCGCCAACGCTAATTGAACCAAGATTTGTTCGCGGCCCGGCATAGGCAATCCATCGCTTCAACGATAAAATGACATCGGCATGAAAACGACCAAAGGCGGAAATGAATGATGGACATTGAAATCCAGGCCAACGGGGACAATTATATTTATATTTGCCGAACGACTGACAACAGTGTGTTTGTCGTCGATCCGGGAAACGCGGCTGGCGTCCTTGCGGCATTGGATGCCCGCGGTGAACGACTGACGCATATTCTGCTGACCCATCATCACGGCGACCACACCGGCGGCGCGGCGGAGATTCGGTACCGAATGGGTTGCCGCGTCGTAGGAGCCGATCCGAGACAGATCCCCTTGATCGACACCGTCGTTTCGGACAAGCAGGAGATCGCCGTCGGCGGATTGCGGATACAAATCCTTGCCACGCCGGGACATACGCGGGATTCCGTGTGCTACTATGTTCCCGAGCAATCGGGCCATCCAACGCCGTCGGTTTTTACCGGTGACACGCTGTTCGTCGGAGGTTGCGGGCGGGTGCTGGAATGCGATGCCGGAACAATGTGGAGATCGCTGTGTACGCTGGCCGCCCTGCCGGATTCGACTCAGGTGTATTGCGGGCACGAATATTCGGTGGAAAATTTTCGCTTCGCGACAAAGTTCTTCCCAAACGATCCGGAATATGCTCGCCGCCTGGCCGAATCACAAAACACCATTCGCGCCGGCCGACCGACGGTACCCTCGACCCTTTCCGCGGAAAAACGGACGAATGTTTTTCTGCGATCGGGTTCAGCCGAAACCTTCTCCCACCTTCGGGGATTGAAGGATCGATTTTGAGGGTATTTGGTTTTTCATTCCGCCGGAATGAATGACATTTTTTCCTTTTTTTGTCGGGATCGAGTTGCTTCATCCCGGCTCATTTCGTAAATTTTCATGTACGGACGAACGCAGGGTTGTATCACGAAGGACCGATAACAACGAGGAAATCAACAACAGCATGTTTTCCGAAGGGAGAGTACCCATGCGCAGTTGGCGGAGCAGATTGTTGAGTACACTAATCGTGTACGCGGCGGGTTTCGCGACTGCGGTGTATGCCTTGGCGCCTGCCGAGAGCGCGGCGGCCAGCGGAAAGCCCGGGACAAAGGCCATGGCCCAGGCGGACGCATGGAAGGCCGGCTCCGAGCAGTTTGCCAAGGCGGCGGGGGTTGGACTGCGGAAGTTCGTGAGTTTCGCCGAGGAAAAAGCTCTCCAGGCAAGCGAGGCGATACAGAAAAAACTTGCCGAGAAGCATCGCGGTACCGAAAAATAGCCATACAGCCGATTTACGGTATCGTTGAAGGCCCTGGGTGCAGGGCTGTCTGCCGGCCGGTCAGTCCGAGGGATTGTCCGGCCGGTTGTGTTTGCGCTCGGAGGGGACAATATTCAAGGTTAATCCGCCGACCCAGGGCGTCATAGACAAACTCGGCCACGGTCGTCGGCGTGCTGTC
>JAAYVQ010000332.1 GCA_012517095.1 Phycisphaerae bacterium | reverse complement strand
GTTCCCTCCGATATGTCTTCTCCCATCCGTTCTGGATCCTGTTCTACGACCTGGCCGCCGTCATCTATGGTATCCTCTGCTACCTGATCGTCCGGCTCTTTGCTTTCTTGGTCTTGCTGACAACCTATGGCCTGTTCCGACTGGGTCTGTCCACGGCTTCCGGAGCCGAACAACTGGACCGCCTCTGGTCCTGTCCCTCCTTCTTTTTCCTGATTGGTCCTGACGGTTCACCCCAGGGCGGCTCGGAGAAGGTGGCGTATGTTTTGATCCGCCTGACTTTGTTGTTCGTCGTCGGTCTGGTCGTGGCCTTCGTCATCAGCTTCGTCTGCTCCGCCAACACGATCATCTACTCTCTCCTTCGTCGCCACATCGACCGCGTCAGCACCGTCAAAGTCCATGTCAAACTCGACGAGGTCCTCCGCCCGCAGAACCGCCTGGATGCCGAATCCACTGCCCCCGAAACCAAAGATGTCTCTTCCCGGAAACAACCATGACCGATTCCGCCGCTTCTGCCCCGAAAACGATTCCCGCCCGGATATCCGATACCGAGCCCGTCTCATGGTTCCTCCGCTGGCGAAGACCCCTGATTGTCGGGGCGCATGTGGTGTCCTTCGTGTTGTCGATGTTTCTGGCCTTCCTGTTTGTCAACAGCATGCACCTCGGTCGCCGCTGGATGGTGTTTCCGTTTCCCATTCTTCTGCTGGTCGCTCTTCCGATCAAACTTGTTATCTTCGGCTGGTTCCGGCAATATCGCGGTTGGTGGCGTTATGTCGGTATTACCGACTTGATGGACATCGCCAAAGCCGCCGTTCTCTCGGCCTTTCTGATCCTCGCTCTGTGGTATATGCACTGTAACAGAATGTTTCCATCCTATCGCTGGATGAAGGGCGATAAGATTCAGGCCCAATACGACGACCTCAACAGGCAACTGGAATCCCTCCGGCAGCAATTGGTGGCCAATCCCGACGAAGCGTTAGTCCGGCAAAGAACCTCGATCAATAAACGCCGAGTCAATCTTCAGGGAATGCTGGATCTGGTGGAGGTGACGCAATACAACGACATTCGAAAACAACTCATCGAACTTCGAAACACCCCCCTTTCCGTGGATGAACAAGAGAGAAAAACACAGATCGACAAGATCGAAGCCCTGGCAGCACGGGGCGATGACATCCGCCAGAGACAAATGGCGATTGAAGGCGTGATCATGATCGACCTGTTTGCGACGATCCTGATTCTGGCCTCGCTCCGGATGGTCGTACGGCTTTATCACGAAGAATTTTCCGCCGACAAATCCGCCCGCCAGAAGCGGCTGTTGATCGTCGGTGCCGGAAACGCCGGCGAAGCCCTGCTTCGGGAGATTACGCGACTGCGGGCGGGTTTCAAGGTCGTCGGATTCGCCGACGACGACCCCCACAAACGAGGAACCAACATCCATGGAATCTCGGTCCTGGGTCGCGTGGATGACCTGCCGAAGATCTGCAAAAAATATGACATCGACGAAATCGCTATCGCTATCCCCAGCGCCACCCGCGCTCAGCTTCGGCGCGTCATCCAGGTATGCCAGGGAACAAAGCTGAGGTTTCGTACCGTCCCCTCCATCACCGACATTGCCTCCGGAAAACTGCTGGTCTCGCAAATCCGCGATGTCGAAATCAACGACCTGCTCGGCCGGGATGTCGTCCAACTCGACCTCGACCAGATCGGTCAGTTTCTCCGCAATAAGGTGATCCTCGTCACCGGGGCCGGCGGCTCCATCGGCTCGGAGATGTCTCGCCAGGTCTGTCACTTCGGCCCCAAACGGCTCCTGCTACTGGAACAGGCCGAAAACCCCCTGTTCTTCATCGAGGGGGAACTGCGAAAAGGATTCCCAAAAATCGATCTGTCTCCGGTCATCGCCGATATTACCGACCGTATCCGTGTCGAACAGATCTTCGAGCGATACCATCCCGAAGTCGTCATTCACGCCGCCGCCCACAAGCATGTCCCGTTGATGGAGGCCAATCCCGGAGAGGCCATCAAAAATAATGTTCTCGGTACCATGACCATCGCCAACGCCGCCGATCGCTTCGGGGCCGGCAGCTTCGTGATGATCAGTACCGACAAAGCCGTCAATCCCACCAGCGTCATGGGTTCGACCAAACGCATCGCCGAGATGTACATCCAGGATCTGAACGCCACCAGCAAAACGCATTTCATCACCGTCCGTTTTGGCAATGTCCTGGGATCCAACGGTTCGGTCGTCCCCATCTTCAAACAACAGATCGCCGAAGGCGGGCCGGTGACGGTGACCGATCCCGAAATGAAACGCTACTTCATGACGATCCCTGAGGCCAGCCAGCTCGTGCTGGAGGCCGCGGCGATGGGTTCGGGCGGCGAAATCTTTGTGCTGGATATGGGCGAACCGGTCAAAAT
The DNA here is from genome assembly GCA_012517095.1 of Phycisphaerae bacterium. GTDB lineage: Bacteria > Planctomycetota > Phycisphaerae > Sedimentisphaerales > Anaerohalosphaeraceae > FEN-1350. The sequence continues at coordinate 3,372 of JAAYVQ010000332.1, read as the reverse complement.
CGTACACCTGGCCCGCGAATTGATCACCCTCAGCGGTTTTCGTCCCGATGAAGATATTGAAATCGTCTTTACCGGCCTAAGGCCCGGAGAAAAACTCTTCGAGGAACTCTCCATCAAGGGAGAGGATATGCTCCCCACCCGCCATCCCAAAATTGCCGTCTGGAAAACCATCCCGACGGATCGGCGGGTCCTCCGCGACAAAATCGCCCGACTGCTGGAAACGGCCTCCTCCCAGGATCGGCGGTTAATCGTCGAGGGTATCCGGAATGTGGTTCCGGAATATATGGGAAAAACCGAGATATAATGTCTTCACTCAGGCGGTTTTCTTTTTCGCGGCTCGTTTGCGGATGATTCTGCAGACGATGATGCTCGCCTCATACAGAAAATACAACGGAATCGCCAGGGCCAGTTGCGAAATAATATCCGGCGACGGTGTTACCACCGCCGCCACGAACACGATCCCCAGAATCGCGAACTTGCGAAAGGAGGACAACTGTTCAATCGTCACCAGTCCCATCCGCTCCGCGAAAACGATCGCGATCGGCATTTGAAACGCCAATCCGAAAACCAGAGCCAGCAGCAATAGAAGGTTCACATAATCCGAAAGCATATACACGCCCGGCTTGACATACTGCACGCCGACATTGAACTTGACGCAAAACAGCATCATCCCCTTGGCAACGACCAACAGGAAAAACACCGCCCCCACCACAAACAGCGTCGCACTGGCCGGCGCGGCCAGTTTGACCATTCGTCGTTCATGCCGATACAGGCCGGCTGACACAAAAGCCCACATCTGGTAAAACACCCACCCGGAGGAAAAAACCAGACCTGCCACCATGCAAACTTTCAGATAGACGAGGAACTGCTCCAGAGGTTTTGTCGCAAGCATCTCGGGTTCCAGTTTGACCTGATCCATGGCCCATTTGTATGGCGACATCAATAAGCCGAAGAAATACTTGCGAAAAAACAAACAGACCGACACGCATAGAACCAGACCCGCCACCGCCCGAACAAGCCGGTACCGCAGTTCCTCTAAGTGATCCCCCAGCGACATCGAGACGAGTTCTTCTTCCTCATCATGCGCGGAGTCCTGTTTGTCCTTGTTTGGGTCGGTCATCGTCGTTCGTTCAGGATTTCCGCGTGATCCGTTCCCGCCCGCCCATGTACGGCCGTAAAACCGTCGGGATGGTCACCGATCCGTCGGCGTTCTGATACAGCTCCAGGATCGGAATTAACACCCGTGGCGAGGCGATCACGGTATTGTTTAGTGTGTGGCAATACAGATTCTTCTTGTTCTCGGCCTTGTACCGCAGATTCATTCGCCGCGCCTGAAACTCGTAAAACCGGCTGGCCGAATGCGTCTCGCCGTAGCTTTTGCGCGAGGGCATCCACGACTCGATGTCGAACTTCTGGACCTGTCCTCGTCCCAGATCGCCCGTGCAGACATTCACCACCCGATACGGAATCTCCAGTGCCTGAAGAACGCTTTCGGAATTGCCCAAAATCTCCTGGTGATATTGCTTGCTCTTGTCTTCGTCGTTCTCGCCGATAATCACCTGCTCGACCTTGTCGAACTGGTGAATACGATACAGGCCGTAGGTGTCCTTGCCCGCCGCGCCCGCTTCCCGACGGAAACAGGTACTCAGCGCCACCGATTTGATCGGCAAATCACTGGCGCTCAGCATCTCGCCCGACCGATACGCCGTCACCGGCACCTCGGCCGTCCCCGCCAGATTCAAATCGTCTCGCTCCATCCGGTAGGTCTGCTCCTCGGAGCCCGGATAATAGCCCGTTCCCCGCATCGCCTCATCCCGCATCAACAGCGGCACCACCATCGGCGTGTAACCCCGCCCGATCATAAAATCGATCGCAAACCGAAGGACCGCCCAATGCAGCAGCGCCCCGTCGCCCTTGAGAAAATAATTCCGCGTCCCGGCCAGCTTCACGCCGCGCTCGACATCGATCAGATCCAGATCGGTTCCAAGCTGGATATGGTCCTTCGGCTCAAAATCGAATCGCCGGATCTCGCCCCATTTCCGCAGCTCGACATTCTCGGTGTCATCCTTGCCCAGCGGCACGCTCGGATCCGGCGGCTGGGGTACCTGCAGGATCATCGCGTCAAATTGCGGCTGCAACTCCTTGATCGTCTCGTTGAGACCGCCCTCTTCTTTCTTCAGATCCGCCAGTCGAGTCAGCGCCGCCGACTTTTCATCTCCCGTCAACCGGGGAATTTGTTTGCCCAGCGAGTTTTTCTCCGTGGCGATATCCTGCAGGCGCTTCTTGGCGTCGCCGAGTCGCCCGTCAATCGACAATAGCGCGTCGATATCCACATCAAATCGCTTGTTGCTGGCCGCATCCCGGTACAACTGCGGATTGCCGCGAATGTCCTTGATGTCGATCATATTCGAATTCCCTTCTTTGCCTTGCGGCTTGAATCCGAACGGTTACTTTTCCGTAAAATCGCGGACAATCACCACATTGTTTTGCCCGCCGAAACCGAACGACTCCTTCAGAATCGTCCGCACCGCCATCTTTCGCGGCTGGTTCGGAACATAATCCAGATCCAGCGCCGGATCCGGATCCTGCAAATTCATCGTCGCCGGAACGATCTGGTCTCGGATCGCCAGCACGCAGGTAATCAGTTCCGCTCCGCCGGTGGCGCCGATCAGATGCCCGAAAACGCTCTTGGGGCTGCTGATCGCCACCTTTCGGGCATGCTCGCCGAAAACCTTTTTGATCGCCAGTGTCTCGATCGAATCGTTCTCGGCGGTGCTGGTTCCATGTGTGCTGATATAATCGATCTGATTCGGCTCCATTCCCGCGTCCCGCAGCGCCGACTGCATCGCCTGCACCGCTCCGCGCGCCTCTTCGTGCATATCCGTCACGCGGAATGCGTCGTTGCTGCTGCCGAATCCGATGACCTCCGCCAGAATCGTAACGCCCCGCTTTCGTGCCGAGGTCAAAGACTCCAATATCAAAATCGCCGCACCCTCCCCGAGCACGAATCCGTCGCGCGTCGCCGAGAACGGACGCGAGGCCGTCGTCGGACTGTCGTTGCGAGTCGATAAAGCCGTCAACCGATTGAATCCCGTCACGCCCAGCGGATGAATCATCGAATGCGTCCCGCCGGTGATCATGATGTCCGCCCGTCCCCGCCGGATCAGCATGGCCGCTTCGCCCAGCGCCTGCGTACTGGCCGCGCACGCCGTCAGGCAGCTTCGAATCGGGCCGCGAGCGCCGGCCAGCAGAGCCACATGCCCCAACGGCATATTCGGCTCCTGCTCCAGTTCGCGCATCGCCGTCATCCCCGAGATCGCCACATCCGACCACGCCGCCCAGTCCATCGTCTGACTGTCGGCCTTCCACCCG
>JAAYVQ010000331.1 GCA_012517095.1 Phycisphaerae bacterium | reverse complement strand
CCGGGATACACGCGGTATCTGTTCCGGGTGAACAACTGGTATGCCTATCCGAACGAACTGTTTGAGCCGTCGCCGGATCTGCCCCCGTGCGGCCTGAATGAAAATTCCTCGCGAACCTGGGTCGAAATCTACAACTTCCACACGGGCGAGCAGGTGTACGGATTCTGCGGGCTGGACGAGGCACACGACCTGCATGATCGTCTGTCGGTGTCGTTCCCGACCGGCGAAACCCCGCCGCCGATCTACATCAAACTGGTGGATCGGAGATGCGATACAACCTATACATCCAATATCACGGGCCTGCGACATTCGCCGTATTACACGCACACGATCATGAACAACATCATCGTGGACAACAACACCGGCATTTTCTACTATTCGTATCTGAACGAAGGCCGGATTTTGTATAACGATGTCTGGAACAACTCCTATCGGAACTATCATGACAATGCGACCGGGACAATCTTCACGCCCGAGCCCGGCACCGGCGAAATCTCGGCCGATCCGCTCTTTGTCAACACGCTGTACTATCGCCTGACCGACGAGAGCCCCTGCAAGGATACGGGCAATCCGGACTTTTTCTACAACGACCCCGACGGCTCCCCCAACGACATGGGCGCCTACGGCGGTCCCGGCGCTTCCGGGCAAGGCGAATTCTCCGGCAGCGGATTTATCTTCACCTCGGTCGGCAATATCCCAAGCTCGGAGATCGTGCAGGAGGTGGCACAGCCGACTCTGGGTCTGGCGGATGTGGACGCGACCACGGCCCTGGCCCTGGGCATTCCGGCCTATGACGATTCGCCCTTCGGCGGCTCGCTGTATATCAACGGCCTGTTCGGCGATGTGGATATCGCCAACGGCGTCAAGTACTATCAGATCCTGCTGGGCAAGTGGACCGGCGACACCCCACCCGACGAGGATACCGGCTATACAACCCTGACCGACGCGCTCTACAAAATCCGATATTCCATCGATGGCGACGGCGATGTGATTGCGGAACTGGTGAACCTCGGCGCCAAGACGATCAAGGGGGTCCCGAATTGTTATGAGCTGACTTCCAGCGGCTGGTGGTCCAATCTGGACCTGCGGGTCATCTGGAACACAACAGTCGTCCCCAACGGCAAGTACACGCTCAAGTGCCGGGCATTCCGTGATAACCCGGTGGACCCGGACCATCTGCTGCCGGTTTTCCCGACGGCCAACGATCTGGATCATCTCACGCTGATGGTCAACAACACTTACTGTAACGCGGTCATCAACAAGGTTATGTACGACAACGGAACCGAGATTCCCGAATGCGGCATGATCAACCTGTCCAGCAACACCGAGAACCTCAAGTTTGACATCACCGCCGAACACCCCGACGGGTATCTTCGGTATTGGGTGTTGGATGCCTATTACGGCAAGAATCAGTATGCCGGCAGAATCGCTCAGTCGTGGTATCCGGGCGTGGTCCCGCCGAACGACTGGCCGGGCGTGGTGAATCAGGTGTTCAACTCCGAAGATGGTTCTCTTGTACCGTGGCAGGATTGCGCCTACCAGTTCAGTCTGTGGGCGGCCAGCCGCATTACCAACGGATTCAATTACCTTGATCATAAGCCCTACTCCGACGATTTCAGCGATCACTATTATCTCAAGGTCGGCAATTGCGCCTGGTGCGGCGGCGCGGATATCGATCAAAGCGGCCAGGTCAATCTGGCGGACTTTGCGCGATTGGCCGAACAGTGGATGAAACCCTGCGGACCCACTTGCGAAGGATTATAAATATCCTGGAATCCAGAAGAGTAACACATTCACGCCAAGGGGATTTCCTTCGGGAAATCCCCTTGGTTTTCAGGCGCCGGAAACCAAAGACCCGTGACCCTCTAAATCCTATCCTCTACATCCTAAATACTTCTCGGATGGCTTTGTGATTTCGCGGTGAAATGGATCTTACTCGGCGTGGGGGCAACCGGAGTTGCAGCAGCCGCCGCAGGGTTTGCTGTCGGAACAACCGGCCCGGCCGACGGCGAAACTGGAGAGCCGTTTGGTCATCCGATCTGCGCCGCAGTGGGGACAGACATGTTTGTCGCGCGAGTCGGCCTTTTCGAGAAAATCGCTGACTTTTCCGCACCGATCGCATTGATATTCAAACATGGGCATAGACATTTTCCCTATCGATTGTACGAACTTCGATCCCGCAAACCTCCGTATTGTAGCATCTCAGACAGGATGTTTCAAGGGTTCTACAACCTGAAGGTACTTGGTCAACACACGGTGCAGTTCGGTTCGGTCGATGGGTTTGGTGAGGTATTCGTCACATCCGGCCTGGAGGCACTTGTCCTCGTCGCCCTTGATGGCGGCGGCCGTCAGGGCCACGATGGGAACCCGAACGCCCTGATGGCGGAGTTTGCGGGTGGCCTCAAAACCATTCAGCCGCGGCATTTGCATATCCATCAAAATCAGATCGAAGTCATGCCGCAACGCCTGTTCCAGGGCGGCCTGACCATCCTCGACCATCACCGGTTGAAGCCCAACCTGGTTGAGCAGAATGCGGACCAGCATCTGGTTGGTCTTGACATCCTCGGCCACCAGAACGCGGCCCTGGAAATGTCGGGGCATCGTTTCGGACGATTCTTCCGGGTCTTGAACATCGTGCCGGTTCCGGACCGCTCGGCCATGATCTTTCATGTCGGCGGGGATTTCGATAACAAAAGTCGATCCCTTGCCGAGTTCGCTGGTCAGGGTCAGAGTGCCCTCCATCAATTCGGTCAGATGCCGCGTGATCGTCAAACCCAGGCCGGTTCCCCCGTACTTTCGGGTCATGCTGCCGTCGGCTTGCTCAAATGCCTCGAAGATCCGTTTCTGCGCCGCCGGATCGATCCCCGGCCCGGTATCTTCCACCTCAAAGCGGAGGAAGGGTTTGCCTCCCGACTCCGAGACCATCGTCCGAACGATGACATGCCCGGCCTCGGTAAACTTGATCGCGTTGTTGACCAGATTCATCAGGCACTGACGCAGCCGAACCGGATCGGTCCGAATCTGTTGCGGCAACGCCGTCGGTTCCAGCATCTCGAATCGAAGTCCCTTGGTCTTCGCGAAAGGCGTCATGAGAGATTCAATTTCGTTGAGCAATTCCGCCGGAGAGCAATCCGTGAATTCCAGCGTCATTTTGCCGGCCTCGATCTTGGAGAAGTCCAGGATGTCGTTGATCAGGTTGAGCAGATGAGTGCCGCTGCTGCAAATAGTCTGGAGATAGTCCGACTGTTGAGGCGAAAGCTCATCCTGGGCCAGCAGATCGGCGAAACCGAGGATCGCATTCATCGGCGTGCGGATTTCATGGCTCATATTGGCCAGGAACTGGCTTTTGGCGATATTGGCGGCGTTGGCCGTTTCCACGGCGCGGCGAAGTCCTTCCTCCGCCTGTTTGCGATCGGTGATATCATGCCCCTCGGCGATCAGGCGAACGACGCGACCGGTTTCATCCGGGACGGGTTTGATGGTAAAGTCGATGATGTGAACTGTCCCGTCTTTTGCGGGATGAGTCGCCTCCCCTCGGACCAGCGTTCCTTCGGCGGCGGACTTGATATTCGCTCGGACCAGATCCTGCATCCGGGAGCTATGCGACCACCAGACGGTATCCCAAAACGGTTTGCCCCGCACATCCGACATGCCAATCCCGGCAAAATCCAGGGCTGTCTTGTTGATTTCGAGCACCGTTCCATCAGCGGAAAGCAAACCCACAAATCCGAACGACGAGTCAAAAAACGCTCTCGCCTTTTGTTCGCTTTCGCGCAAGTCTTGCTCCGCCCGCTTTCGTTCGGTGATATCCGAATGGGTCCCGAACATCCGCAACGGCTTGCCGTCGGCGGTCCATTCCATCACCTTGCCGCGATCATGGATCCACACCCAGGAACCGTTCTTGTTCTTCATTCGGTATTCGCAATCATACCCCTCAAGCTGTCCGGCAAAATGTTTTCGAAGCAATTCCTCGGCGACCTTCAAATCCTCCGGATGGGTCAAATCTTTCCAGGTCTGAACCGTGGTCGGCCTGATCTCCGCCAGCGTATATCCGACCATCTCGGCCCAGCGCTCATTAAAGACCGTTTCGCCGGTCTGCACATTCCATTCCCAGGTGCCGACATTCGTGCCTTCGATGATGCCGGTCAGCCGTTGGCGCTCGATCAGAAGATTGTCCTCGGCTTTTTTTCGTGTCGTGATGTCCCGAAAACTCCAGACACGACCCTGAGGATTGCCGCCGAGCATCTGCGGTTTCGAATACCGTTCAAAGACCCGTCCATCCTTGAACTGGATCATATCGAAGCTCTCGGCGTGCGGGGAGGCGTACAATTCCTTGACCTTCCGCAGAAATTCGTCCGGATCGGTCAATTGATTCGATACATGTTCAAGAAGTTTGGAGTCGTCGCGGGTGGATAGCAGATCCTGCGGGATCTTCCACATTTCGACGAACTTGCCGTTACAATTAATCACATGCCCCTGTGAATCGACCACGAGGATTCCATCGGCGGTCGATTCCAGAGTGGCCTGCAACAGCGAAAGAGATTTGGCGATCTCCTGCTGATCCTTCCGACGATGATCGTTGAAGATTGTCAGGGCGACCTGATCGGCCAACTGACAGGCAAACACGATCTCATCCTGTTGCCATTGCCGGGGCGGCCCGATATGTTCGAGGCACAATATACCCAGATTGGTCCCACCGGCCCGGATTACGGCATCCAGCATGGAACTGATCCCAAGCGGTTTAAGATAACCCTCGACATATCCGGCCGTACACGGATCCGTCAGGGCATCATGCGCCGCCATATATTTGGCCCGGTCCAGTACTTCGAATTCCTTGCCAAACTGGCGACGGTCCAGAACAGCACCACTGGTATGTTGTTGAGAGGGCGTTTCAAACAAATCGATACATCGCAGTTCGGTGCCATCCTCGTTGAACAGCCAGACTCCCGCCCGTCTCACATTGACGGTCCGGCAGACTTGCTCGGTGATGCGGCGCGCGGCGCTTTCGACCTGTCCAGCGGCGATTTCCGGGCAAACGGCGATCTGGCCGACAACCCGCTGCTGTTCCTGGCTGCGTTTGAGATTATTCCTCAGGATTTCCTCGTTCCGTTTCCTCTGGACCAGACTCCACATGCCCTGCATCAGAAGCGTCAGTTGTCGAACATCGGTTTGGTCATAATCGGTCGCCTTGTTCCCGACTCCGGCCACGACCACAATCCGATCTCCGTCGAAGATCGGGGCGTTCATATGTCGCCGGACGGAAATATGTCCCTGCGGACAACCTTTCTTAAACGGACTCGGCTGGGAATAATCGTTGGTGATGACGGGCTTCCGCTGCCGAATCGCCTCCCCCCAGAGACCCGTTTTCTCCACCGGATACACGATGGTTTTATTTTCGATCCGGCACTCCTGCATGGCCGACTGAGACCATGCGTGCATGGTCATCACGGTTTCATCCTCGTTGACAAAGGCCATATATCCGATTGTGCTACCCGTCAGGCGAACCGCCTCTTCCATTGCGAATTGACAGAGAACATTCAAGGGTTCGTCGGCCATCTGGTTCAACTGGAACAAGGCCGCCAACCGCTGTTCATTCAGACGGATCTGCTCCAGCGCCTCTTTGCGCTCGGTGATATCCTGAATGATGGACAATACTGCCGGAGATCCATGAAATTCGATGATCCGCGACGACAACAACTCCGTATAGACATGCCCTTTCGGAGTGGTTTGGCTGATTTCAAAATTATCCATCAACCCGCCGTTCTCTTTCATCCGTTGGAGGATCTCCTGTGTCTGCTCGGGTGTAACCAACCCCAGTTCGGCCGGGGTTTTTCCAATGACCTGCTCCCGCGTCAATCCGCTGAAGACGCAGAACTTCTCGTTGACATCAATATATTCCCCCGAGAGTTTGTTGAGAACGACGGCATAGGGGCTTTGTTCGAACAGGGTCTTATAGGCGGTTTCGCTTTCCTTCAACTCTGAGGTACGCTGGTTGACGCTCTGTTCCAGCAGGATGTTCCGCTCAAACAGCGTATAAGCGTTGCCGGCCGTTTCCATGCTCCGCTCGACCCGCTCCATGAGGGTTTGCCTGATCTTCTCGTTGCGGGCCAAACGGACCTGCAAGTCATGGATCTCCCTCTTGAGGAAATCGATCTCGGACAATGGATTCTGTGGCGGCTCAGCGCCCTGCGGCTGGGACACGGGTCTATCCTCCCAGGGCCACGCCGGTCAGGGTCTGGTTGACATGCAGGGAATTGTACTGCTCGCCGAAGGTGGAAAATCCGAAGAATGGAACCTGACTCAGGATCCGTTCGACGGAGCTGACCAGTCCTTTGTATTGACATTCGAGGCGACGCTGGATGCAATCAAATCCCAGGATCAGGTTGATTTGTCCCAGTTCCCGGCGGAGCTGGTCCAGGCCGGTCTGAAGGTTTCGGTCCAGATCCCGTCCTTCGGCCACGGAAAATACCAATCCGTTATCGATGGCACAGTAAAAGGACAAACTCCCGTCCGACTCCATTCTTCGAATCGAACGGATGTAATACTCCCCGCCGATCGACAGGATGACCGGATTTGCCGAAAAGACGGCCGGTCCCAATTGATCGACCCGCAGCCCCAGCCGATTGGCATACGCCTCGGCGGCCGGCTCCCCGTCAATTTCAATGACTCGTCTGTGCACCGTATCGGCTTCGGTTACGACCAGTTTCTCCCGGGTCGGCTGAAAATGCTGGATTCGAAAGGTCCGGAAGGGGACCTGTGACTCGACCAGGCAGACCACCGCGGCGTCCGATTGAAATTGTCCGTCGGCATAGATATAGGTCTTCTCAAACTTCAGGTCGTCTCCGGCCGAACCCCCGACAAGCTGTAGTTCCTGCAACTGGGGATATAACAGGGCGGTGACCTGCTCTTCCATGCAGGACAGGCCGTCGATCAACAACAACCCGAAGGATTTGGCCGGCTTGAAACCTGCCGCTCTCAATTCACCGGCCAATAACGCCGCCTGTCGGGCATCAAACTGACTGAGCGGCGACAAAATCCGAGATCGGGCCCGAACCGCTTTTGAAGACAAACAAACGCCCGTGAGACTGTGTTCGGTGAATCCAAACTGGGACAGTTCGCCCGCTGTTGTGCACCCCAGTGTCAGGCCCGAAAATCGCCGTTTCATCGCCTCGGCCAGGCGCGGAAGGTCGTACCGAGAACTACAGTAAAACAATACCATCTCGCTATCGTCCCGATGGATCAATCCGTACAGTTCTTCCGCCGCTCGGTTTTCATCCACTTCGCGGCTGATCCCGAGAGTCATAAGAGAGTTTTCGGTGCACTCGGTCAGGGTTTTCAATGTTGTCTCCTCTTGGAATTATTCCATACCGTTTCGTATCGGAAAACCATCGCCCGAAAATAATCCCTTTTCGACATAAATCCTTCCAAAAACCGAGAGGGGGGACCCATAAAATCGCGCTGACTCCCGCTCCGAACCGAATCTTATCGAATCCGGGAAAATAGGAATGGACGGCCCCTCTCAAAATCGACTATAGCATTGTGGCAGGTTTCCGCGGGGAAAATCGAAGGGACCGGGTCCGGGGAATCTTCGCCAATAAGAACCGGATCAAGTCGGCGCTTTCCCCCGTTACGCTTCCCGGACGGTTGTAATCCTTTCGCAGGTTCGGCGACAACCCCGGTAGAGATCCGTTGTCTCTTATCCGGTTCGTTCCGGGTAGGCAGACGCCGGAAGCCCGATATTGACCCACGGCCGGCTGTTGGTACAATCGTGTCTCGTTCGGTCGCACGAATCGTTCGAATCGTGTTGAAAAACCAATATCGTCTTTCAGGAGATGGCCATGAACATTGCCGAGGAGATTAACAGACTGCAGGAACTGCGGGACAAGGGCGCGTTGTCGGAAGAGGAATTCGTCAAGGCCAAGGCCGCGATCCTCAATCCGCCGGCGACTCCGGCGGCGTCTGTGCCCATGACTCCGGAACGGCAGGCCGAACAGGAAAGAACCTGGGCGATGCTCCTGCATTTCGCTTTACTGTTGAAAATCCTCGGCGCGATCGGGGCCATCGTCATCTGGCAGGTTAAGAGGAAAGATTTACCCGGTATCGAACCCCACGGGAAAAACGCCGTCAACTGGATTCTGTCCGAACTGATCTATGCGGCGATCTCCGGCCTTTTGTGCATGATTCTCATCGGGATTCCGATGCTCATGGTTCTTGGCGTTCTGGGTATTGTTTTCCCGATCATGGCCGGCATCAAGGCCAATAACGGACAGGTCTGGAAGTATCCCCTGAGTATTCAGTTCCTCAAATAATCCGCCAACCAGGAAACGACCCCTCCGGGATGCTGTTTAACTCCTATATCTTTTTGTTTGTCTTTCTGCCGATCACCTGGCTGGTGTTCTGGTCCTTCCACCGGTCTCGGAAGGCCAACTTGGCGGTCGTGTTGCTGTTGGTCGCCTCGCTGATTTTTTACTCTTACTGGAATCCCCCGTTTGTTCTGCTGATGTTGGCGTCGATCACCTTCAATTTCTTCTGGGGCCAATGGATGGAATCGGCGCCGGCACCTTCGCGGCTGCGTTTTGGCATCGGTATCGCGGTCAACCTGGCCGTTCTGGGTTACTTCAAATACGCCAACTTCTTTCTCGATAATTTCGCGGCCTTGACCGGTTCAACCCATTCGCACTGGAATATCTATCTGCCGCTGGGCATCTCGTTTTTCACCTTTCAGCAGATCACCTATTTGTCCGACTGCCACAAACGGATCGCGCCCGGTAATCGCTTCACCGATTATGCTCTCTTTGTCACCTTCTTCCCACACCTGATCGCCGGCCCCATCGTCCAGCACGGCGACATCATGCCGCAGATCAAAAAGCTTCGCACGACGATCTTCAGTTCGCAGAATATCGCCGTGGGACTGGGTTTTCTGGTGGTGGGGCTGTTTAAGAAGGTCGTCATCGCCGACAGTTTTTCGCCGTGGGTCAAGGATGCCTTCTCCACAACCGATACGCTGACCTTTTTGGAGGCCTGGGGCGCGACGCTGGCGTACACCTTCCAGATTTATTTCGACTTCAGCGGTTATAGCGACATGGCTGTGGGATTGGCAAAGCTGTTCAACATCAACCTGCCGTTCAACTTCGACTCGCCGTACAAAGCAACATCGATCATCGACTTTTGGCGCCGCTGGCACATCACGCTCTCGCGTTTCCTCCGCGACTTTCTTTACATCCCGCTGGGCGGCAACCGCAAGGGCACGACTCGCCGTTATGTCAAT
>JAAYVQ010000330.1 GCA_012517095.1 Phycisphaerae bacterium | reverse complement strand
TTTCTCCCCAAGGGAATGATCGCTGGTCGGGATCGCTTGCTATGCCCAATTCTGAAAAAACTGATGGACCAATGGCGACGCTGGTTGCCGCGCGTGATGCCATACGGAAACGGACATCAGCCGGTCCTCTTACCCAACCCATCACGATCCACATTCATCCGGGAACGTATTCAATCACCGAACCCCTGATCCTGACAGAACAGGATTCGGGAACAAAGGAATGTCCGATCGTTTATCAGGGAGCCGGGCCCGACCAATCCCTCATCAGAGGAGGAAAATCCCTCGCCGGATTTGTTCCAGATGCCGATGGGATCTGGAAGGTCCGAATTCCCGAAGTCGCCGAGGGTACGTGGTATTTCGAACAGCTCTTTGTGAACGGCAAACGGATGACCCGGGCCCGCACGCCCAACAAGTTTTATGATTACATGTACAAGATTCAGGAAGAGCCCCTGATGGGGTCTTCAATCACAGGCCGGGAAGCGCGTCAGACGATCAAGGTGGATGCCAAGGTGAGCGAGGTCATGGCGAAGCTTTCCCCGAAGGATAGGGCCGATGTCCAGATGGTAACCTTTCAGAACTGGGATAACACCCGGAGATTCATCCACGATTTCAATTCCCGGCAAAGGCTGATCATCACCGAAGGAGAAAAAGTTAAGTCGTGGAATCCGTGGCGCAAGGCCACGCGATTCTACCTGGAAAATTTCCGTTCCGCCCTCGACCAACCCGGCGAATGGTTCCTCGCCCGCGACGGCTGGCTGTACTACATGCCCCTGCCCGGCCAGAATCTGCAAAACTCTCGCGTTGTGGCACCGGTATCCGAATCCTTTATCATTCTCAAGGGGAACATCAAAACTAACAAGAAAGTCGAATGGATCACCTTTCGCGGGATCGGATTCGAATACGGCCAATACCTCACCCCGCCCGAGGGTTTCGAACCCGCGCAAGCCGCCGCGCCGATTGATGCGGTCTTTCAGGCCGATGGTGCGGCGAATATCGTTCTTGAAGATTGTCACATCGCTCACATCGGAAAATATGCCGTTTGGTTCCGGCAGGGATGTACGAACTGCAGGATTCAGAGGTGTTTTCTGAATGACCTCGGGGCCGGAGGCATCCGGATCGGAGAACCCGCGGACCGTTCCAATCCAGCCGAGCAGACCTCACATATTACCGCGGACAATAACATTATCTTTTCCACGGGACACATTTTCCCCTGCGCGGTCGGGGTTTGGATCGGTCAGACTCCCGACAACAATGTCACCCACAACGATATCGGAGAACTGGGATACTCGGCGGTCTCCGTCGGATGGCGGTGGGGATATGATCATAGTTCGGCCAAGCGCAACCATATCGACTTCAACCACCTGCACCATATCGGATATGGCATCTTGAGCGACATGGGAGCGGTCTATACATTAGGACCGTCGGAAGGAACCACCGTCAATAACAACCGGATTCACGATGTCTATTCCTACTCCTACGGCGGTTGGGGCCTCTACACCGACGAGGGCAGTACCGGCATCCATATGGAAAATAATCTGGTCTATAACGTCAAGAATGGCGGGTTTCACCAGCACTACGGCAAGGAAAATGTCATCCGCAATAACATCCTGACATTCAGCGAGTTGTGGCAGCTCCAGGCCACACGGGTGGAAAATCATCTGTCGTTCAATTTCGAAAACAACATTGTCTATTACGACAAAGGCGAACTGTTGTCAGGCCCGTGGGCGCAGGTTCAGATCAACATGGACAAGAACTGCTATTGGAACGCCTCCGGAAAGCCCGTCGATTTTGCGGGTCTGGACCTCAACGGTTGGCGGGAAAAAGGTCGTGACAAAAACTCCATCATCGCCGATCCGCTCTTCGCCGATCCGACCAAGTTCGATTTCCATCTCAAGCCCGAATCGCCCGCGCTGAAACTGGGCTTTGTCCCCTTCGACTATTCCCAAGCCGGCGTTTATGGCGATCCCGATTGGATCAAATTCGCCGCGTCGCTGACCCCCAAACCGCTGGAATTGTGTCCCGAGCCGCCGGCAATCCCGATCGAAGATGACTTCGAGCTCACCCCCGTCGGCCAAAAACCTCAGGAAGCCGAGGTCCATGTGGAAAATAAGGGCGATCGCATCGCCGTCGTCGAGGGCGGTGCCGGTGGCAGCGCACGCTGTATCATCATTGAAGATGCCCCGGGCTTGCAACAATCCTATAACCCGCATCTGGTCTATCGGGTCGGCCATTCCGCCGGATCCAGTACAAGCGTTTTCGACCTGAAAATCTCCGCGACCAGCAACCTCAACTTCGAGTGGCGGGATTACGGTACGCCTCCCTATCAGACCGGCCCGAATTTCTCCATCCGGCAATCCAAGTTATATATTCCTGGCAAAGATCCGATCGCTTTACCCAACGAGGAGTGGATCCATATTGAGATCACCTCCGGCCTGGGACTCCAAACGCCATCCGGCTGGTTGATCGCCGTTTCACTGTCCGGACAATCTCCCATTCGTCTGGACGGGATCGCGTTCGCATCCAAGAAGTTCAACAAGTTCGACTGGCTCGGGTTCACCAGCAACGCCATCGACAAGACCTCATTCTGCCTGGACAACCTTTCCATCGTAAACCAGGCGTCACGGTAGATGCGTTCGTTGATCGACCGGCGCGTTTTTCGGAATGCGTCGAACGACCGTTTGGGGCAATAAAAAAGGCCGCAAGCATCCGTGCTCACGACCTTGAAAGACGCTATACCGCATTCGGAAAAGAATGCAACCCGTTGAATAAGGGATCAAAAGAGTTCTGCGACCCGCCAACCTCCATCCGCTGGAATCCCGACCCACCGATTCCGACCGCATGCCGCCATCCTAACGCCTCCGCAATAGCTGCCCGATCATGCCTTCTCATCCATCCCCGAATCGGCGTCCCTATCGCATTGGACATGCGATTGTTCCTTCCGCCGATCTGGGACCATTCACAACGAAAGTCATCATAACGATTGAATGCGGCGATTCAACAGGATTTTTTGAGAATTTTCTAAAATTCTTGCGATCGAATACGACTCGTTTTTATAATACATTCGCGTGAATCGTTAACTTGTTGTCGCAAACGGTTTTACAGGAAGGGTTTCTTCATGACTCCAGTCCATCGCATCGCGGAAAATGTATCGGCGCCGATTCGTCGTGCTTGGGTGTCGGTTTTTCTATTGTTCCCCGTAGGTTCCTTGATTTTGGCCGCAGAATCGCAAAAGACAACTCCCGATCCACAGTCCAAATGGGAAAAGGATATTCAGGCGTTTGAACAGTGGGACCGAAAAAATTCCTTCCCCGCCGAAGCGGTGCTCTTTATCGGCAGCTCCTCCATCCGAATGTGGGAAACCCACCAGTGTTTTCCCGATCTGCCGGTCATCAACCGTGGTTTTGGCGGTAGCCAGATCTCCGAGATCACGCCCTTCGTCGACCGTATTGTATTACCCTATCGCCCCCGGGCCATCGTCTTCTACGCGGGGGATAACGACATTGCCGCGGGAAAGAGCCCGCAGACAATCGCTGACGACTTTCGTGACTTCGTCCGCCGGGTTCGTGAAAAACTTGCCGATGCGCCGATTTATTTCCTATCCATCAAACCCAGCCAATCACGTTGGTCTATGTGGGTCAACGCATCCAAGGCCAACGACCTGATCCGTGATTTGTGCAGGACCAATCCCGGCCTGCACTATGTGGATCTGGCCCATTGTCTGCTGCAGGAGAATGGAACCCCGAATCCGATATTCTTCCTGCCCGATAACCTTCACCTCAATGCTCAGGGTTATACACTCTGGTCCCAGATCCTCGCCCCCCTGCTGCGTCAATGCGCCCCGGCCGATACGGCACATACTCTTCCCCCGGTCGCCACAGTTGCCACCGCATCCGCCATCCCGACCGCAAAACAGGACTCCGCATCTGAATCCACCGGCCCCTGGTATGCCGCCAAGAACAGCAAAGTCTTTCACCGAGTCGGATGTTCGTTTCTCGGTCGCATCAGCAAGGACAATCTTCTGGAGTTTACCACGCGGGACAAAGCCGCCGCGGGTCGGCGACCGTGCAAGACCTGCAATCCCTAAGCTGCCCGATCGTGTTTAGCGGTCTTGTCCTTTCCGAATAGTCCCCAGCAGGTCCTGGATTTCTTTGTCCTGGGGATTGTGGGTTGCTCCTTTTTCGAGAATCGTGCGGGCCTCCGCCAAACGGTTCTGTCGAAATAACAACAGTCCCAGATCGAAATGAAAATTCGCATCGTCTGGATATATTTCCAACGCTTTCTGACAGACTTCGATCGCATCGTCCGTTTGATTCAATCGAACCAACACTTCGGCCAGATTTGAATTGGCTGCCATATGAGAGGGGTCAGCCCGCAAACATCGCCGATACCACAAGACGGCGTCTTCCAAACGACTCTCCGCTGAACAGGCATATCCCATACCGAACATCGGAATAAACACCTGGGGATTAAAACCGTATCCGCTGATTCGCAGAATTCCCTCCGCCGCGATCACCAGCAAAAAGGGAAGTATAATAGCGATTATACGGAAAATCCGGGTTCGGAATCTACTCCGCTGCGGCCAGCCACATGGGGGGACGGCAGAACCCGCCCTTCCCGTCGAAGGGGATCGTCGTCCATCCCGGCCTTTCTTCTTCCCGTCGTTCCTCGCCGGTCCCGATCAGAATTCCCACTTGCTGGACAACTTGACGAATCGGTGTTGCATATACACGCCGAACAGAGTTGGAACGATCAGGGCCGCCGGCAAAAACCACTTCAGATCGTGCACCCATCGGTACACCTCCGTCTGATCGGCCGCCAAATGGAGCTGATGAATCTGATATTGTTGAAGAAGACCCAGAATCCCCGTAACAAGAATAATCGTTCCGCCCATACTCGTAAACAGCATCACTGCCGCCTTCAACACGATAAACGAAATCATCCCCCCTGCCACAACGCCGACCGCCGCCCCCGACCATATATAGATCTGCGGCAGGTTGAACGCGTACCACAAGCCGCCCGTCATCAACCCCCCGGCCGCCGCACCCAGAATGCACACGCACCAGTGCATCAACGGCACCGATACCGCCGCCAGAATCGCCAGCCCGAAGATTCCGCCCCAGATTGGATTCTGCATCTTCTCGCCGATCTGGATGCCGACAAACATCCCCACCAACCCGAAACAGATCACCACCAGCACCCGGTAGATCCGCCAGCCGTAAAGCTGATACACCAATCCAAACGACACGGCCAACACCGCCTGCAGCCAACTCAGCGCCGTGATCTGCTTCCAAATCTCATTGACGGGCACAATCTGCTTATCGACAATCTGTGTAACCTGACCCGCCTGTGCCAACAATTCCATACCATTCATGAGTTCATAGCCTCCGTCAACAACGGGGATGGTCTCGGTTTCCGTTTGTGCGGGACCAGAAACCCCTGCACCAGGGTGCCCGCCGCAATCATCCCGACCAGAATCGTTCCATACAGAATGGGTTTCTCAGCCACCCGCGTCAGGGGAGCCGAACCCTTGTTCAGCAGTAACGCGATCATCCCCACTCCGATCAACACTGTCCCCATGGCCGAGCAGGACAGCGCCGCAACCCATCGTCGCAGTATAACCGCCACCACGAGAAAGGCCAGTATCAAGACAGCGGGAATAACAAAATCCGACGGCACCCGATTTTGTATCGAGTTTTGAATCCGTTCGCTAATCACCAAGACTTGTTGACCCAGAATGTGCAGCGTCTGTTCGATTGTCAGCGCGGCCGCCTGCGGCGACGAGAAGGCCTCCTGCTTGGCCAGCGACTCCAACGCGCCGGCTCGAATCAGAATCCACCCCACCGCCCCAACTCCCACTAGCGCTTCACCCATCAGAATCAGGACCATCCGATGCAGGGCCATCGCCATCACACCTACTACCGCCGGCACGACAATCCACGCCCACCAGAATTCCGGAAGTAAAAGCCAAGCTCCAATGGCCCCAGTGACGATCCCGAATACACAGGCAATCGCCCGGCTGAAGGCCAGCCCTCCCAACCACAGCAGTATCCCCACCGACACCATTCCCAGCCCCCCTCCCACCAGCAATAAGGCCGAATACCCCTGAGCCACTTTTTCAAATGCCTGAATATCGTCCAACGCATCTCCTTTGCCGGTAACCGTTTACACACCTCGTTAAATCCGGGATCTCTATCCATTACTATCGGTCAGAAGTCCAAATTTGCCTTAACCTCACCCGTTTCCCGGAGAAAAACGGGTGAAAAAGCCCGCCTGCCCCGGCATTACCCCCGAAAATCCTCATCATCCAGAACAAATTTGCACAATAAACGGCTGAATGCGTCCCATGGCCGCTTTGAATGATCGTTCTGAACGGAATCGCATCTCCAGCCGGTTCAGCTATGGATTTCTCAGCCGGATACGGAGAATCTTCATATCCGGAATCGAAATGAGCGGTTCCGGAGCAATAACAGGGGAATCGAGAGCTTTCAAAGTCACTTGATCGGTCTGGGTCTGGATTACCACGGAAAAATCAACGGTCCCGTTTTGATCATAGTCAATCATTTCAGAAATTGTTTCGGGAAACGAACCAGCATTGGCCTTCCAGTCGATCTGGACAAATCCCTGTTTGCACGGCCCGAAGAGACCATCGAAGGAGGGCTCATGGATGCGGGTGGAATATCCCTGGTACTCGATCGTCCGGATAACCTCACCGCCGGAAAATTTGGGAGCAACCTTCAGGCCGGTGGTATCGACCAGAAACCTGGCCCAGGTCGGCATCCCCAAGAAAGTCGCCAGAATCAGGGGCACCGCAAGAACTGCCCAACTATATGCCATGATCATTCGTATGTTCTTCATTCGCATTACTCCCTTACGAACCGCCGACCAGACTGCCGGTTGTCACCAACAGAATGATCCGATAGAGACCCTGCTGAATCATGCTGCCCCCCATAATCGCCATGACCAGAAACGCCGGATAGACGAACAGTACACGACCCAAGTTTGGATGGCCGGGAGGCGTTCCCTTGATCTGCATGGATACGGCTCCGAATTTGCAGACATCCACGCAACGCCCACACTTGCTGCAGGTCATCCGGGGAGAACCCTTTTCCAGGCAGGTCTGATCCAGGGACAGGGTTGGGCAGGCCTTGATACAGGCCCCGCATTGTATGCACTTGTCTTTGTCTATACGGATTCCAAAGATGTTGACCTTGTTGGTGAACGACTGAAAGGCACCCATCGGACAAAACAGGCCGCACTGGGTTCGTTTGCCCGTCAGAATCGGGAGGATGATAACCAGTCCGACAAACAACGCCACAAAGATTACGGTCTGGATCAGGGTTCGCGCATCGGTCACCGCAGCAAACTCGGTCACGGATTTGTAGGGACATAGCCATTCGCAGTAGGTCGGGGTTAGATAAACCGCAGAGAGCAGCACGATCACCAACAATACCGCGAAAGGAACATATCGCAGGGTCGGCGAGATTCGGCGGATCAGCGGCGTTCGCAGAATCCTTGAAAAGCCCTCGTCCAGACCGCCGTAAAAGCAAACCCAACTGCACCAGCCGCGTCCGAGAACGATTGATACGACAAGCCACAAGACCAACATCGTACCAATCGAGGCGAAACCCTCCAACATTGAGCCGGGGAAGATAATCGTGCGGGTAAAGGCGGCCGGGATGATCGTCATTGGAATTACCATGTGGCAAAACGGTACCTTGCCCTGGACGATTTCCTCAGCACCGATGGCGACGGTGCCGCGGACTTCCAGCATGTTAGGAATAAACATCATCACAAGGCCGAGTGCGTAGAGAATGAAAACCGGAGATCGAAACTGATCGATCCGGCCGGATCGTAGCATGAGGATAAACATGGCATTGAGGAAAACAAACGACACAATCAGCGGGATTAACAGCCGCAGTTCCTTCGGTAGCGGCTGTCCCTGCGTCATCGTCATCGCCGTCAACAGAACCATCGGAACGGCCAGCAGGATCGTCCAATGCCAGGCGATCCGGGTTGGCGGACATCCATAAGAAGTCCGACCTCTCTCAGTCATTTCAGACCTCCTACCCATATCAACACACCTTGATATATAAAATATCCGGCCATGATCCAACAGGCAAATCGGCCGACAATCGCGGCAACGGGCTGTCGAAAAAGTCCAACCATCGGCAACGGCAACAAGTACACCGTTGTCCCCGCCCAGAAACAGACAAAAAATATTACACTTGCCGCCAATGACGGCGTTTCAGCGGCCTTGGTAAACGCGGCCAGAAACGGCGGACACAGATTCAGTCCAACGAGCACTCCCATTATTACCGCTAAAATCCCCGGCCGGGCAAAAATTTCGGCCGGAATACGCCGCATCAATCCCTTGCTGACACAGGGATTGTGAAATTGTGTCCGGCCAAAATGGATCAACATAATTCCCAGCGCCAGATAAATCAGTCCAAACACAAAAGAGTGCCGGAGGGAATCGATCACTGGATGGATAATCCAGGCCAGAATACCAAAAACGCCGTATCCGACCAGCCGTCCGGCACTGAACAATCCCAACAGGACAAAGTTCCGACCCCAGCCGGCCGCCTGGGCCAAATACCAGGGAACCAGAATCGGGGCACAACTGGCCAGACAGGCGGCGCCGAGAGACAATCCCAACAGGAAGCCGCTCATTGAGACCAATCCCACGATGGGTCAACATATTCGAAACCGGAATATTCCATGCGGTAATTGTAGATTCCCCGAGGATTGCCGTCAATCGTATCACTCGGGCGATTGACAAGTCGTTCATTCCGGGGGACAATATCCAATTGAATCCTTAGCAAGGAGATACCATGAGCCATCGTGATCGCAATCGAATCGGATGCTCGATGATTTTTAGCGTCTGTATCCTGCTATCCTTCATTGCTTTTTGTCCAGCCGCCTCGCTAAAGGTCGGAGTTGCAGCAGTGAACATCGA
>JAAYVQ010000329.1 GCA_012517095.1 Phycisphaerae bacterium | reverse complement strand
CCCCTGACGGTCTGGCATTCAAAGAAAAGCAACCTCGGATTTCTGGACGGCCACGCCGAAACCTGGAAATGGAGCGACGAAATCACCGAGATCTTCCTGAATCTGGAGGTTAATGAATGGTCCTTCTCCGGTTACATTCCCACGACCGACGAGGGGAAAGAAGACCTCGAGCGGCTCAAACGATCCTGGACCTGGTGAACCCTATCATGAAAAAGGGTAAGATTGGATCATCAAACCAATCGTTTCGCAGAGTGCGAAAAAACAGGACCGGGGAGCGATTACGAAAACCCCGCGGTCCTGTGGTTGCCGCTTTCGTTAAACCAATTTGAGTCTGATGCGCAATTCTTCACTACACTACAAGGACTCAATACTCTCGTTTTGTGGTGATACCCGGTTGCGGGACGGGATATCTTCCGTTGGCGTCCGCCAGCAACGGCGCCGGGGAATCCATTGTCAGCTTGTCGAGGTCCGGGGCCATCTCATGTTCGCAATTGAGCATTTCATCGTAGCTGATCTCCTGTCCGGTGTGAGCGGCCATGCGGCCCATGCTGGTCACCAAACTGGATTTGATGCCGCGCTCGGTTTCGTTATAGGGCTTGTCGCCGCGAATAGCGTCCACCAGATCGTTCCATTCGTTCTGATACGGATCGGCCTCTTCGGGGCTGACGGTCGATTCCCAAATCCTCGATTCACGCGTTGGATTCTGGCCCTTGTGGATACTGGAAGGCATCCCGCAATCGCCGCTCTTAGAGACAACGGCGATTCCCTTGGTTCCATGCGCATAACTGGAATAGATGTCGTGGCAGCCGGGGATGTTTCGGCCGTCCAGAGTGAACTTGCTCCCGTCATCAAAGGTGTATTCCACGCCGTAACTGTCGAAATTCTGGTCGATGTAGGTAATACCCTCAGGGCTTTGCCGATAGTGTCGGCCGCCCACGGCGAAAGCCGAAACCGGCCAGGCGTTCTTCATCCAGCACAGATGGTCGATGAGGTGAATATAGAAATCGCTGAAACATCCTCCGCTAGCCCAAATGAAGCCGTGAAACCGCTGGATCTGGTGCATCAGTTCCTTCATGCCGGCCGGCCGGGGCAGCACATGCGAAGCGCCCAACGGCCCGTGCATCCGGTAACCGCGCATCAGAATAATATCGCCGAGCTCGCCGTTCTGAATCCGCTTGTACAGTTGCTGCAGGGCGCGGCTGTGGTACGACATCAAGCCGACACCCACCTTCAGGTTTTTCTCCGAGGCCTCTTTGGCCAGTTTAAGCATCCGTTTACTGGTCGGCCCATCCACCGTGACGGGTTTTTCCATGAAGACATGCAGGCCTTTCTTGATGGCATAGGTGAAATGAACCCAGCGGAAAGCCGGCGGGGTCGCCAGGATCACGATATCGCCGGGCTTCAGACAATCCATGGCCTTGATGTACCCGTCAAAACCGATAAACTTCCGATTGTTGGGCACATCCATCTTGTCGGAAAATTCTTCTTTCAGCCCGGCAAAACTCTGGGCCAACCTGCCTTCGAACACATCGGCCATCGCCACCAGCTTGACCGGGCCCTGTTTGACGGACATGGCCTGGGCCGCGGCGCCGGTCCCGCGCCCGCCGCAGCCGACCAGGGCCAACTGAAGCGTGTTATTGTCGGCGGCGTAGAGCTTTGGAGCGATCCCCGCGGCCAGCGCTGATGCGGCGGCGATTTGTGTAGTGTATTTCAGAAACTCACGACGAGATGTACTGCCTTGATTGAGGTTGTCCATATCGAATCTCCTGCCATTGATTGTCTTGATTGGATTTCAGTTCATCCGAGACACAAACGCGCCTTGCCCCGGCGTTTCATTTGATTCTCCGATCCTCATCATCATAACTGCCTCTTGATTTCCCGCAAGGGTCCTGCAATGGAATTTTTTCCAACGACCCTGCGACTCATGCCTTGTTTTCATGGGGATTCTGCCTGTGATGGGGTTTCTTTGGATGAGGGTTTCGGATATACTGGTTGGCGTCATTTGCAGGAGAAATGGATGGAAATGAATCTGAGCCGGCGAGTCGTGTTGAAAGGGGCGGGTCTTATGGCCGCTATGGGGACGGTTCCATCATTATGGGCCGACGAACATCCGCAAGCCGAACCATCCAGACCCTGGAAGATGCGCCTTTCGGCAAGTTCGATTTGCTTCATGGAGCTGCCGATCGAGCAGGCCGTCGAGAAGATTTCCGGGCTGGGTTTTGAAGGCATCGATATCTGGTCTGCCCACGAGGGCTGTCCGCACCTTGACGACATCGCCAAACGGCTCGGACCCAACGGCCTCAAAGAACTCCTGGCCAAACATAAACTCAAGCTGTTTTCCTTCTCCGTCTATGCCGGCGGCTTTGCCCGCTATGCCGAGCTTCTCGGCGCCTGCGGCGGGGGGGTGGCGGTGCAGGGCAGCGCTGGACCCTGCAAGCCCGAAGAGCTGGCAGCACGGATGAAGCAGTACATGGAGGAACTCAAACCGCTGGCTGAATTGGCGGAGAAGCACAACTCCATCCTGGCCGTCGAAAACCACAGCGATGCGCTGCTCAATACCCTCGACTCGCTCAAGGCCTTCGTAGATTTGAACCGCTCGCCGCGGATCGGCATTGCCCTGGCCCCATACCATATTCAAGGTCTCAAGGCCTCCGTGCCCGAGGCCATCCGTGTCTGCGGCAAGCAACTGCGGTTCTTCTATGCTTGGCAGCGGCAGGAGGGCGACAAGCAGCTCCCCGGCGTGGGTTCGACGGACATGACCGACTGGATCGCCGCCCTCAAAGAGATCCGCTACGCGGGCTTTGTTAACCCCTTCACCCACAGCCACCCCGGCACCGACATCATGACCGCAAACCTCAAGACGGCCCGGCAATATCTTGTAAGTTGCTACCAGAAAACCAATCCGGAAAGTGCATCATCGAAAGGATAATCATGCAGGTTTGTGCCGGAGCAGAAACGAGAATTTGTACTCGAATTGTTTTTTCACTCGTCCTTTGTACTACGCCGGTTGTGTTTGTTTTGGCTGCCGATATTCCCAATCGGCCCTTACCCGATCCATTCGAAGCCAAGGACATCCTCTGGGAGATCGAACTCGGCAGCCATCAATACACCATCCCGCGGATCGACGGCGAGCAGATCTTTCTCGGCATCGACGACTACAAGCTGGATCATCCCGCGCTCAAACCCACCGGCGGCGGAATCCTCATGGCCCTGGACCGTACAACCGGCAAGATGCAGTGGCAGATGATCGTGCCCCGCTACATGGATGGCGTCAAGCCCCCGTTTCATTTCGACCAGTGGAAGTGCGGCATCTGCTCCCGTCCGGCCATCGACGGCAAACGGCTCTATATCGTCGGCTCGCGCGGCGATGTTCTGTGCCTCGACCGTTACGGCCAGACCGACGGCAACGACGGCCCCTTCCGTGACGAGCTGGCTTACATGCAGGTCAAGCCCGAGTCCGGCTATCGCCTCGGCAAAACGGATGGCGACATCATCTGGCGATACAACATGCTCACCGAGGCCGGAGTGATCCCCCACGATGTCTGCGGCAGTTCGCCGCTGCTCGTTGGGGATTACCTCTACGCCTGTACCTCCAACGGCCAGGACGATGTCCACAAAACCATTCCCAACCCCGAGGCGCCGTCGCTGGTCGTCTTGGATAAAACAACCGGCAAGCTCGTCGCCACCGACGGCGAAAAGATCGGCCGGCGGATGTTTCACGGCCACTGGTCCTCGCCCGTTTCCGCAACCGTCGATGGCAAAACTATCGTCCTCTTCGGCGGCGGCGACGGAATTCTGTATGCCTTCGAATCGGTAATGGCCCCGGCCTCAGACGGGAAACCGTTTAATCT
>JAAYVQ010000044.1 GCA_012517095.1 Phycisphaerae bacterium | reverse complement strand
CCGCGCCAGCCCCGCCGCCGGAAACAGAATCGCCAGAGCAAATGCGACGCATCCGACCACGACCATCATTTGCATCCATCGACTATTCATGGGTTTTGCCTCACATCTAAATCCTATCCGCTATGTCCTGAATCCTAATTTCCCATCCACTTGTCCGCCATCGCCAGCAAATCCGACAACCTGACATAATAGTCCCGGTCGATATCTCCGGACAGATAGATCGCATTCGCTATCCGTTTCCATCCGCTCCCCGTCGTCAGGCACGGCGATCCGGTTAAAAGGTCCGTGCATTCCTTCCATGCCTTGGCCAGTTCCGCCAGATCTTCCAGTCGGATCTTGCCGTCCAGCGTGATATCCGCCGGCCGGGCCAGTCGCTGCGACTTGTTTTCACAGGGTTGAGGAGCAATTGCCCACAGTGTCCCCGCAAAGTCGCTGATATACAGCGTCTCGTCGGCCCCGATCACCGGCCAGCTTAGCCAGTTGCTCCCATCAAACTGGCTCAGGATTGTCCCCTCGGGGTCCAGCACATACAACGAATGGTCGTCCCCGGCCGCATAGATCTTACCACCGGCCCCAACGGACACGACAAACCCGCCGACCATCCCGAGCCGTGTTACCCAGCGAATCGAACCGTCGGGATTCACCGCCCGAAGATACGGATCGTCGAACGCCACATAGATCGTTCCATCCGGTCCGATCGCCGGAGACGCCCACGGATACACCTCTTTGTATCGTGTCGGATAGTCGGCCCCGAAAGACCCGCCCGCCGTTCCGGCCAGGTTCGCAGTCCAGACAATCGATCCGTCGTCCGGATCAATCGCGTAGAGTTTCGCATCGTTGATCAGCGTCGCGTAAATCGTCCCGTCCGTTGCCACCGCCGGCGCATTGGCGATGCTCAAGTGCGGATTCGCCGTCCCACCGCCGAAATCACAGGTCCAAACGACCTGCCCATCCTCTGAAGCCAGAGCGTAGAGCTTGCCATCATACAATCCGCCGACATAGATATTGCCGTCTCGACCAATCGTCGGCGATGCCAGTGCCGCTCCGCCGACTGTCCCCGGGCCCGGTACCGCAAAGGTCCATAACTCGCTGCCGTCGGCGGCCAGCGCGACAACCGTCCCATCGACCGACCCGAAGATCACCTTGCCATCCCCGGTCACGGCCGGCGCACCGCCGATCATCCCACTTGTTTGGTGTTTCCAGCGAAGCTGCCCGGCCGAATCGACGGCATGCAAAACCCCCGATCCGTCGCCAACATAAACAGTCCCATCCGGACCGATACTCAGATTTCCCAGGCCCAACCCATCTCCTTCCGATACGGTTGAAATCCGCACATCCCGCATACGCCCCTGGAAATAGCTACCGGCGTACAGACTGGCCCCGATGTGGACATCCAGATCGCTGGCGGTTTGGATCTCAAACGGAAGAATCGACACCGATTCAGAGGGTTCTCGGATGCCGTTGACAAACAATAGAATGTCTTGCGAGTTCGTCTTTCCGACCGGCAGAACCACGCGTACATGAACCCACTTTCCCGTGTTGACCGGTGTACAGCCCAGGATATTGCCGCCGTTGATTTCGGCTTTGAGTACGCCCACGCCATCGCGTTCCTGAAGGCGGATTCGCCAGCGGGTCCCGGACGCTCCGTTACTCCCCCACATCATGATATCCGTATTGGCTTGTGTCGTCTGAATCCAGGCCGAGCAAACGCGCGGTTGTGATCCGGAGATTCCTTTG
>JAAYVQ010000328.1 GCA_012517095.1 Phycisphaerae bacterium | reverse complement strand
CGAATCGGTCGGATGTTCGATCGACTGCGATCCGGTCCCCTTTTTGCCGGTCTCGATAGCCAATCAACTCCGCCGATCCTCTGTCGAAGCGTTACTGGTTGTTCGTGAGAACAATCGCCCCAAACTGTCCTGCCGACTTTCCTTAGCCGACCGTACCTGCCCCTATCCCGAAAAGCATCTGACTTATCGCGACCATTGCCTCAACGAAAAGGCCCGCGCGTTCTTCGTGCGCCACGGCGCCGAGACCCTCGAACCGGCCGCAGAATCCGGCCTTGATCTGACCGGCCGGCTGGTGATGACGACGAAATATTGCCTCCGCCAACAGCTTGGCTTATGTGCTGGCCCGAGTCAAACGCAATCCGCCGAGCCGTTGTTCCTGATCGACGACGACGGCAACCAACTTCGTCTCGAATTCCGCTGCGGCGACTGCGGAATGGACATCTATCTGCAGATCCGAAATCCTTAGCTTCTTATGACAACCCCGTCATCAATCGATTGATAATTGATTCTCCGGCCGCTCTTCCATACAATAGTCCCTGATAAACGCCGCCCATTCGGGCGGATCGAATTCTCTCGCGGCCGCGGAAAAGGGCCGCCGTACAAAAGCGACAGGAGACAACTATGGCAAAGGCAAAGAAACTGGCTTCCAGCAAGACCGTCAAGCCATCCGGCGTAACGTTCGGCGTATGCGCCGCCTGTGATCCGCGGATCGACACGGCCTCGCGGCAGCGGACCGTCAATATCATCGAAACCATCGCCGAGCTGATCGCCACGGAAGTTCGGCTTCCCGACGGCACGCCGGTGAATGTCGTCTGGTCGCCGGTCCTCATCGACGGCGAGCGGCAGGCCGACATCGTCGCCCGCCAGTTCAAGGATACCGGTGTCGGCGCCATCGTCTGCACGCCCGACACTTGGGCCTTTCCACAATTGACGCTGATGAGTTTGCTGGCCCATTTCCCGGCAGAACTTCCCGTCAATATCACCTGCGGCAACAGCGCCCCCAAGCCCGGCGTCGTCTATGCCCACGCGGTCAACGGGGCCCTCGCCCAGAGCGGACGGCTGACGCATCTGAATGTCGGAACCTGGCCGGATACCGGAGCCAAACCCCAGCCGACTGAATCCACGGTCAAGGCCCTGATCGACTGGTGCTATGCGGCCATGACGGTCGTCGGCCTGCGCGGCCGCCGGGTTGCTGTCTTCGGCCACGACTCGATGGGTATGGAAACCGCCCTGGCCCATATCATCCCAACGCGGCGGACCTTCGGCCTGGAGATCACGCGGCTGGATATGAAACTGCTGGCCGACCAGCTCAACAAAGGCGCCTTTGATGCAAAAGAACTGAAGGACTTCCGTTCCTGGCTCAAACGTAACCTCGGTGAGCGGCTGGACCTTTCGCAGCCCGATGCCGATGTCAAGCTCGACCAGTCGCTGGCGATGTATTTGATCATGCGCGATCTGATCGGCGAACTCAACGCCGTCGGCGGCGGGTTCATGAACCAGCTTGAATGGGGCAGCGACCGGCGCGGCATTCCGCTGCCGATCTGCGATCTGGCCGAGTCGCTGATGAATTCGACCTTCGACCACGCCGGCCGAAAGCCCGCAATCCCCTTTGCCACCGAGGCCGATGTACAGGGCCTGCTGACGATGCTCTTTACAAACTGGCTGTCGGGCGGAAATCCCCCGCTGTTTATGGACTTCCGCAAGGTGTGGGAACCGTGGGAGATCCAGGCCAAGGCCAAGGAACTCAAGGTCCCCTTCACCGCCGACACCGTCTGGGCGAGCAAGGGGCTGGTCGATGGCGACAACTCCGGATCGGCCTCGCTCGACTGGGCGGGCAAGCCCGGCGAGTCGCCCACAAGCTTGATGAAGAAAGTCTCCATGCCCGGCGCTGAACTGTATTACTTCCCCGGCGGCGGCAACAGCGTGACCTTTGTCTCCCCCGGCGGCATTGAAGGCATCGCCGGGCGTCTGGCCTTCAGCGATCTCAACGGTATGTTCAGCATGGTCTGGGATGAGGCCTTCACCGTCGATCTGCCCGACAAGCTCGCCTCGGCCGTCGCCAACAGTTCCAATGTCACCTGGCCGCACACCTGGGTTGTGCCCAAGTATGCGACCATGGCCGAATACAAACAGTACGCCCCGGCCAACCACTTCCATATGATCTGGAATCTGGCTCCCGCACGGCTGCAATACTGGATGGATCTGACCAATGTCCTGTCGGTGGCCCCGTGGCAAAACCGGCCGTGCCTGATCGAAGGAACCGATCGCCCGATGCCTCTGATGTACCTGATCAACGGCGGTGAAAATGCGACCAAGCGACTGCGGGCCCGAGGGGTATAAAAGCAAACGACAAACTGTCTCGAGGGATATGAACATGAAACACGGGACTGGCCCGGAATTATGTCATCGTGTTTTGTGGATTGGAATCGGGATTCTGTGTTTGGGCGCTCCCCTTTGGGCTGCATCAAGGGCTGAACCGTATCTCAAGAAATCCGACGACTGGTTCGCCAGTGCCGATGGCCGCCGCGTGGCCGACAACATCCTGACCTGGCAGACCAATGAAGGCATCTGGCCAAAGAATACGGATACAACGAGCAAGCCCTATGCTGGGCGGATCGAGAAGCTTGAGGGCATCTTCGACAACGGCGCTACCACGGGCGAAATGCGTTTTCTGGCTCGAAGTTATCGTGTCACCCGGGACGATCGTTACCGCCAGGCCTTCGATCGTGGTTTGAACGCGATCCTCAAGGCCCAGTACTCCACCGGCGGCTGGCCGCAGAAACTTCCCCCCGGCCCCGGTTACTCCCGCCACATTACCTTCAACGACGACGCGATGGTCCGCCTGATGTACTTAGTTCGTGATGTCGGTCGATTGCCTGACTTTGATTTTGTGGACGCCGATCGCCGCAAGGCCGCCGCTGCCGCCTTCGACCGTGGTATCGACTGTATCCTCAAATGTCAGATCGTCGTCAATGGGAAAAAGACGGTCTGGTGTGCCCAGCATGACGAAAAGGATCTCCGCCCGCGCTCGGCTCGCTCGTACGAGTTGCCCTCGCTCAGCGGCGCCGAAAGTGGCGGCATTCTCCGCCTGCTGATGTCGATCGAGAATCCCAGCCCGCAGGTGATCGAGGCCAT
>JAAYVQ010000327.1 GCA_012517095.1 Phycisphaerae bacterium | reverse complement strand
CCCCCACATTTACCGAAATCGCCGGCGGAACGATCCCCAATGGACTGCACGGTCGATCTTTTGTACCGATCCTTCATGGCCAAAAACCCTCGGATTGGCGGCACAGTGTCTATTACCAGTACTACGATCCCGGCCACGGCGTGGCGCCGCACTACGGCCTGCGTTCGCAACGATACACACTGGCACACTATCCCCGGACGGATGAGTGGGACTTGTACGATCTCGAAAAAGATCCCCGGCAAATGAAGAGCGTCGCTTCCGATTCGGAGTATGCCCCGATCCTGGCCGAACTGAAGAAAGAATTGAAACAACTGCAGGAATTGTATCAATCCGATCCGACTCTCTTGCTCAAAAAGTTATAACGGGAACTCACAAGAACAGAAGGCAAGGACAGGACATCCTTGCCGTTTCTTGATGAAGGAATTGGGCGATAAAGGACTCGAACCTTTGACCCGCTGATTAAGAGTCAGCTGCTCTACCAACTGAGCTAATCGCCCGGGAAATAAGCCCGCAACTACCACAATCCCCCCGATATTCAATGGGCGGTACAAGACTTGAACTTGTGACCTCTTGCATGTCGAGCAAGCGCTCTAGCCGACTGAGCTAACCGCCCCAAGGGCTAAACCGAGATTATCTCATAGATCCGGTAAAAATCAAGGCCCAATTCAAAATTTTTCGCGGAGACAAAAATGGGGCCCGCAGCGTTCGCCGCAGGCCCCGGAAATTCAGGCCGGAAAATTCAACTTTCTTACAAATGTTCCGAATCTGAAAACCTACTCGGATTAGATCTTCGATCCGACTCCACAGGAATACAGTCCGCACTTTAGCCATTCGGCGGCAAACAGAGCAAAGTCTTCAAGGTTAACCTTGCAGTCGTTCGTAAAGTCATATACGGACTTGAGATTGCAGGCATCCGTCGGAAAGGCGTTAGGACCGGCTTTATAGGCCGCTTGGATCCACGGACATGATATGGCATAATCGTAGATGCGGAATTCGTCGATCGTGCCAAAGAATCCCGGGTCACCCGTATAATGCGACAGACCGAGCCAGCACTCTATATCATCGACCACGCTCATCGGGAAGCAATTGGTCCGCGTGGCACTTAACACGCCGTTGGTATAAAGCCGCATTGTGGGGGTGGCGGCATTATCGGTGTCATAGATACAGGCGACATGGGTCACAGTCCCGCCAATTGGGTTTGCACTAATCGCCGGAGCCGGACCATTACAAGTTTGTTCCGTGCTGCCATCCTTGATAGCAAAACGGCCGGGCGGGGCATAGAAGAAGTAGTTCACGCCGTTAGCACCGGAGGTCTTGCCGAAGTCGAAGACTCGCGACCATTCGTTGGCGCCCGAGGTAATCCAGAACATGATGGTGAAACTTTTCAGAGAAGTGACCATCCTGGGCGGAAGGGTAATATAATTCGCCTTGTTGCGTGGTGCAAACTGAGCCATACCATCGGCAATTACCAAAGTGCCATTCACCGTACCATGGGCTGTTCCGACCGAATCGTTGGCGGTTCCGTCATTGAAGCTGTACTGGTGAATCAGTCCCGAACGGATGTCGGCCAGCAGATTGGCCGACTGGGTTGTGCCGGCGGAATTGGTCACTTTACAATAATACGATGCCCTGTCTTCGGCTGCCGCATTACTGATCTTCAGGGTCGAACGTGTGTCGGTGGTTGTAATCGAAATCTTGCCTCCTTCGGTCACCAGTGTGTTATCCACAGCATTAAACCACTGAACCGAACTAATCGCGGACGCCGACGCGATATTCACGGTCAGCGAGCAATCGCTTCCAACCACGACAAAGGGAGCGGAGGTCGTCAAGACCGGAACAGTCTTTTCGGTTTCAAAACTTTGCACAGCCCCGGCGATGAAGTTCGGGTCTGTGTTACCGGCAAAT
>JAAYVQ010000326.1 GCA_012517095.1 Phycisphaerae bacterium | reverse complement strand
GATTGAATCCATAGATATCGGAGGACGATGTAATGGGGGAATCCTCATCCCATACAATGATATCGCCGCTACTATCGATGCCGAGATTTCCAACTTTTTCGAGACTTACACGAATCACTTCTCCAGATTCGATATTATATGCTAATAGCACCTCTCGATTATCCTGTTGACTTTTAGAAAGTTCCAGCCAGAGAATGTAATGGCCACATATTTGCAGGTCGCGTTTTGCAGCAATCGTTTCGCGAACTAGAAATCGTTTTTGCGAATTAAGATTGTATCCGACAATTTTTGTGGTCCACGGTTCCTCCCCGTATTCTTTCCAGACCACATGATTTCCATTGATATCTGGTTCCCCTTCTCTTTGCGAATCCATGGAAATCGGGAATCTGATTTTGTCTTGGAGACTATATCCATAAATGTCATCATTCTCCGACCAGACAATGATATTTCCATTCAGTTCCGGATCCCGAGACTCTTTCGTATTCGTACAAATCGAAATGAGCTGAGCTTGCGGAAGATGATATCCATTCAAGTTGAATCCCTCGGCTGTTCCTTCCTCCCAAACGATCCAGGGATCGCAAATCAACAACTTCTCAATGAGAGATGCTGATCGGATCTTCGTTCGTTTGTTACTCAATATGTCATAAACGACCAGATTATCCTCATCATCCTGATATGTTATATAATGGTTTGAAACGGCGTGGCAGTGACCATCCATCCATGACCCGGATAACATCCCGGGAACCTCAAACTCGATATCCCCCGTCCGGCGGCGGTATTCAGCAAACAACCCCAACCCCAGGACCAGCAGGATCACGATCGCGATGAAAACCTTTTTGCGTCGCATGAACAAATCCGTCAGGCCAAATTTTGAAAACGGATCTCGAATTTGGATTCCCGCCTTCGCGGGAATGACATGAAAAATTAGATCACATCAACTGTAAACCCATTCGGCAATTCTACATTATCCAATCTACAATATACAATTTCAAATGGTTTGTCCGCAGTTGTCGCAGAATTTGGCGTCGGGGTCATTGAGTTCGCGGCAGTTGGGACACGGCTTGGTCTTGCCCAGCGGGCTGCCGCACTGGGGGCAGAACTTGGCGCCTTCCTCGGCCAGGGAGTTGCATTTGTGGCAGCGGACTTTTGTATCGGCCTTTCCACCGAGAGCCACGCCTCCGGCCGCGAGGCCCTGCCCCACGGCCGAGGCGACGGTCTTGACGCCTTCCTGCGTACCGTCGGCCATGTAGTTGAAGGTGTCCTTGCCGACCGGGGCCATCTCCTGGGCCATATAGCGAGCGACTTTGCCGGCGTAGCCGAACTGGCACATCACTCCCCCGACAAATAACAACGGCATACCCACAAAGAAGCACCAAAACAGCGTCGGAGCCCGCATCCCGCCGAATGCGCTGAAAAAGTCCACTCCCCCGACGACCATGAACAAGATCCCAATCCCGAGGATCACGGGGCCCAGGACGCGAAACAGGTCCCGCGGGCCGCGGTGGCCGGGATCGATGGGATCTTCGATTTCCGATTTTCGATTTTCCATTGGAACCCGTCCTTTCTGATTATCGATGGACATAGATAGTCCCTGATTCAAATCCATATTATAGACACAATGCATTCCGGATTGTGACAAAAAAATGAGTACGAATGATTGGATCGGGTCATCTGTCAAAAATCAATCGTGAATAGTCAATTTCATGGGCCTTGAATTTTCCGTCGACACGGATATACTGTTCTGTTTGGATAAAGGAATAAAAGACAGAATGGCTACCGATCATATACGGAATTTTTCGATTATCGCCCATATCGACCACGGCAAGAGCACGCTGGCCGATCGGATGCTGGAGCTGACCGGCACGGTCAGCTCGCGCCAGAAGCGCGACCAGATGCTCGACAGCATGGACCTGGAGCGCGAGCGCGGCATCACGATCAAGGCCTCGGCGGTGACGATGCGCTACGAGCACGAGGGTCGCGAGTACATGCTCAACCTGATCGACACGCCCGGCCATGTGGACTTTCACTACGAAGTCTCGCGGGCGTTGGCCGCATGCGAGGGGGCGATTCTTGTGGTGGACGCCACGCAGGGCGTGCAGGCCCAGACGGTGGCCAACGCGTATCTGGCCGTACATAACAATGTCGAGATCCTCGGGGCGATCAACAAGATCGACCTGCCGGCCGCCCAGCCCGATGTCGTCGGCGACGAGATCGAGCATGTTCTGGGCATCCGCAAGAACGAATGTTTCCGTATCAGCGGCAAGAGCGGCATCGGGGTGCCGGAACTTTTGGAGGCCGTGGTAACGCTGTTGCCGCCGCCGAAGGACCGCAGCGACGAACCCGCCGCGGCGCTGATCTTCGACAGTCTCTATGACGAATACCGCGGCGTGATCTGCTATGTCCGCGTGTTCGCCGGATGCCTCAAGCCCAAACAGAAGATCCGGCTCATGGGCGCCGGCCGCAGCTATGTCGTCGGCGAGCTGGGCAAGTTCACGCCGCAGATGACGCCGGTCGATCAGCTCGGCTCCGGCGAGGTCGGCTATGTCGTCGCCGCCATCCGCGACCTTCACGATGTGCATGTCGGCGACACGATCACCGACGACATCCATCCGGCCCCCAAGCCGTTGCCCGGTTATGTCGCGCCGATGCAGATGGTCTTCTCGGATTTCTACCCCGGCAACATGACCGATTATCCCAAGCTGCGCGCCGCCTTCGAGCGGCTCTCGCTCAACGACGCCAGCTTCACCTTCATCCCGCAGAATAGCCCCGCGCTGGGCTTTGGTTTCCGCTGCGGATTTTTAGGCCTTTTGCATATGGAGATCATCCAGGAGCGGCTGGAACGCGAAAATGATGTCGATGTTGTCCAGACGGCGCCGACCGTCAGCTACGAATACAAGACCACCGACGGAGGGGTCAAGCGAATCGACTCACCCAGCGAGTTGCCCGACCGCAGCGCGATCGAGGAGATCCGCGAACCGATGGTCAAGCTCGAGATCATCACCGGCGTCGATTCCATCGGCGGGATCATGCGCCTGGCCGAGGGGCGGCGGTGCAAGCTGGTCAAGACCGATTACCTCAGCCCGACGCGCGTGATGCTCGAGTACACCGCGCCTCTCGCGGAGATCGTCTATGATTTCTACGATCAGCTCAAGGGTATCAGCCACGGCTACGCAACGATGGATTACGAGTTTCTTGGCTTCGAGGCGGCCGATCTGGTCAAGATCGACATCCTGGTCAACAAGAACATCGTCGATGCGCTGAGCTTGATCGTCCACCGATCCAACGCCGAACATCGCGGCCGCAAGCTGCTCATCAAGTTGCGAAAGGCGATCCCGCGGCACCAGTTCGAGATCCCGCTGCAAGTGGCCATCGGCGGCAAGATCATCGCCCGCGAATCGATCAAGCCCTTCCGCAAGGATGTGCTGGCCAAGCTCTACGGCGGCGATGTCACGCGGAAGATGAAGGTCCTCAAGCGGCAGAAGGAAGGCAAGAAGCGGTTGAAATCCATCGGGATGGTCCAGATCCCGCAGGAGGCCTTCATGAGCATCCTCGACACCGGAGAGGATTGAGCGGAAATTCATCGAGGGAGGTGGACATGATCCGACGGTTTGCCATAACAATCGCAAATACCCATGGCATGAAAGCCCCCGGCTTTATGCCGGGGGTTATTCCTGCGTTCGGTTTTAACCCCCAACATAAAGTTGGGGGCGTCCACCGGAGGCGTTACCGGGGTAGTGGGTGGCAGCCACCGAGGACACCGAGGTGGATGATCCTGGCCCTGATGCTGACACAGACTCTGATCATAGCCGCTGATTCGACTCCTGCCGCTCAATCGAAAACCATCGACCTCATCGCCGATCCGCAGTTCCGGCGGGGCTTTCAGGTGATGGCTCCGCCGATGGGCAAGAAGGTTCCAGAAGGCCGTCTGGCCGGCACAAATCCGGCCGCGGGTGAACCGGTCTGGCAACTCGATCAGTGGAACAGCCGCTTTTCCATCGCGACGGCGATGCCCGAACTGTTGCCCGGCGGCGGCGTACGATATGCCAACCTCGCCAAGGCCGTCACCTTCGGCAGAACCGAGCCGGAACGAGCGGACCTGGTCCTGCGGATCGACTCGAATATCGAATACGAGGGCAAGTTCCGCGCGTTCGGCCAGCCCTGGCCACACTTCCTGGTCGAACAGCCAATTGAATCCCCGCCGCTGGATCAGCTCGCGGCCGTGCCCTTTCACCTTGAAGCGCGGCTGGTCGAGGGCAAACGCACGACAGGTCCCGGCTACACGCAGGATCTGCACTGCGGGCAGGTGCCGTTTGTCCTGACGATCCAGAATCGTAACCGCGAGTCGAAGGGCTTCGGCGATTTCCTGTGGTTTATCGTGCCGATCTACGACGACCGTTATCGCATTGTACCCCCGCATATCGCCAAAGACATTGCCGACCCTTCGGCCAAGTTGATCTTCAACCCCGGCGGAGATTTCTACACGAAGGAAAGTCTCCACGACGGCCGCTGGGTCGTCTTCGACAAGGACCTGTTGCCCGTGATCCGACAATCGCTCCAGACCGGCTGGGACAAAGGGTTCCTGAAAGATTCGCGCGACTTGCGCGACTACCGCATCAGCAGCACCAACCTCGGCTGGGAGACGACGGGCCTCTATTCCGGGGTGATCGAATTCCGCAAACTCAGTTTGAGGGCTGTTCTCAAGAATAATCCATAGGAGGTCAACATGAAGGTTCGAAACGCCGCACAAGTCGGGATCGTCCTGGTCATCGCCAATCTGATCATCGGGATATGCACTCATGGATATTACATGCTTCAGTACCTGCCACGGTTATTGAGAAGTCAGAATAGTTTCTGGGAAATGGGGTATCTTCTGACAACAATCGGCTCGATGGTCGGTGCGGTCTTGTTGAATGTCGCGCTGCTGCTGGTCTTCGGCTCGCTGTGCCGTACCCAGGAACAGTTCTTCCACGACAACCCGGATATTCCGTCGTAAGAGAATCAAGCAATTCTCTTCGAAGATCATTCGATACAATTTATCCTTTTCGTGCTCGCTCCGAATGGCAAGTCCCGGCACAAATTTCTTTGGATTGGGGCAATTATCCTACAGCAACCCGCAGGAACCGGGATTTTGATTGACATTCAAGGGCGGGTTCGATTATACTATTTGTGTCGGATCCAATGTTTCAATTTCCGTTTCCCCTATACTCACCGAGGAAACAATCATGAAGAGCAGGAAAACCGCGGCTTTCACCTTGATCGAGTTGCTGGTTGTGATCGCCATCATCGCCATCCTTCTGGCCGTACTAATACCCTCTCTCGAGGTCGCCAAGAAACAAGCCACCGCCATCATCTGCCTGGGCAATGTCAAGGCCTTGTCGAATGGATGGTATCTCTATGCCGAAGACAACGATAACTGGCTCATGGATGGAGATACCTGTGATCGGGATCAGGCCGGCGCCAACATCAAAACGGGGTGGACGCTCTATCCGGGCACCTCGCAGCGTGTCCATAATTTTGTCTCCGCCCCTCAGGATGAACTCGGGAATGAACGAAACAATTCCATCGAAGACAAAACCAGGGGTTTTGAAGTGGGAGCCGCGTGGCCGTATGCCGAAACCCCCAAGGTCTATCATTGCCCGTCGGACAAGCGATATCTGTTCCCCGCGCATGGCCCGGGCGGAGGAATCGGCGGCTATCGAAGTTATTCCCTGGGAGCCGTGTATTCTCAGCGATCCAGTGGGGCGGAAGCTCTGTGTCGTGTGGACAAGCTCAATCAAATTGCAGCTCCGGGCGAAAAATTTACCTGGCTGGAAGAAATGGATGGATTCGGTTGGAACCATCGTACCTGGAATATGGATTTACAGACTCCGTATTGGGTCGATCCGTTTGCGATCTGGCACAACGATCGAAGCACTTTCGGATTTGCCGACGGCCATGCCGAAAAGCATCAATGGATGGAAAATAGCACAATCGACCTGGCCCGTCGAATGATCAATAGCATGGAAGATTCGCAAGAGATCAAAGGAGAAGCGGTACCCGCCAACGAATTGCGCGATTGGGAATGGGCCAGGAAACATTACATCCCCGGCAAAATTCCCCCCAGCATTCGTCGTCCGTAAAATGAATCGGTTGTCGTATCGAGGGCTCGGAAAAGTCCCCAATCTTCCGCGACAAACCGGGTTGCTCGGAGTATCATCCATCCTGAATGATTTGACGGAGAGTTTTCAATGCGATCCGTGATCCATTGCATACTTATGTTCCTTGTATCCGCAATCACCATCGCCGCCGATGCGCAAATGGCGCCATCGAAGGGGTATTCGATCCCGTTGATCGATCTGGCCGGTCAATCGCAACGGCAGGTGATCGTGGATCGCGAAGCAGACCAGTATCTCGGCCACCCGACAACGGTATTATTGGAAGACGGCAAGACGATGATCGTCGTCTATCCCAAGGGCCACGGCAAAGGCGCGATCGTGATGAAGCGCAGCGCCGACGGCGGCCTGACCTGGTCGGACCGGCTGCCCACGCCCAAGAGCTGGGAGACCTCCAAGGAAACCCCGACGATCCATCGCGTGATCGACGCGGCGGGCAAAAAGCGGTTGATTATCTTTTCCGGGTTGTATCCGATCCGGATGGCCTTCTCCGAAGATGACGGTACGACCTGGAGCGAACTGGAACCGATCGGCGATTTCGGCGGTGTGGTCGCGATGAGCAGCGTCGAGCGGCTGGCCGACGGAAGCTACATGGCCCTGTTTCACGATGACGGTCGCTTCCTCCGCGAGGGCGGAAAGGCGGCCAACCCGCCGATCTTCATCGTTTATAAGACGCTGTCCACCGACGGCGGCCTGCACTGGAACCAGCCGATTCCCATCGCCTCCCAGCCGCCGGCCCAT
>JAAYVQ010000325.1 GCA_012517095.1 Phycisphaerae bacterium | reverse complement strand
GTTGGGGTGTTGATTTGAGTCTCATGGGCCTGTTCCTTTCTCATTGGTTTTGCGTCAATTCCATGATAATGGGAACAGGCTTTTTTCCTACATATTTTATCTGAATGGATCACAAAAAATCGTTTCCGCAACAAGAACTAACTAATGATACCCTTCATGTATTCGCGGGTCATTTGTTCGCGGGGGTCGTCGAACATTTGTTTGGCGGGGCCGTGTTCGATGAGTCGGCCGCAGTAGAAGAAGACGACATAGTCGGCCAGGCGTTTGGCCTGGCGGAGGATGTGGGTAACGATGATGGTCGTGTAGTCCTTTTTGAGTTCGTTGAAGCTTTCTTCGATGCGGCGGCTGGACATGGGGTCCAGCGCCGAGGTGGGCTCGTCGGCCAAGATGATGTCGGGCTCGACGGCCAGGCCCCGGGCCAGACACAGCCGCTGCTGCTGGCCGATGGAGATTTTCGAGGCCGGGCTGTGGAGGCGGTCTTTGACTTCGTCCCACAGGGACGCCTGTCGGAGCCGAAACTCGACGATCTCGTCGAGCTTGCGACGGTCCTTGAGGCCGTGGATGCGCGGGCCGTAGGCGACATTGTCGTAGATGGACATGGGCAGCGGGCGCGGCGTCTGCGAGAGCAGCCCCATTTTCTTTCGGAGGTGGGTGACCTCGACTTTGGGGTCGAGGATGTTTTCGCCGTTGACGAAAACCTTACCGGTGACGCGGGCGCCGTCGATCAGGTCGATCATGCGGTTGAGGCACTTGAGGAAGGTGGTTTTTCCGCAGCCGGACGGGCCGATGATGGCGATGATCTGACGATCGGGCAGTTCGATGTTCACATCCTGGAGCGAGTGCTCGCGGCCGTAATGGACATTGAGGTCTTCGACGCGGATGTGGGTGGTGGGTTTCATGGGTCCTCACTGGATCGTGTGGCGGGTGAAGGTCCGGCTCAGGAGCCGCGAGAGCACGCTGGTCACGAGGATCACGACCGTCAGGATCAGGGCGGAGGCATAAGCCCGCTGCTGGACCTGGTGGAAGGGTGTGCCGAGCTGGAAGAAGATGGCCAGCGGCAGCGTGGCCGCGGGCTGGTTGAGCGAGGTGGGGATCTGGTCGCTGAAACCGGCGGTAAACAGGACTGATGCGGCGTCGCCGATGCCGCGACCGAAGGCGATCAGGACGGCGGTGAGGATTCCGGCCAGGGCCTGGCGAACGACGACCTTGAGGGCGGTCTGGAGGCGCGTAGCTCCGACGGCGTAGGAGGCCTCCAGCAGATCCGGAGGGACCATGCGGATGACTTCATCCATCGCGCGGCATAGGATCGGCAGGATCAGCAATGTCACAGTGAGGATTCCACCGAGGAGCGAGGCCCGCATCCCGGCCGAGAGCATGATGATAAACCCGAAGGCGCCAAAGACGATCGACGGCACTCCCCAGAGGACATCCAGCGAAAAGCGAGTGAAGGCCGCGATGCGGGAATCCTTGCGGGCAAAGACATTCAGATAGAGCACGACCGGCAGGCCGAGAATCAGGGCCAGGAGCGTTGCGCCGCCAGCCAGATAGAGCGAGCCGAGGATGGCGTTGAGGATGCCGCCCTCTTTGCCGAGGTAGAACCCCCCTTTCGGGATTTGGGAGATCATGGCCCAGTCCAGCGCGGGCAGACCCTTGATAACGACGGTCGCCAGGATCAGGGCCAGCGTGCCGAAGATCAGAAGGGTCGAGAGGACCATCAGACCTTTGACACATTTTTCTTCGAGCTTTCGGCGGTTCATCGGCGACCTCACTGGACCTGTTTTTCGGCCTGGATCAGAACCAGACGCGCCAGGATGTTGAACAGCAGCACGATGATCATCAGTATCAGACACGACAGGAGCATGGCCGAATCGTAGAGCGGGATCGACATCATCTCGCCGTAATTGTTGGCGATCAGGGCGGGCAATGGATAGGCCGGATCGAAAACGGAGCCG
Organism: Phycisphaerae bacterium; assembly: GCA_012517095.1. Taxonomy (GTDB): domain Bacteria; phylum Planctomycetota; class Phycisphaerae; order Sedimentisphaerales; family Anaerohalosphaeraceae; genus FEN-1350. The sequence continues at coordinate 2,082 of JAAYVQ010000325.1, read as the reverse complement.
GGCGTTTTGGGGACATTGCCGGCGACCATCAGCACGGCCATCGTCTCGCCGAAGGCCCGCGACAGGCCGAGTACAATCGCGGCAATTACACCGGGCAGGGCTTTACGAAGGATGACATGCTTGATCGTCTGCCAGTGGGTGGCGCCCAGCGACAATGACGCTTCGCGGAATTCGCGCGGGACCGAGCGGAGGATTTCGACGGTGACATGGAGGATAACCGGCGCGACCATGACGGCCAAAACGATCCCGGCCGAAAGGACACAATAGCCGGAGGTGGTCAAGCGCAAGGACGAGGCGAAGTGAGCGACCATCGGGACAACCACGAGAATACCCCAAACACCATAGACCACCGAGGGGATCCCGGCCAGAAGATCGATCAAGGGCTTGGAACCGTTACGGATCCATCGGGGGGCATACTCGGCGAGATAGACGGCCGTCAATAAGCACAGCGGCACGGCGATGGCGATAGCCACTCCGGTCACGCAGATGGAGCCGAGGATGAATGGCTTAAAACCGAACTGGCCGCGAAGGGGATACCAGGCCTCGGAGAAGAGAAGTTCGCCGAGCGATTTTGATTCCAATATTGGGCGGGATTTCCAGTATAGACCGACGGCCATCAGAACCACGATCAGGCAGGCAAAGCCGGTCAGGACGGCCATCGAGCGGCCGGCCATGCGGTCTAACCAAAGTCGAAATGGGCGGCTGGAATTGGGCATCAGTGAACCAGCCACCCAAGAATTTTTGATCCTTCGACTTTGCTCAGGACATGTTTTCGATTTTCGATTTCCAATTGGACACCGGTCCTCTACTCGGTCAGTTTCTTCAGTTCGGTTTGGATCATCTCGGACGAGAGGTTGACATAGCCGGCTTCGGTAACGAAGGCCTGTCCGTCGGTGAGGATCCATTTGAGGAACTCGACCAACACTTTGTTTTGCGGTTTACCTTTGGCTACCAGATACAGCACACGCGCCGGCGGCGCGGGATACTTTCCGTCGGCGATGGCTTTGGTCAGGGCGTCGCGATCGTCGTAAAAGGATTCTTCGGGATCGATCTTGCCGTTGCTGTTCATATCCAGCGGCAGGACTGCGATCGATGCGATCGGTTTTTTCGTCTCGGCCTCATAGGTAAAATTAACATTGTTGTAGCCGATCCCCAGCGGGTCCTTTCTGACGGCCTCGATGACGCCGGGATCGCCGAACACGCCGAATCCGGTAAGGTCTTCCTGTTTTTTGCCCATATACTGAGCCCAGGTCTCGGCCGCTCCACAGGCGTCGGACCGATTGAAAACATGCATCGGCTCGGAACATTTGCCGCCGGAGAGGGTCGCCCATGTGGTGATCTTTTGCGTAATCCAGATCTCTTCGGCCTGTTGTTTGGTGATTCCGCGAGCCAACAGTTCGGCTATCGCGGGATTGTTGCGGTTGATCGTCGGCACGACGGCATCCTTGGTGACGGCCAGAGGGAAGGCGCCCTTCTCGAGTTCGGCGGGATTGATCGCACGGGAGACCATGCCCAGGTCCACTACGCCGGATAGGCAATCGGTCATGCCTTTGCCGGCTCCCCCGGCGGCGATTTCGATTTGGACATTCGGATGGAGTTTGCGGAATTCCTCCGCCCACTTGCCGGCCATGGGGTACAGAGCAAACGCCCCGGACAGCGAGATCGTTCCCTGCAAATCCGAACCGGATGAGACGGATTGTGGTTTCTTGCCGCAACCGTTGCCGATAATGATTGCCACGGTCATCACCGATACAAGCCACCTTTTCATGATCGTTCCTTTCGAAATCGCAGACCTTATGCCAGGTCCGCCAGCGTGAGTTTTTCCAATCGTCCCGCGATATAGTCTCGGATTTCCCGAAAGACCTGCAGCATGCGCGGCTCGCGACTCAGAGGCGTGTCAGCGAAGAAGTAAGTACTCACCGATTCGGTCGGCGCCAGAGCCCCGTCCATCAGGCGAATAATCTCGGCGATGGTGATCTTGTCGGACGGCCGGGCGAGTTTGTATCCCCCCTGCGTGCCGCGACGGGTCTGGATATAGCGATTTTGCCGCAATGACGAAAACAATAATTCCAGATATTTTTT
>JAAYVQ010000043.1 GCA_012517095.1 Phycisphaerae bacterium | reverse complement strand
GAACAAGCGGTCGGATAGGCAAAGTCGTTGTGGACGGTCGTGCTGACATTGTCGGCGATGGTACAAGTGTGTGTGGCCCAGGCCTGGGCACTGACGGGCGTCGGCAGGTCCAGCGCGACAAAGACGGGCCAGAGACTGTAGATGCCCATGTCGGCCATTGAGCCGCCGCCGAAGTCGTACCAGCCGCGGAAGACGGTGTGCGTGTAGTGGGGATGATAGGGGCGATCGAGGGTCGGGCCAAGCCACAAGTCCCAGTCGAAACCCCTGGGGACCGGGGGGCGGTCGGTGGGGATTTCGGTGTATTGCGGCCAGACGGGACGGTTGGTCCAGTTGTGGATTTCGCGGAGCCGGCCGATGACGCCCTGTTTGACGGCCTCGGCGATTCGGCCGTTGGCGGTACCGCTGCCGTAGGCCAACAGGTGCGTTTGTTTGCCCGTCTTTCGGGCTGTCTCGATCACCAAACGGCCCTCATATAAACGATTGGCGATGGGTTTGTGCATGAGGACATTCATGCCCTTTTTCATGGCCGCGACGGCAATGGTTGCGTGGAGATGATCCGGCGTCATGATCTTGACGGCGTCGATGTCCTTGTGTCTGGCGAACAGGTCGCGGAAATCCGCATAGGCAGCGCACCCGCCGTATTTCTGATCCGGACGATGGTTGGCGTAGTAAGTATCCACGACCAGACGGCCGACTTCACGACCCCCGGGACAACCGTTGTCGCCGGACCGCCAGGCAGGATTGTCGAGGTACTTGCGGATCGTGTTCCGCACGCTGTGCTTGCCCCACTCGACATAATCGCTGCTGTCGGTGTTGGGATCGCAGACAGCGACGATTTGAATGTTCGGTTCTTCGAGCAGGCCGCCGAACTCGTTAAATCCCTGCGTGCCCATGCCGATGTGGGCCAGCGTGATCCGGCCGCTGGGCGCCGTGAATCCGGCGCCGCCGAGGACCTGGCGGGGGACGATGGTGAAGGCGCCAGAGGCGACAGCGGTTCCCAGAAATTGGCGACGATTGAGGTTGGCGGCCATGGCTATCTCCTTACAATCCTCTTCTGAGGGGCATCGGAATTATTCTATTTCAGTTCTTTAATATAGATATTCTTGAATTGCAGCAAGCTGGGGGGGCTGTTCCATTGTCCATTGCTCTTACCGCCGTGGTGTTGAAGGGCGATCGGCCCGGTCGGGGCAATGCCCGGAAGTTGGGCATTGTCGATGACTTTGATGCCGTTGAGGACAACCGTAACACGATCGCCTTTGAGTGTGATCTCAAACCGATTCCACTGGCCGACGGGCTTGTCGGCCTGATGACGCGGCGTTACACCGGCACGGACCTCCGGCGGCATGTTCTGGTCCATGCGGATACCGTAAAATTCGCCGGAGCCGATGGGCCAGCACCAGATGTTGACCTGGTTTCTGCCGTCGCCTCGCAAATAGACGCCGCTATCGGAATCGGGCAGAGACAGAGTCAATTCCTTGCCGTAGATATCGCGGGCATGGGTCCCGTCCGGCAGGATGTACGGCACACGGGGATTGATGTAGGGCGTTTCCTTGATTCGCCAGTCCACCCGGAGAACGAAGTCCTTGAAACTCTCGGTGTGCCATAAGCTCTTGTCGCCTTTGGCCTGGCTTTCGGCGTCGTAGTCGATGACGCCGTCGATGATCTTCCAGTGGCCGCCGTCGCCCTCGGGGACTTTCCAGCCGGTGAAATCCTTACCATTGAACAGGGCCCGAAAGCCGGGCGGGGCGACATTGTCGTTTTCCGGGGTCAACTGGGAAACAATTTGGGAAAATGCAAACGCACACAGAATAATTCCGGCTATCCCCATTGCCGCTACGATTCGCATTTTTCGCATTTGTATCTCCTTTGATTGAATGGGTTCGGTCGCCTATTGGGCGTTTGTAACACGGGCCATCATACTATGGTTTAGCCCAGTTTTCAATCCACAGGCCGTCAAAGTCATTCGTCATCCATGACAAGTGAGTTGGATTTAACGGAGAATCGACCGATGGGGCCGCTCCGGGTCTTGGAAAAATCGAAAAAAAGCTGGAAAAGGATGGATCAGAGGGTACAATACCGGGCTATGAAATTTGTGCTGATCGACAAGATAGTGGAACTGGACAGCGGCAAGCGGATCCGGGCAGTAAAGAGTGTTTCCCTGGCGGAAGAGTATCTGGGGGACCATTTTCCGACCTTTCCGGTGCTGCCGGGGGTGTTGCTGCTGGAAGGGCTGATCGAGTCGGCGTCGTGGCTGGTACGGGAGAAACGGGGATTTGAACAGAGTATGGTATTGCTGGAACAGACGCGAAACGTACGATATAAGAGTTTCGCGGCGCCTGGGATGCAGATCGCCTACGAGGTGAGCTGTGCCGGGATGGAGGAGAATGTCAGTCGGTTCAGCGGCACGGGCCTCTGCGGGGCCGAGGCGATTGTCGAGGCGAAATTTTCGCTGCGGCACTTCAACCTGGCCGACGAGAATCCGGCGATGGCGGCGGTCGATGCGGAAATCGCCGAGGCGATGCGGCGGAGGTGGGTGTTGCTGTATCCGGCGGCGCGGAAGGCCGCGGGATAAGAACGAATGGGATGAACCGGCCGGCGGCCGGGGATATCGATTTTTGTCAGGGAGACGAAAACATGGCAATGAGTCGGAACGAAATCCTGGACCAGGTCAAGGAAGTGTTGGTCGATGCTCTGGGTCTGGACGAGGACGAAGTGACGGAAGGGGCGACGTTGATGGGCGACCTCGGGGCCGAGAGCATTGATTTTCTGGATATCGTGTTTCGGCTGGAGAAGACCTTCGGGATCAAGGTTCCGCGGGAGGAACTGTTTCCGGCCGAAAGCTTGATGAACAATCCGGATTTTGTCAGCGGAGGCAAGCTGACGCCGAAGGGACTGGCGGAGTTCAAGGCGAGGATGCCGCATTCGGACTTTTCCAAGTTCGAGGCCAATCCGGACATCAACAAGCTGACGGATTTGTTCACGGTGGCGGCGGTGGTGAATTTTGTCGAACGGAAACTGAATCAGGCGGCGTGAAGGGCGCGCGGCCTTTCGGTTATGAAAGAAAATACGGGGCAACCGCAGGGTTGCCCTGTTTGTCTTGAATATGCGATGGATCTGGATTGACAAGTTTGTTGAGTTTGAAAGCGGCATGCGGGCGGTGGCGCTGAAGAATGTCACGCTGGCCGAAGAGCATCTGCACGATCATTTTCCGGGATTCCCGGTGATGCCGGAATGCCTGATGATCGAGGGGATGGCGCAGACGGCGGGAATCCTGGTTGGCGAGGCGAGGGGATTTTCGGAGAAGGTGATCCTGGCCAAGATCAAGAACGCGGTGTTTCATCATTATGTGCGGCCGGGGGATACGATCCTGATCCATGCGGAGATGGAGTCGATCGCGCCGGAAGCGGCCAGCACGACCGGGAAGATTACGCGGGGGGATACGGTGATCGCCGAAATCTCGCTGATGTTCAGCCATATCGACAAAAATCTGGCGGGCAAGGAGTTTCCGGAGGAGAATTTCGTATTTACGGATATGTTTAATTCCCTATTGCGGGGATTTGTCGGCCAGAAAAAGGAATCCAAGCCGTGAGTCGCGGGGGCCGTCCAGTCGTTATAACCGGAATGGGAGCGATCAGTCCGCTGGGGGCTACCGTCGGCCCATTGTGGGAGGGGCTGTTGGCTGGGCGATGCGGGATCGGACCGATCCGGGCGTTTGATCCGGTACGATTTGCATGTCGGCTGGGCGGGGAAGCGCCGGAGTACAAGTTACGGGACGAGCTGCCGAAGGCCTATCGCAAGGCGGCCAAACTGATGAGCCGCGACATCGAACTTTCGATTGTAGCGGCCAATGAGGCGCTGCGAAACGCGGGGATTGTCACCAAAGCGGCGGAGACGGAGACAACGACCTATGCACCGGAACGAATGGCGATCAACTTCGGAGCGGGGTTGATCAGTTGCGATCTTGTGGAGATCGCGCCGGCGGTGGCGATGTGCGGGGTTGATGGAGGATTCGACATCCGGCAGTGGGGACAGAAGGGGATGGAGAACCTGACGCCGATCTGGCTGCTGAAGTATCTGCCGAATATGCTGGCCTGTCATGTGGGGATCATTCACGATATCCGGGGACCGAGCAACACGATCACGACGGGAGAGACGGCCGGGGCGATCGCGGTTTGCGAAGCGGCGGATGTGATTGCGCGGGGCGACGCGGAGATGGAACTTGCGGGGGGGTGCGAAGCGAAGGTCAATCCGATTGTGATGCTGCGGCAGTGTCTCTTGAAGCGGGCGACCTTTACGCACAACGACCAGCCGGAAACAGCGGTGCGGCCGTTCGATAGCCAAGCCGATGGATCGGTATTCGGCGAGGCGGGGGCGGCGGTGGTGCTGGAGGAAGAACAAGCGGCCCGCAAGCGGGGAGCGAAGATTCTGGCGGAGGTCGCCGGATTCGGATCCAGCAGCAGCATGAATCCGGTGTATGAACATATGGAGCCGGACGGCAGGGCGATTGAGCTGGCGATCCGCGAGGCGATGGAGGATGCGGGGGTCGGGGCGGATGCGATTGATCTAATCGTGCCGTGCGGATTGGGCGTGCCGCAGGATGATCGCGCGGAGGCGACTGCGATCGCGGCGGCGCTGGGGTCGCAGGTTTTGCGAATCCCCTGCTGGCCGATCAAAGGGATGGTCAGCGCGACCGGCGCGGCGGCGGGGGTGCTGGATTTGATCGCGGCGGTGCTGGCGATGCGCGACGGCAGGATCGGGCCGGCGAAGAACTGCGACCGGCCGTTCGAGGGGTGTAAGCTGAATTTGTCGAATCAGGCCAGGCCGGCTTCGATTCGACACGCGTTGTGCTGCAGCTATTCCTTCGGCGGGCAGGCGGCGGCGATTGTCCTTCGGAATCGGCAAACGGGATAACGAATGAAAGAACGAGTCGTCATTACGGGAATGGGAATCATCTGTCCGATCGGGCATGATGTGGAGACGATGTGGTCGAACCTGCTGGCGGGCCGCAGCGGGATGGCCCCGACGACGCTGTTCGACGCTTCGACCTATCCGACGAAATTCGGAGCCGAAGTCAAGGGCTATGACTATCGGCGGTTTGTGAAATTTCCCGAGCGGCATCAGCATGGCAATCGCGGCTCGTTGTTTGCGGTGGGAGCGACGGCACAGGCCTGTCGACAGGCGGGGGTTGAAATCGAAAGCGATTCGCCGGCCGACGGGATCGACCGTCGGCGATTGGGCGTTTATCTGGGGGCGGGAGAAGGGCCGACGGATCCGGAGGTGTTTTTCCCGGCTCTGGTTCGCGGGTGGAAGGCCGACAGTCAGACGATGGACTGGGCGGCGTGGTCGGATGTGGCGATCTCGGGGATGACGGCGATGCGCGAACTGGAGCAGGAGCCGAATATGCCGTTGGGGCATGTGGCTCTGCTGGCCGGCGCTCGCGG
>JAAYVQ010000324.1 GCA_012517095.1 Phycisphaerae bacterium | reverse complement strand
GTCCTGGATCGGCGGGCCTGGACGGTGGATGCCGATCTGGGCGACGCGACACAGGTCGAGGCCCTGATGGAACGGGCGATCGGAATGGTCGGCCAAATCGATATCCTGATCAACAACGCGTCGATCTTTCCCGAAGATACCGTGATGGATCTGTCGGCGGATGCTCTGATGCGGTCGGTGGCGATTCACGCGGCGGCGCCGCTGATGTTGTCGCGGCGAATGGCACGGCAGGACCGTCCCGGCCACATCGTCAACCTGCTCGACAGTCGCGTTGAGGACTATGATCGCCGGCACGCCTCGTACCATCTTGGCAAACGGATGCTGCTGACGCTGACGCGGATGCTGGCTCTGGAGCTGGCCCCGCGAATCGCCGTCAACGCCGTTGCGCCCGGGCTGATCCTGCCGCCGGAGGGACAGGATCTTTCCTATCTGCAGAAACTGGCCGAATCCAATCCGCTGAAACGGTACGGAGATCCGAAGGATATCACGGATGCGGTGCTATTCCTGCTGCAGAGTGATTTCATCACTGGCCAAGTGATATATATTGACGGCGGCCGGCATTTGAAAGGCAAGGTCTATGGATAAACCCTTCGACCAGATCCATATCCGCGACCTGCAGTTCCGCTGCATCATCGGCATCGACGACATCGAACGCAAGGACAAGCAGGATATTGTCGTCAACCTGACGCTGGAGGCGGATTTGCGGAAGGCCTGCGAAAGCGACCAGATTGTCGACACCGTGGACTACAAGATCCTCAAACAGCAGATCGTCGCCATGGGCGAAAAATCCTCCTTCAGTCTCATCGAGACACTGGCCCAGCGGATCGCCGACATCTGTCTGGCTCATCCTCAGGTGCACCGCGTTCGCGTGCTCGTCGAAAAACCCGCGGCTCTGCGATTCGCCCGCACCGTCGGCGTCGAAATCGAACGCGATCGAGTTGTGTAATCTTTCGTATCCGTCCCGTGGCTGGTTCGTCGGACCAAATTCTGTTTTGCGGGAATCGACAACGGTGTATAATTGGCCCTGTGGAAGTTGACGCGTTGACGATCCGGGAACGGGAAACAATGTTTCAGTTTGATTCGATTCAGGCGGTTCTGGAATTTGCCATATCCAAGGAAGTGGCCGCGCAGAAATTGTATTCCCATCTGGCCGAGACCCTGACTGACCCCCTCGTGAAAAAACTCTTTACGGATATGGCCGCCGAGGAGGTGGATCATCGCCAGCAACTGGAACTGGAATTGATGAAACTCGGCCATGTTGTATCGACCAACGGTCATTCGAAGGGTCCTCGCGTGTCTGAATGCGTCCTTCCGGATGAAGTCCCTCTCAAAATGGGATACGCCGAAGCCCTGGTGCTGGCCATGCAAAAGGAAAAAGCCGCCTTTCGGCTCTATGTCGAGATGGTCGCCGCCGCGGCAGATCTCGAATGCCGCGAGGTCTTTCTGACGCTGGCTGAGGAAGAAGTCCGTCACATGCTCCGCTTTGAGACGGCGTATCATATCCTGATGGCCAAAGAGACATAAAATCTCCCCCGACATGACGATGGAACCCACGACCAAACAACAGAGCAAAACACGCCTGAAGCTGTATCGACTCGCGGATCTGTTTCGGGGTCGAAAAAATCTGTTGATCGTCATGCAGGACAATCCCGATCCCGATTCGATCGCCGCGGCGATGGCCGTGCGACGGCTGGCCCATGGCCTGGGGGAAATCCCCTGCACGATCGCCCACGGCGGTACGGTCGGCCGCGCTGAGAACCGGGCCCTGGTGGCGTATTTGAATCCGAATCTGCGCGCCTTGTCGGAAATCGATCTGAACAAATTCGATCTGATCGCGATGGTCGATACCCAGCCCGGCACCGGCAACAATTCCCTTCCGCCCGACTCATTGCCCCATATCGTCTTTGATCATCACCGCCTGCGGAAGCTCACGCGGAGTTGCGAATTCACCGATATCCGCAGCCATTACGGCGCCACGGCGACGATCCTGCTGGAGTATCTCAACGAGGTCGGGATCGTGCCCGATATGCCGCTGGCCACGGCACTGATCTATGCGATTCGCTCCGACACTCAGGACCTGGGCCGCGAGGCCATCGCCGCCGATATCCGCGCTTTCGATCAACTGTATCCCCTGGCCAACAAGCGGATGCTCAGCGAGATCCAGAAGGGATCGGTCCCGCGGAGCTATTTCCAGATGTTGTCTAACGCACTCCAGAAAGCCCGGTATTATGAATTCGCCATCGCGACCGATCTGGGCCCCATCGACAATCCCGATATGATCGCCGAGGTGGCCGATCTTCTCCTCCGCGAAGAGAATACCTGGTGGACCCTGTGTACCGGTCGGGCGCAGGGAAAACTGCTCCTGTCCATTCGAACCTGTCTGGAAGACAAAGACGCCGCCCGGATCGCCCGACGGATTGTCGCGCGGCGCGGCACCGGCGGTGGGCACCTGACCTATGCCGGCGGTCAAATCCCGTTGCTGGATCGCAACGACAATCAGATTCTGCAATTGGAACGGGATATCCGCCAAAAGTTCCTCCGGACGCTGGGTATCAAAGACCTGCGCGGCCAGCCGATTGCGGGAAACCACGAACAATGACTATTGTCGATTGATTATCGGCGTCGCTCATTGTGAAAACATACGGGCCAATTGATTACAGAAGTTGAAACTCGGCTTGTGAGTTTTCTCGCTTATTTTTCTTGGTTGATGTAAACAAGCAAGGTTCGATTTCCATTTCTTTCAATCGTTCCTCTGCAATCTTGACATATTTCTCATTCACATCAATCCCGATAAATCGCTTTCCAAGTTTCTTTGCAGCCACCGCTGTTGTTCCACTTCCAATGAAGGGGTCGAGGATAATGGCATCTGTTGAAAACGCGGATAGCTTGATTAAATATTCACAAATCGTTAACGGCTTGACGGTTTTATGATCGTTAAAGTTCCCTTTTTCTTTCTTACCAGGTTTTGGAAGGAGAAAGGCCTTGTCAATCAACTCATTTATGTTATCGATTGTAAATATGTTTGCCGGATACATATTGTCGCCAATCCGGATCCTTGTATCAAATAAGCCAACGCCATGCTTAATCATGTTGTTCAAGAAGGTTTGATCCGCCGGTTTTTGAGCCAGTGCAATTGGTTCGTAACAAGATTTTATCTGAGGTGTTTTCCAACCATTCAATTTCGCCATTAATTCATTTTTGTCTCGTTCACTAATATGCATCTTCTTAATAAAATGTTCCACTCCCATTGCTTTGGCCTGATTTTGAGT
>JAAYVQ010000042.1 GCA_012517095.1 Phycisphaerae bacterium | reverse complement strand
TTGGGTAAGTTCATCTGATGAAACGGTAAATATACATCTGTGTTATTTTAAGGAGACAGATAGTTCGATATGGGAGGATGAACTTCGTGTAAGCCTCATTTATACGACATCCAACGGCCCCAATCGGAATGATGTTCTAAGATATCGCGAGTTGCATTCCGAAGAGTTTCCCAAATCTAAAGAAGAGTGATAGTACAGGAAAATGGTAAATGGGGACAGTCCTCAATTATATGTATTCATTCCATATCTATATAGAGTATTATAGGCGAAATACCGGCTTAACCTACCACGATTCGGATAGTGAGGCGTTTGGGATGGACGATTTGGGTAACCGGGAATTTCATTTTTGACATGATTTACAGGATGAACAGGATTTCAATAATTAAAACAGGGCAAAACAAGGTGAGTATCCAACAGAATCGAAAAGGTCGCCGCCAATTTTTGAATTTTACTTTGTCATTTTGCTTTTTGATGTTTGATAGGACGATGAATCCTGTAAATCCTGTTAATCCTGTCCATAATAGTGGTTTAAGTGATTACGACCCCTCGGCCACCGCATCCGCAAGATCGACGCCGTCGCCGGCCAGACCACCCTCTACTACAACGACCCCGAATGGCGGGTCCTGGCCGAGTACGACGGCTCGGGCGCCCTCCAGCGGACCTATGAAGTCATACGGCGGCTTTAGCCGCCTCCGGCCGATCCATTGTAATAATTATTATTCCGTATGGTTTAGAATTTAGAATTTCGTGCTTAGAATTTTCCTCTATAACCTCGGTGTCCTCTGTGGCAAAACAAAATCCTGTACATCCTGTGAATCGCATCGATTTCTGCTGCTCGCTGCTGACTGCTTACTGCTGACTTTATTCCCTTCGCGTCTCCGCGCCTTTGCGTGAGGATAATTGAACCGGTATAATCTGTGAAATCCGGCTTATGTTGTTGCTACAACACCTTCCTCACCCCCGGGAGCTTTCGCAATCCATGCGCCAGCACAAAGGTTACCGGCACGCAGATCGCCATCAGCAGGACAAACTTGGCCAGCGGATGCAATGACACCCCCCGTAACAACACCGCAATCAGAATAATCACCGGCGTGTGAATCACATATGCCCCATAAGAAGCGTCCGACGCCGCTTTGGCCATCGGGCTCTGCCGGTTGTACTTCCGCCGAAACCACACCAACAGCCCGACCGATAGCGCCACTCCGGTGAATTGCTCCCAGGTCGAATAGAAAGCCGATTGCCAGGTCCACCCGCCCCGAAAATCATTTGGATCCATTTTCAACGCCCCCAGGGTGATAAACATTCCCGCCATCAACGCGACCAGCCCGATCGCGACCCGAAGCCACACGCGACCCAGATCGTCGCTGAGTCCCTGCATCCATCCCCGGCGATACGCCGCCGTCCCAAGGAAAAACGCCGCGATATACTGTGGGAAAAACGGCAATTGCAGGTTCATCGGCTCAAAGCACCAGCCCACGGGCTTCCAGGTCCGAACCAGATAACTGACGGCGCCCAGAATTCCCGCCAGCGCCAGCAATTGCCCATGGCTGACTTTCCCTCGATCGGCAGGTTCCGGAATCGTAACCGGTCCCCTGATCTTCCTCCAGATCATGTAGATCGCGCTGAAGATCAATACCGTCTCCACAAACCACAGCGGACCCGACCCGATATGGAAAGACGAATAATACCCCTCCGCCACTTTGACCGTCGTCCGAGCATAGGACGATGACCGGATCAGGACAATCGGCAGAATCGCCAGCGGATTCAGAATCCAATCGAACACCAGCAGCGGAATCCCCAGCCGGATTAGACGCTCCGCAATAAATCGTCGTGCCCCTTTTCGTTCGTACGATCCGGCCGTGAAATACCCCGACACGA
>JAAYVQ010000323.1 GCA_012517095.1 Phycisphaerae bacterium | reverse complement strand
GAAAACCGCGGGTTCCAGGTTTCTGTTCCTTCGCCTTTGAGCGTATACGCAAACCACACCGGACCACCCGAGCTTCGCTGGCTAACCAGTCCTTCTCCGTCGAGAAGCTCGCCGGTGATCATCTTGACGGTGGAGCCGGCCGGGCCGCTGACGGTCAGTTTCGGCCAGCCGGAAAAATTCTGCCCGAGATCATAGACCCATACGCCGGGTTTGGGCTGGGTGATTTTTGCGGGCTGGAAGGTTTCGCGGACCTTGATGGGCGGGGCCGAACGGGTCGAAAGCCGGCCGCCGGGACCGTCGCATTCTTTGACGCCGCGCCATGCCGAAGTATCGAAACCTGATTTGTCCCAGCCGGGCAGTTCTTTGCGGGCGTCATAGTCTTCGCCGCCGTAAATGCACGAGAAGACGATCGGGCCGTCGGCGGTTTTCCAATTCCCATCGGTGACGACGCAGCCGGTGGTTCCGTCGGCGTATTCGATATTCAACTGGGCGATCAGCTTGGGCGGCCCAAACGAACCGGTGAACTTGGTGTAGCGGCCGCCGGTGACATTGTACATACCGTTGCCGAGCAAAACGCCGAGGACATTTTCCCCCAGAACGATCCGGTCGGAAAGATCCACGACCCGATACAGACAAGACTTGCGGTAGTTCGTCCAGCCGGGTTCAAGAACCGCGTCGTCGAGCGGTTGGCCATTGATTCGGGCCTCGTAAAAACCAAGACCACAGATCGCCAACTCGGCCCGACGCACGGGTTTGTCCACGCGAAACGAAGTCCGCAGCAAAGGCAAACAGGAAGGCGATTTCACCTTTCTGCCCCATTGGCCGCCGCCATAGGGGTGGAGTTGCACCGCCGGGGTCCATGTGGAATCGTCAAAGGTGATTTGGTTCCAATCTTCGGCTGAGCGATTCGAGGTTCGCCATTCGGAATCGACGGGAATGGTGATTTGTCCACCGTCGGTTTTGTTCAAGGTCAATCGACCGAGCAATCCCGCCGGATTCGGAGCATTACCCTCATTCGTGGCGACAACGGCCAAAATATTTTCACCGGGAGCGAGTTGCGAAACAACCTCGGTCTCGACAAGGGTCTCCCAAGTGGACCCCTCCTGTACCTGTTTGCCGTTGAGATAGGCGGCAAAGGAATTGTCGGCCGTCAAAGACAAAGTGGCCTTGGCAATGGTCGATCGATCCGCCACTGTGAACCGTCTGCGGAACCATCGCGTCCCTGGTGCCCGAATAGAAGGATCCCCCTGTTTGGCCTTATCCGACCACACCCAGGCCAGATCCTCAAGTACTGTTTGGCCGGCTTCTTCCGCGGTAATCCAACGGGCCTTCCAGTCCTCCGGATTCAGTAAGCCCATGGACCATCGAGCCGGAGCACTCCAGGCGGACAGATTCATCTGACTGTCCCACACCCGCACTTTCCAATAACAGGATTGCCGACTCGTCAGGGGTTTCCCGGCATACTCGACTTGAATACTTTGATGGGATTCCACCTTGCCGCTATCCCACAGATCGCCCTGATCCATCCCGAGTCGTTCCGGCGAGGAAGCAACCAGAATCTGATAGGACGACTGTGTGACGCCTCGTGGCACAGACGGCCCTGATCCTTCGACCGACAACATCCAACTCATTCGCGGGTGAAAATCTTCAATCCCCAACGGATCGACTTGGTATTCGCATCGCAGGTTGGTCACAGTCAATTCCGTGTCGGCTTGTGCCGCATTGAAACCAACCGTGACAAACATGCTTAAACAAATAATTGCCTTCATAATCTCTCCAAGCAAATGGTTTGGAACACAAATCGAGACACAATAAATACATTCGTCGAAAACAAACGAAGCTTGCCGATCTGTGATCCACCGAATTACCGATGATCATGTCAGATCCGCTCGAATACGGTTGGACGATCACCGGATCTTGATTCGTAATTCTCCTGCGGCAGATTCTTCGAGGGGACCGGCCGAGGGATTGGATCGATTTCGTTTTTTGCCAAGGTAATCAGTGTCGATCTCCAAGATCGAATCATCCGGTCTCCGGAAATCAAGTCCCGAGACCCGGGTTTTTCCCAACAGATCGGTCGTGACAAATGGCGTGGTCTGTTTCCAGAAGGCACCATCCAGTTTGACCGACAGCAAGATCCCCTTGTCCTCTTTCACCAATCGAACCACCGGATCGAACTCGGCCATTACCAGTGGTTCATTTTCGTGTACCGAGGGTTTGGCTCCCTTCAGAAAGATGTTGCCGGTCATGTACATGGGCTGGGCGGCCTTGTCATAGGCGGCCAGACCCTCTCCGGCAAAAATATTGTTGACGTAACGATGATCCCCGCCACGGATATTTTTCAAACCCGCAACCTCGGTCGAATGTGGCTTGTGGAACGGCGTTTCCCGCCCCAGTTCCGGTACCGGGCGAATGCGCCCGGCAAACAGGTTGTGGACGAATGCGCCGCCCTCGGACATATCCAGCAACGAAGTGCCCGACAGCAGAAAATTGTTATCCACCACGAACGGCCCGTGATCGACCTCGACGAAGAGGTCTTCGGCTGGGCCGTTATCGTGCAGCAGGTTACCGGTAACTCGCGTGCCCTGCGCCATCCAGTCCAGCCAGATGCCACGGCAGGTACGGTAGATATGATTGCCGCGGATCTCGGTGTCGATGGCGGCGTGGATCTTGATTCCGGCCATCTCCGCCCCGGAGAACAGCCGGCGGATATGAATATCATGGATCTCGTTATTCGTAATCGTGCTGAAGACCGCACCCAAACTGCCGACCACTCCCGCCTGCTCGCAGTTGGAGATTTGGTTGTTGCGGACGATGTGATGGCCGATAGTCTCTTTGTTCCAGCCGTTTTTGAGGCCCCGATTGATCGTCTCGACATAGCCCTCGGCGGAGTTTTGCGAGGTGTTGTCGTACTGGTCGCCGTACTTGCCCAGCGCAACGCCCACACAGGTCGAGTAACGGATATCGTTGTTCTCGATGATCCAGCCCTTACTCCAGTGCGTGCCGATCAGGCCCGGCTGTTCGGCCGTCGGCGGAGCCCACGGCGTGGCCGCGTGTAACATCGTAAACCCGCGGATCGTCAGGAAGTTGACGAAGGGTTTGTCCGGATAGAAAACCGTCCGACGAACATTGATCTCGACCTCGGCATCGTTGGGATTGACGCCGGTGAATTGAGCCCAAATCGTGGTGTTGGCCGCATCTGTTTGCGCAAACCACTGCGCGGAATCCGTCACCATCGGGCCGGATTGTCTGGCCTTGAAAACCAGGCAGAGATTATGGACTCCGCTTGTGAACTTGATCATCGCGCGGAAGGAGGACCAGGATTGCCAGTCGCCGGTGTGGGCAACCGAACAAGTTCCCAGCAGCGGTCCGTCAGTCGAATTCAGGTGAATCTCGATGATGCCGCCTTCGGTGACCGACGCGGCGCGGATCTCGACCTGCTCGGCGCCGGGACCGAAGTTCACCTTGTCATAGCGGACCCAGTCCCCATGGTTGATCCATCCGATGCACTTGCCGCCTTCTGAACAATCCGCCGTTTGGATACCCTGTTGGGCGGTAAAGCTATCGGCCGCAACCCGACCGGTCAATTCCGGTTTGATCCATGCCACATTCAGCAAATAATCTTCTCCACCAGCAATGCCCGGCGAAGCTTGGCCGACTGGTGCTAAGGCATCCTCCAGCTTGGCCGCTTCGATGAGCCAGTGGCCGTTGAGATAGACCGCCCCGGTGTGGTGAACGCGCCCGCGGGGATCGAACCAGTCGCCTTTGATCACATCATTATAGGGATTGAAAGCACCAAAGAAGCTATTCGGGAGTGTGACCTTCCAGGTATCGTTCTGCACCTTCTCCCAACCCTTGACGACCTCGGAACCCTTAATGACCACCTTCTCGCCAGCGGCTGCCTGATAGACGATCCGTTTGGAGTCCGACTCGCCGCCGCGAGGTGGGACGATTCGCTCGCGATAGGTCCCCTCGTGTACCGTGATCGTATCGCCGGGCTGGGCGACTTTGGCGGCAATTGAAATTGTTTTGAACGGTTTGGCCGCAGTGCCATCGTGACTATCATTCCCCTCCACGGAAACATGGTACTCTTCCGCGAACACAACCTGAGCCAATCCGACCAGCAGGACAAGAGACCCCGCCAAACCCACAATTGTATTCATTCCTCTATGATTCATGATTTGTTTCCTGTTCAACTCAGAGTCATTATCCAGAAATTCGCCAACATCCGTTTGCGCTGCAGGAGTTGCTACAGGGTCCACCCCTGGCGATAATTCCGCCGAACATAAGCATTGGCATCGGCGTCGTTGGTCACGGTCATCTTTTCGCCATCCCAGAGAATACGACGATTGGGGAAACGGACAGCCAGATTCCCCATCAGAACCATTTCGGAGAGCGGCCCGGAGTGGTCGAAATTGGAGCTTGCTGGTTTTCCATCTTTACATGAACGGATCCAGTCTTTTTCGTGTCCTTGTTCGCCCCCAGGGACGCGAGCCAGCGTCTTTTCCGGCTGCTTGAACTCCTTCATTTTCGTTTCGGGAATGATCCGTGGCGAGCGACCATAACAGCCGCACATGAGGGTGGCCTTGTCGCCGATGAACAATACACCGCCGTCATCATCACCCATCTTGCGGCCTTCTTCCAGTTCATCGGGTCGTGGGGGTAACATTCCGCCATCCCACCAGGTCAGATTCACCGCCGGCAACCCTTCCCGTTCGGGGAATTTGAAGCGGACGATCGTCGAACGAGGATATTGCTCGTTTTTTGGCGGACAGGGATCCCAGAGTCCATTCCAGTAGGTCGAAATACAGCCCTCTGCACTGACGGGGTATTTGAGCTTCAATGCCCAGAACGGCGCATCGAGAATGTGGCAGCCAAGATCGCCGAGTGAGCCGGTACCAAAATCCCACCAGGCCCGCCAGGTGCCGGGGTGATAGATCGGATGATACGGCCGCATCGCCGCCGGGCCGATCCATAGGTCCCAGTCCATCGACGCCGGGACCGGCGGGGTCTCTTTGGGCCGATCTACTTCCACGCCCTGTGGCCAGACGGGACGGTTGGTCCATGCGTGAATCTCCCGGATCGAACCGATCGCTCCGGCGTTGATCCATTCGTAGATCTGCCGGGTCCCCTCGCCGGAATGGCCCTGGTTACCCATCTGGGTCATCACTTTGTACTTGCGGGCCTCTTCGGTTATGATCCGCGCTTCGTAGATGCTGTGGGAAATGGGCTTTTGGACATACACATGTTTGCCGCGACGGATGGCCGCCAGCGCCACGACCGCATGCGAGTGATCGGGCGTGGCCACAATAACTGCGTCGATGTCTTTCTGCTGGTCGAACATCACGCGGAAATCCTTGTATGCCTTAGCCTTGGGATATTTCTCGAAGGTCTTGGCCGCATAACCCCCGGCATCCACATCGCATAAGGCCACGATGTTTTCGCTTTCGCAGGCGGCCAGATTGCTGGCTCCCATGCCGCCCACGCCAACCCCGGCGATATTCAGCCGATCGCTGGTGGCGGGTTTGCCTTCGGCCCCGAGAACATGTCGCGGAATGATGGTCAGCGTCGCCGCCACGGCCGAGGCCTTGACGAAAGCTCTGCGGCTGATCGTTTGTTTCATATTTTTCATGATTCACTCTCCTGATTTATTCTTATGTAATGCCTGAAGCCATTCGCTGTGCTATGTCCTGAGCCCCGGTGAAAACCGAACCGAAAGAAAATGCGATTCATACGGTTTCGCCGAAAGCTTGTTGGCGGGTGATTGGTGTATGTTCAGATGATTTTTCATTCCAGTCTCTTCAGATGCCCTTCCGCCGATACTCGTTTCCGATAGAATACGG
>JAAYVQ010000322.1 GCA_012517095.1 Phycisphaerae bacterium | reverse complement strand
TCATCACACTCAACATTCCTGATGATTACCAAAAAACTTTACTATAACGGAAAATCTGGAAAATTCAAACTGATTTTTCGGAATTTGTCGGTAAATTCATGCGGGAATTAAACGGGAAACGGGCGTATTCGAAGAGAAAATCGGGATTCCAGGGATCGAGTAGGAGGGGGAGATTCTCTCCCCCGTCCTCTCACACCACCGTACATACGGTTCCGTATGCCCAATTGCCGCCCCCCTTTCGGGCCTTCCGTCCGGTCGATGGACTTACTATGCCCTCGGCTGACTTCTGCCAACCCATCCCAATGCCTCACGACGCCGGTAGCACCACGGCAGATTGACAGATCTCGCGCTTTGCCTGCGGCTTCCTTCCGATTCCACCTCGCGGTGGACACCCTTGCCGTCCGGCTAACAGTTCCTCCTATCAGGCCTGTAAGGGACTTACACCCTCAAGTGAACACGCCCTTCCGGGCGCACCATAAAAAAAGGCCCGACCAGGGTCGGGCCTTTACCTTTCCATGAGAGGTCGATCAGAAGGTAAATTCCAGATTGTATCTCAGGAATACCGCGTGATCCTGATCGCTACCGGAGAAGAATCCGCCCGGCTGGAAGTAATCGACCAAAAAGTGCATGCTCAGATTCTTGCAGCACTTGTACTTCAGATATCCCGTAATCATTTGGCCACGGAATAACCCGTCTTCCGAAAACTGGGTTCCTGTCGGACCTGTTTTGGTGCCATTATAGGGATTCGTATATTCCTGATCGGCCCACAACAGGTTGTAGTTGGTCTGCAGGGACCACTTCGGAGCGATATCGAAGGTGTAACCAACACCCGCGCGATGCAGGTTCGTCACTTCGCCCAACGCCTGCTCGGCTCCCCACATGTACGCCGGCAGATCGCCGCCGCGAGTGAACTGCGGCCATTCGCCCCATAGGGGATCGAAGGCTTCGTTCTTGCTGGTACCGGGCTTGTTGCCGGACAGGTATTCATAATCGAAATTCAAAACCGAATTCCGATCGTCCTTGAAACTGTAGGTCAAGCGGTTGTTGGTGCCCAGGCCGCTCATCGACTCCATGCCCTTTTTGCCGAATTGCTTGGCGATCTCCGTTCGGTAACCCCAGTTACCGCCGAATTTCCCGGACAATGCGGCGCCAATG
Source organism: Phycisphaerae bacterium (assembly GCA_012517095.1). Classification (GTDB taxonomy): domain Bacteria; phylum Planctomycetota; class Phycisphaerae; order Sedimentisphaerales; family Anaerohalosphaeraceae; genus FEN-1350. The sequence goes on along the minus strand of JAAYVQ010000322.1, from coordinate 15,052 downwards.
GTATGGATTTCGTCATCATAATACGCCGGCCGTGTGGCGGTATTGAACTTGTGCCAGTCCGACAGATCGTCTTCCTTGTACATATAGTAGTATTCGGCCGTGGTGGATTCGTTCCACTTGTCGGTGATATACAGAATCCCGCCGACTTCATCCTGATGATCCGTGAAATGCTTTTTGTTCGTGTCGTCATAGTTCATCGGATGCAGCCACTTATCTTCGGCGTCATAATTCAGGATCCCGACGAGATCGATTTTCGTGCGATCTGACAGCTCATAGGTTGCGCGAGCCGCATCAAAATGGACCGTCCGCGATCCGTCGGTCGGTGTACCATCGCCAACCAGCCATCCATTCCCAAACATCAGGTCTTGCCGGCCAATGACCAGTGTCAGCGGAGCATTAAACGCATTCCGCCAGGTCACATTCAAACGATCGAACAGGATCTCGTCATCCATGTGCTGCTTGCCAGGCGTATGGCGCCAAGTGCTCATTTCCCAAACCAGACGAGCATTGAGATCAATATCCGGTGAAACGGCATAGGACATGGACCACCGGGCCCGATACCGTTGTCGGTTCCACTGATTGGCATTGTCTGGACCCGGCAAGGCGCCGTCGCCTTGTTGTTTGTTCATGCTCATCATGTTCGGGGCATACTCTTCCCGCAGACGGATATCCAGCCCCATCGTAAATCCGTCAAACGGCTTGTGAAACTTGTCCAACCATGCTCCACACAGATGCTGATGCTCCGACGGTGCCGGTGCGGCTGCCGGCGCCGCATCTGCGGCCTTCAGTGTCGCCGGAATGGCGACCACCGCCACTGCCACGGCAACCATCATCCACTTTTGCCATCTACTCATTCCAGTTCTCCTAACTGCCTGACCTTAACCTTAGTTCCTTCAGTAATTTGCGTTAGAGGCACTACCCTCTATTATCGGCATCATTCAGGTTCCCATTTGACTTTTTTCGTTTCTGTTCTTTCCGGATCGGGGCATAGAACCTATCCCGATGATCCCATGGCCGCCCTTCAAGGCGAAAGGGGTCGTCCTAATGTATAACCGGAATCGAACTCATGTGGGAACTTCTTGCCTCGGGATTTTGGCGTCTGACTTGATATTCCTTCCCCGGAATCCGAAGTAACAATCCCGAATTCCAGTACTGAAAACCGGTTTAGGATACATCCCTGTTCCTTATCGAGTCAATCCCTGATCTCATTTCATTACCCAACTTCATCATCCAGCGGGTCTCCGGCTCCGCTTCCGTTCTTCCGGCAAATCTTCCCTCCGGAATAATGGAAACCTCGAAATTTGTATCTATTCATAGTAACATTTTCAGGAAATGCAAGGGGACAATAAAAAAATTTTTGTAGTCCGATAATCATCGCAGGTAATCTTCCCCGAATCTTGTTTCTGGAAATGGATCAAATCTTATCCGGCCAGTAACCTCCGAGCATTTCCCCCCAGCAAAAGAGATTCCCGTTCGGTCCCAAGATTCATATCGCGCACTATTTGAACGCATCGCCGTTGATCGTCCCACGGGGAATCCGTACCGAACAGTACACGATCGGCCGGATGCCGGACGATCAGATCCCGCGCCTTGTCCTTGCCCAGAAAATCGATCGCATAGGAAATATCCATATACATTTTCCTGCCGATCAGGATCTCTTCGACGCGATCCCACTGTTCCCAGGCACCCAGGTGAGTCGTTACAAGTTTCAATTCTGGAAATACCTCCGTGACTCGCAGGATGCGTTCCGGCCCACCCCGATCGATTCGCTCGAACGCGATATCGAAACCTGTATGAACGACAAGGATCAATCCCTCTCGGCACATCCGATCGTATAACGGCATCAGCCGCGGTTCATCGAGGATATACTCCTGGTAGTATGGATGCATTTTGATCCCTTTGAAACCCTCGGCCGCAATCTGCCCGATCCGCTCGACGGCTTCCGGATCAGCCGGATGAACCGATGGAAAAGGAACAATCCGATCGGACCGAATTTGCCTGCACCAACTCAGGATGGATTCATATTGTTTCGGTCGCGTCGCGATGCAACACAGGACGCTCGTCTCCACCCCCGCATCATCCATCGAGTAAAGCAAAGAATCAATCTTTCCATCCAGATAACAGGGAACATGGGGCACCTCCGCTTGTAATTTCGCCATCGCCGAGTCTGCTACGGCATCCGGAAACGCATGCGCATGAAAATCGATGATCTCAGACATTGTTTTCCCTTCATTTCACCGCCTTCGGCGGGACATACCTCTTGCCTGTAACGATCCAATACTGTATCCTATGGCCGAAAATGATCCATTACTTTTTCGAAAGGGTGTATATGTCGGCGATTCGATCTGCGATTCGGTGTGCGGATGTCATGGTTTTATCGGTCTTTTTGTGTTTCGGTCTGGGATGCAAACCCGACAAACAAGCCGAATCAGCCAAACCTACCCTTCCCCCAACCGAACCGGCGGCCAAAGTCCCGTCACCAGCGGCTGAAAAATCTGCCCAACCCTCTATCGAAGAATCCAAACCCGCTGCTGTTCCACAGCCCACCATCCCCGGCCTGCCGGAAGACGCATGGGTCGTCGAATTGAAAACATCCAAGGGCGACATCCTTCTCGCCCTTGACCACAAATCCGCCCCGATCACTGTCCAAAACTTCGTTCAATATGTTCAGGATGGCTTCTTCGACGGCACGATCTTTCATCGCGTGATCAAGGGTTTCATGATCCAAGGCGGCGGTTTTACGCCCAACTTGCAGCAAAAACCCACGCGGGCTCCGATCATCAACGAGGCCTCCAACGGTCTCCAGAATCTCCGGGGTTCGATTTCAATGGCCCGTACCCAGAATCCCAACAGTGCCACCGCTCAATTCTTTATCAACCATGTCAACAATGCCAATCTGGATTTCGTCAAGGGGAGTAATCCCGGCTACGCAGTCTTCGGCTCGGTCCTGAAAGGGATGGAGGTTGTTGATGCCATCGCGTCAGTGGCAACGACCACCAAGGGGGTATTTCAAAATGTCCCCGTCGAACCGGTCACGATCAACTCCGCTAAGGTCCTCCAGCAGCCCAAGCCCTGACAGATCATCAGGAGTGTACGCTTATGAATAAGTCGATTCTTGTTTTGGCGACCTCGGTTATTAGCTTTTCCGTTGCCGCGATCGGCGCCGACAACTGGCCCGTCTGGCGAGGGCCTTCTTTCAACGGCGTCAGCAATGCGACCCATGTTCCGACAACTTGGAGTGCATCGGAAAATATCCTATGGAAACTCCCCTTGCCGAGCGGCAGCGGCTCGACGCCGATTGTCTGGGACGACCATATTTTCGTGACAACGGCCGGCAATGGAAAAAATCTTGTCTTGTGTGTCGATCATTCGGGCAAGATCCTCTGGCAACGCGATATCGGCGACGAACGCAAGGGAAAACACAACCAAAAAGGCTCCTCCGCTCACCCCTCCCCAACCACCGACGGCACGCAGGTCTTCGTTTATTACCGCAGCGGTGACCTGGCGTGTCTGGATTTCGACGGAAAGATTCTCTGGCACAAAAATCTTCAGAAGTTGTATGGCCCCGATACGCTCTGGTGGGATCTGGGAACCTCGCCGGTTCTGACAAAGGACTATCTTGTTGTCGCCGTCATTCACGACAAACCGTCTTTTCTGGTCGCCTTTGACAAGAAAACCGGAAGCCAGGCATGGAAACAGGACCGCTGGCTGAACGCCCCTCGCGAGGCCAACCAGAGCTACACCACCCCCATCGTCTATTCCGAAGGCGACCGTCAATTGCTTTTCATCCTCGGCGCCGACCATATCACCGCACACGATGCCACCGACGGCAAGGAGATCTGGCGAGTTGGAGGTCTCAATCCGGATGGTCAGGAATTCTTTCGATGCATCGCTTCCCCGGTGGTCTCCGACGGCATTCTCGTCGCCCCTTACGCACGAGGCAAAACCCTGACCGCCGTTCGGCTCGGGGGCTCCGGCGATGTTACGCAAAGCCATCTTGCCTGGTTCCGGGACAATCTCGCCTCGGACCTTCCCTCCCCAGCAGCCAATGACGGCCGGCTCTACATGCTCGGAGACCGCGGCCAGTTTGAATGTATCGACATCCAGACCGGCAAAACTCTCTGGTCCGGCGAACTGGCCAATCGCAGGGCCACTTTCAGCGCTTCGCCGGTCCTGGTGGACGGTAAAATCTACCTGACCAGCGATTCGGGGACGACTTTTGTGCTTCAGCAAGGCGATGAATTCAAACTGCTGGCAACCAATGAACTGGGGGAATTCACCCTGGCCACTCCCGTCTTTTCCCGGAATCAGATCCTCATCAAGACCTTCAAGACACTATTTTGCATCGGAAAATAACGGAACCCTTCCTTTCGCATGGATAGAACGGATTCTCGCCTTCATTTTCCCTTTGGAGGAGTTACGGATTTGGCCGGAGAACCTCCCGATTCGGAGCTCATTATTGGAGTGGAAGGAGTTTCCTGTTCCGGCTTTGAAATGGTTGTAGAGGGAATCTGCGGCAGATATTGCTTCTGCCACACCTTGAGCTGCTCGGTCCAGTTCGGCCGACTTATTCCCGCCGGCGTCGTGATCGCGCCTAACGCGTTGATCAGGGCCACTTTCGTTTCGTTCGATACCGTTCCGGAATTGAGGTAAGTCTGAACCAACACGATTAAGGGATCGTCGGATTTCAGATCCTTTTGCTCGATCAGCCGCCGAGAAACAACTCCCACGGCTCGGGCATGATCACCGACCGACAGGTAACGACCCAGTAACTCCATTCGTATCGTCAACAGGGCGGGTGAATTCTGATCGCCTTGCAAACGGGTCTCCGCCATTCCCAGCAGTTCGGTTACTCGGGATAGATTCGCCGCGTTGGCCTTGAGTTTGTCAATCCATCCCAAGATCACTACGGAACCCTGCCGCTGCAGGATCGACACCATGGACGCCCAGGCCGCCTCGGCCTCTCCGGTTATCGATAACCGTTCAGACAACCACACCAAATCTTCTTCGTCCCCCACCTCCCCGACCAGGCCGATCACAATTTTGCGAACCGCCGGGTTGGGATCATCCATCAGTTTTCGGTCACGAAAGAGCGCATATGCCTGTGGTTTGCCGATGTTCGCCAGACCCGTTACCGCCGCCTCTCGAACGATTATGTCCTCTGTGTCCGACAATCCCGACAGGAATGCCGGTTGATATATTGTTGCCGCGATATCCCGCAGGGCCGTTTTTCCGCAAAGCTTGGCCATAACCATCAGCAACTGGCCACGAAGAGGACCCGACTGGCCTTCCGTCGCCTGAAATCGGGTCAGGATCATTCGCAAATAGCTCTGAGCCACAGGCATCTCGATCCCGTTAATTTCCAGAAGTTTGCGGATTACTTCCGCCGCGGGATAGACCCGGTCCGAACCCTTTTCGGCCAGAAACTGTCCCGCCAGTCGTAGCGTCTCCATTCGAATCGCCGATGGCAACTTGATCGGGGAACCCGGGGTAAAAGCAAACGAGCATGCTTCCCCAAGGGCCTGAAACAATGCCAGGCCCACTTCATTATCTTTTTCCACCTGCAACTGGGCCAACAGTTTTTCCGCCGGATCGAGCGCGCTTTTATTGGCCAGCACTTTTGCGGCCGCCAAACGAACTTCCCGATCCGGATCCGATATCAACGACAACACCGCCATTCGCAATTCGGACGACGCCATCGCCGCATAAGTTGAAACCTTGCCCAGAGCCCACAACCGTTCCGCCGGGAGTTCACTGGTCAGCTTGGCCACCAACATCACCGGTTTCCCCGAATCGTCAGCCGCCGAGTATTCCTTATCCTGCAACGCCAGGTACTTGGTTTTCCACACATCCCGGTCCGCCCCGATCAGCCGGAGCTGTTCCTGCTGACGGGCCACACGGTCCCGTAAAATCGCCATCAGCTTCTGAATAAACTCAGTGGACCGCATATTCTGAAAATCCTGGATCTTCGCGTCCAGCGTCGTCGATCGCGTTCCTTCCGGAACTCCGAAGATCTCCTGCAGGGCCTTCTCCGCCGCTGCGGCCACCGTTTTGTCATTGTCTTTGCGGAGTACATGAATCGTTTCGATTGCCTTCTTTTCAGGCCACAGCTTCAATGCGTAAATCACATTCAGCCGCGTTCGGGAGTCCAGCGTCGCATCGGCCGTCATCTTGGACAGCAACTCAAACACCGGGTCAAAAGAATAAATCAGAAGGGCCTCCCCCGCCAGTCGTGCCTCCGACGCATCCGATGACGACAATATCCCCACCACCGGTTTCATCAATTCCTCCGGCTTGCTCACCAGTTCGGACAATCCTCGACTTTTGATGAGCGCTCGGCAGATTGCCTGCCGCGTCAGCGGATTGTCCTTGGCCATCAGAGACTGCATGAGCAATTCGCGGGAGGCGCTGTCATTTCGAGCCAACAGTTCCGTTGCGGCATCCATGCGACTTTCTTCCGTCTGACCCTGCAGCAACGCCGTTCGAAAAATCCGCAACTGCCGTTGAGCGTCCGTTTCCGCGGGTGATGTCGTAAGATTCGGCGAAATCGCATCATCAGCATCCTGGGCCAGTGTCGATGGAATACACCAACCCAGCATGAAAAAAACCATCCATTCGATGATTCCCTGCCGTTTCAACGGACCTCCCGAACCTTGTCATTTTGTCGGAATTGTCGTTTCACAATCGATCCATGATTCCATCGTAGTATCGCCCATCTGCCCTCAGGGCGAGAATACTGGTTTGCTCAATTTCCGTCAACCGGTTTTCTCTTGATTTCTTCGGCTATGGAAAGTTTTTCTTCTCGAAATAATTTCGACCATCCCCCATGATATATCACATGCAGGGTATTCGATCCAGTTGTTGCCTCGTCATCTATTAGACGTAGAAGATCCCCTGTTTATGTCAGGCCAATCCGTCAGAATTTCGATCGGTTCTGTTTACACATTTTTGGTTTACACCCTATGACCAACTCAGCTTCTCGAGAAAACCGCAGCTTCAATTCAACTGGATTCCCGGTGATCGAAAAAAACGATAAAATTATTTTTCCCAAAGGTCCAATAATACGAAGCGATAGCCCGATCTGAAGCATTTCCAATCCATATTTTCGTTCCATCTTAACATTTTATCTAAATACACTATATTGCCCAGTTTATCTTTTCCGATAATACATCATGAAATAATTATTAACCATATTAACGGAGTGCGATATGGAAACTACATTAACAGAACAGAGAAAGGATGTCCGTTCCGATTTATCCTGGCCCGTCAGTGTTTGGCTACCCGATGCCAATCGTTTCTTTAACGGCCGCAGTAAGAATGTCAGTCGTGGGGGGGCCTATCTTACCGTTCCGATGACTACTCCGATTCGTCCCGGGCAGGAAGTGGAAATTAACTTCCCCCGTACGATGACTTTGGCTCGACAAAAAGGCCAATATGCCCGTATCAAGTGTGCCAAAATTCTTCGGGTTGATCGTAAGGGGATGCTTGAAGGTGCCTGTATTGGCATGGCGGTACAGTTCAGCGATAAAGACATCGAAACCGTATAACGATTCCCCTTTCCGGGGATGAATCCATAATACAACGGCTGATGACATACGCCCGTCATCAGCCGTTGTGTTGCGCCGCCCGGCAAATTGCCTTCCTCCCTCGCTTCCTATGGAGTCTGTTGCCCATCCCAAAGCCAATGCTGCGACAGAATCGCAAAATCGGCCAGATTTACCTTACAGTCACCATTGATGTCTCCCGCCACAATCGCCTCACAAATCGGCCCGCCGAACCAACTTTTGCTCGCCTCGGCCGTGCCGCCATACGCGCCCATATTGATCACCCCGCCACTCGGAAACGGCTCGTACATAATCGGAGCCATCGGATCACCTGCATCAATGCATGGACTGGTCACGCCATCCTGGACCCACCCCCCCAAAGCCGCATCCCACCGACCGCTCTGGCTCTGGAGATGATAGTCGCCCGGTATCCAGACATCGTCATAGTAGTAGAATGTCCCGTTTGTATCCCAATGGCCGGGATGGACAAATAATGGATCCTGATCGATCGTCCCCACACCGGCGAATTTGCCAGTCCATCCCTGTACGCAGCAAAAATCAAATGTGGCATTTCCGAAGTTGCGCCCAATCTGCGATGTCTCGACATTATCGTTTTCGCTGGTGTTGCCCCAGAAAATACAGGACAAGAAATGGCCGGTTCTCAGCTCCCCGACTACATCGTCCCCCACCTCAACCGCCACGCCGCCCCATTGGTCCCAGGCAAAGTTGTGGGCCACTGTGCCATTGACGATCGTCGCGGCAACATTATCCAGATACATCCCGCCGCCATATTCGGCCTGGTTACCGACGATCAGGCAGTGGTCCACGGTCAAGGACTGGCCATGCAGATATATACCGCCTCCATTACCTGTGGCATAATTATCCGTAAACACGCAATTTGTCGCATGACAATTCGTGCTGTCGGAAATATGCAGCCCACCACCCGCCGACGCCAAATTCTCGCGGAACAGGCAATCGCGAACCTCCAGACCTACTGCGGCATGACAACGAAGTCCGCCTCCCCCCTGGCCGCCAAGGATGGTGAATCCCTCCAGTACAGTCCCCGACTGTAAACCGGAGGCCAGAACCACATTCTCGCTGTTATCTTCCCGGGAACAATCATGCCACGGACCATGATCGTCATCTCCGCTGAAAATATAATCGTCACCGGAGAGGTCTCCGCTGAGGATCGTCTCATAGGCCCGGATATCCCGAGCGTCGGGATCATCGGCTCTAAAACCGGCAAATCCGCCCAGCATCACTACGCCGCCCTTGAGCACAAACGCCGATTCGCGAGATCCGTTGGGATCGGCCGGACGATAAACGCCCTGTGCGACACGGATCTCTTGGCCCGGTATGGCAACCGCCAGAGCATCCTGCAGGTCGATGAACGCATCGCCCCAGCAGGTTCCATCGTTGGCGCCGGGGGCCGAATCATCGACATAAATAATATTTCCGCCAGGGCTTTTTTGTTCATAGGCGCCCATATCGACGATTCCGTTTCGGATGCGGGCCCGGGTGTCCAGATCAAACAAGGCCCGGCCACACATTGAGTAGCCCTCTTCTCCGGGGAATGTTCCGTTGGAAGTTCCGGTTCCGGTCCCGGGCAATGTGCCGGGAATGATCATTTCGCAGGAATACATCCCATTGTCACCGGCGTTGATGCAGGGTGAATCTTCCAACAATCGAAGATCGTCATCATCAGTGCCGGGCTGGTCGTCTTGGCCGTACCCATCGACAAAGTGAGGGTCGGAAGAAATGTTGCCTGACCCCGTGTAGGAATTCGTCAAACCCTGGATACAACAATGATAGGCCAGCGCCGAGAGCGGACCGTCATCGGGCACATGGCCGGTACTGTATTGGCCAACCAGGTGAATCTGCGCCGGTTCGGTTCCCGTACCGGTCAAATCCGTATTGCCCCAGAAAATGCAGTTTCGAACAATGCCCTCGATGGTACTATACGCATTCAGATACAACATCCCGCCGCCATCGTTTGCGGTGTTAGTAAAGACGGTGCAGTTGACGATTCCACAATACCCGTCGCTGCCTTCATAGATTCCACCACCCATGCCGCCGGCCGTATTCCCGGCTATCAGACAACTCCACAACCATCCTTCGGACGGATCTTCGTAGAATCCTCCACCGTTACCACCGGCCGTATTCCCGATAATTCGACATCGATACAATACCGGAAATCCGTTGCAGGTCCCGCAGTTGGATACATAAATCCCCCCGCCGTCAACGGAGGCATGATTGTTTTCAATCGTACAGCCGGTCATCTCGATCCCGGCAGGACCCGCATAAATTCCACCCCCATAGGCGGCCGTATTTTTTCGAATAACGCTATCGACAACTCGGGCGGACCACAGATTCAGCCCTCCCCCGTATTGTCCACAGCCGTTGTCCTCGATCACGCAGCGCGTAATCTCCCGAACTGAGCCCAGGCCCCCCCCATAATTAACGGCATAATTGAACCGTACAACGCAATCTTCAAATCGTCCCTGCACATATGCTCCACCGCTCGATTGACCCGACGAATTAAATTCGATCGTACAAAAGCGGAAGAGCGGAGGGGAAAAATAATAGTCCCAGCCGGAAATCCCGCCGCCTTCGCTATTATACCACTCAGACCCATTGGCATTGCCGCCGGTAATAATGAAACCCTCCAGAACCGATCTCTCCGAATTCTGGCCGAATTTGACCACATGATAGACATTGTCCTGCCGTGTTGGCTCCCCCGGCAGATCCTCCAGACCCAATACGACCGCATCATCGCCGTTGAGATCGCCGGATAGAATGGTTGGATACGCCGCGATATCGCGGGCATCCGGATCCGGTTGTCCAGCACCCGCATATCCTCCCAGCAGGGTAATGGAAGTATCGATGAAAAAGGATAACTCCCGGTTTCCCCCCACCGGCCCCGGCCGATATACTCCCCCTGCTACCCGAATCTCATCGTCGGAAATCGCTTCATCCAAGGCCCGATTCAGATCCGTATAGGCCCCGGCCCAGCTCTTTCCGTCTCCCCCCTCGGGCGCATCCGAATCCACATAAAACACTCCCCCCCAAGTCGTCGCCTGCAGACAAAACAACACTACCCACTCTCCAACCCCCCATCGTGCAACGGATGATTGCATGACTGCTCCTTTCAGACCCAGATCGTAGCTACTATTCGGCAGGGAATATCCGTACCCGACGAACCGTTGGTGATCCTGCTCGGTAATCTGGAGTCTTCGGGAATACCCGCCGTTACACCCTATTTCCTGTGAATCCCCTCCGATCGTTATAATCCGTCGAAATCCCCTTTGAAATTCCCCCATAACCGGAATAGAATAGCCCGAATGTAACCGGACATGGAAAGGCATGGCTATGAAAATCAACGGGATCACAAATCGAATGGGACTTGTCACGCGACGGCTTCTGCTGCTGGGATTCGCCGGGATTCTTTTGTCGGGTTGTTCGCCAACCCCCGGTTCTGCGCCGGCGTCCCTTCAATCCTCAAACAATCCGCTGAAGGTCATGTCTTTCAACATTCGTTACGGCACCGCCAATGACGGCCCCAACCACTGGAACAACCGTAAGGACCTGGTTGTCAAGACAATCCGACAATTCGATCCTGACCTGCTCGGTCTGCAGGAAGCCCTGGATTTCCAAATCGACTATATTCAGCAATTGATACCCGGTTATGTCCTGATCGGCGTCGGCCGGGATGACGGCAAACGCAAAGGCGAACACAGTTGCATCCTCTATCGTTCCGACCGTCTTGACTCGACCGAATCCGGCACCTTCTGGTTCTCCGACACCCCCGAAGTCCCCGGCTCCAAATCCTGGGGCAACTCCATCACTCGTATCTGTACCTGGACCCGGCTGGTTGATCGTTCCACCGGGAAGGGCTTCTACTACTTTAACCTCCATCTCGACCACATCAGCCAGCCCTCTCGCCAGCGCAGTGCAATCCTCCTGGCAGAACGAATGGCCAATCGATCACATCGCGACGAGCCCTGTATCCTCTCCGGTGATTTTAATGTCGGCGAATCCAACCCTGTTATCGCCTACCTCACCGGCCAGTCAGGTCTGGATAATTCCCCCGTAACCCCTTATCCTCTGGCGGATTCCTTCCGCAAGGTCCACCCCGACGAAAAGCAGGTTGGCTCGTTTAACGAATTTAAAGGCGTCCCCGACGGCGACAAAATCGACTATATTTTCATCAGCCCCGAATGGGACGCCCTGGCCGCCGAAATCGTCCGAACCTCAGTCGATGGCCGTTATCCTTCCGATCATTTTCCTGTCACGGCTGTCCTGAGTTTCAAGTCGGCCGATCATAAATAACCGAAAAAACCGGCTTTCGACCCTGATTCGAAAGAGAATAGCCCAAAAATTACGATAGAAAACCTTGACAAACAACCCAAAATCGGGTACTATAAGGTTTCCTGAGGAGCGGTGAGAAAGCGGTCCCGCAAGACAAACCGGCTTTCGATCCCCTTTATCTCGAGTAAATTCGTGCGGCCCAAACCCGTGTGTGGGCCGATTGTCGTTCCGCCCGCGGGTCCGTCCCGGGGGAAATGAAGAACAAATCGATTGAAAGGCGGATGGAAATGACGACATGTAAATTCTGGGTGTTCGGGTTATCCCTGGCAATCCTTCTGGCTGTCCCCTCGGTATCTTTCGGCGGAACGATTCTCGGCTGGGGCGACAATTCTTCCGGCCAGGCCACCCCGGCGGCCGGCAGTGATTTCTCTGATATTGCCGCGGGCTACGACTTTAGCGTGGCCCTCCGATCCGACGGTTCCGTCGTCGCCTGGGGAACCAATGGCGACGGCCAATGCAATCTCCCCACGGCCCCCGACTATAAAGCCGTTGCCGCAGGCGAATACCATACCGTATTGTTAAACAAGGACGGTTCCCTCCAGGTCATTGGAAACAATGCCTACAATCAGACCGTCTGCCCGACCGGAAACGACTTCGTCGCCATTTCCGGCGGTGGCTGGCATAGTGTAGCCCTTCGAGCCAATGGCACTCTCGCCGCCTGGGGTTACAGTTCCTCCGGTGTCAGCACGCCGCCTTCGGGCAGTACCTTTACCGCCATCGACGCCGGCCACACCCACAGTATCGCCCTTAAAGCCGACGGTTCCCTGGTCGTCTGGGGCAACAATACCAACAAACAAATCACCAATGCCCCCACAACCGCCGACTTCAAGGGTGTTGCCGCCGGCGGCTATCATTGTGTCGCTCTCAAAAAGGATGGTTCTCTCGTCGCCTGGGGCCTCAACACCTCCGGCCAGTGTACTGTCCCGGCCGGAAATGACTATGTCACCGTCGCGGCCAAGGGGAATTATTCCCTGGCCCGAAAAACCGACGGCTCGATCGTGGCCTGGGGTGACAACTCCTCCGGTCAGCACAATGTGCCTTCCAGTAACTTCTTCCGAAAAATGTCCGCCGGCGTTCGTCATGCCTTAGCCCTGGAAGAAATCGGCACCATTGCCCTGACCACCCCCCACGGCGGCGAGGTTTGGGCTACCGGGTCCGTACAGACTATCGCCTGGACCGCCGATGCCGGAATCCTCGATGTCGCAGTCGAATACTCCATCGATAACGGCGCCTCGTGGATCCCCGTCTCTCCGCCCAATGTCGGGAATACCGGAACCTACAACTGGTTTGTCCCCATCGCCAATTCCCAGGAGTGCATGGTCCGTGTTTCGTCTTCTCCCGTCGCGTTTGCGACCGATGTCAGCGATGCGCCCTTCACGATCTATCAATGTACGCTCATGAGCGACGCTAACGGCGACTGCGTGGTCAACATCGAGGACTTCGCCATCATGGCCGAGGAATGGCTCACAAACGGCTTTATCTTCGCTCCGGAATATGACCCCGTCAGTTTGGATGGCGACGGCGATGTTGATGTCGATGACTTCGTGATCTTCTCCAATGCATGGCTCACTCAACCCGGCGATCCTGAGTGGAATGCCAAGTGCGACCTGAATTTCCCGCCGGACAACTTCATCGACCAGGCCGATTTTGCCATCTTCTCGGCCCACTGGAAATAATCCCTCGGCGGAATTGGTAACAATAGGACTTCCAAGGGCGGGTTTGAAACCTGCCCTTTTTTATTGGATGCTCAAAGGAACTCTATTTCTCCACCCGATATTGTCCCACTACTTCGCCGTCATCCCGCGTCATCGTCAGATTCAGGGTTGTCTTCGTCGCTTCCACGCGGATCACGACGGCCCCTTTGGCCTTCGGACCGCCCCCGATCACAACCGGATATCCATGTTTCCCCTCCTCGGGTTCCAGAATTCGATACTGATGTGTATGGCCCGAGATCATCAGATCCAGTTTCCCCTCGTTGAACAACGGTCCCCACTTTGTCTGGCAATCGATCGGTCCGTGCCAGTCATTCGATCCGTATAGCGGCATATGAATGAGCGCCACCCGAAACGCCGCCTTCCGAAACGCCTCCGACCGAATCTCCTTCTCTAACCACGCCTGTTGTTCGCTCCGATATTGATCAAAATCCGCCAGCCCGTAATATTCCTTATCGCTGTCGGCCTTGTCCTCCCCCGAATCCATCACGACAAAATGTACCGGCCCGTGATCGAACGATCGATAAAATCGCCCCTCTTCCAGTCCGACATAATCCGGTAGCATCCGTGCGAACTTGCCTCGGGTCTCGTGATTGCCACGCACATAAACCATCGGAATCCGCGCGGCAAACAGATCCGTGCACGGCCTGAGCACATGTTCGACGATCTGCGTCTCATCCTCGATATGCCCCAGAATATCTCCGTTTAGAAACACCAACTCGAACGGCTGGGCCGCCGCAATCTTCATCAGCCCCGTCAAATTTGCGTTGTTTTCATGGATATCGTTGAGCACAACAAATGATACGGCCTCCCTTCTACTGTCCAGCGTAGTGAATGTCGAAACTTCGCTGGCCGCGGTCTCCCCGAAAGTGATCTTGTATGGCTCGAATACCACAACCTCTTTCGATACCGCCCGATATCGGTATTCCGTCCCGGGCTTGAGTCCCGAAAGCGTGATCTTGTGAATCCGCTGATATGCGTCGATCAGTCCATGATGGCTGGCGATGGCCTTCTGATCCAGCGTCTGGCCCGAGCCGTACTCGACCCAGCTCGTGCAATTGGAGTCCGTGATCCATACGATCGTCATCGACGAATCGCCCGGACACTGCAAATACGGCCCGGCCGTGATCTGGACTCCGAAACTCACCTCCCAAAGAAGACACCAACTGACAATTGCCGTAAGAAACGCCGCCTTCGGCCGAACTGTGTGGCTCATCCCCAATCCTTCCCGCTATCCATCGGATATTTTCATCGGATACCATCCATCTTTGGGGATTGTACCCATTCCGGAACTCGTTGAGAACAGGTTTTCTCGTACCCCCGTATCATCCGATACGCCAGCGCCAGCGGCACGATCCCCACCGCCCCGAAGCTGCAATCGATCCACCGCCAGTACGGCGGGATCCCGCCGAGCGGCCCGAAGATCAT
>JAAYVQ010000321.1 GCA_012517095.1 Phycisphaerae bacterium | reverse complement strand
CCACATAAGTAATGGAATGTAAAGGATTTGTAAAAAATCCCCGAATCCTGTAATTTTCAGCGATCTTAAGCGTCTGGATAGATGAAAGGCCCGGAAATGGAATGTGAAGATGGGCAAGAAGGGCGATTCGGCCAGAAAGGAGGCCGATTATGATTACGATGAAATGTGAAAAATGTCAGATGATATTGAATGCCCCGGATGAGTATGCGGGGCGGAAAGTGGAGTGTAAGCAGTGCCATGCTGTTTTGTTGGTTCCGCAGACCCGCGCAAATTACGACAGCGTCTTTGGCGAAATTCGATATGTCGGCCAGGATGTTGTAGATATGCAATTTCGACGATTGTTTCAGGCCCTCTTGCAGCAGGAGCAGCAGGCCCCGGCTTTTTCGGATGAACCTGTCGTCTCGGCCCAAACCGCCGCGACGAACGAATAAACCTTCCTCAGCGTCACAGTCCTCCAGGCGGGAACCGGCCGGAGCACTTCCGAGCCGGTTCTCGCGTTTTATAGGTACCCATAAAATATCCGAGGGTCATTTTGTTGCCTTTCCACGGGTGGCTTTTTCGTACGCCTCCATGATCGTGAAATAAATCTGCGCTTCAAGTTTCATGGCTTCGGGATAGGAATCGCGGTATCGTTCGATGGCCATCCGATCGGCCTTGTCGATTTTACCGTCGGCCACAATATCCAGGATCGCCATCTCGCACTCCAGATCCGTCTTGCGTTTTTCGATGAGTTGCTTAAGGGTCATCTCGCTCGGATCGATCGAGTCGGGGTGCGGGATCGGGACCATGAATCCTTTGCCTTCGCCCATGATCAGGTTTGGAATCCGCACATCCTCCGTCAATTCGTACAAGGCGCGCCACACTACCAGCGGAATATTCTTTCGGCGCCCTCCCGTATACTCATAAACGGTTGAGTCCGCCAGTCCCGCTCGTTGTGCCAGTTGCGTGACCGTGATATCTCGATCCCGCAGCAGATCCTGCACGAACAAATGCTCCTCGGTGAGGTGTTCTTCCATCATAATCGCGATCCTCGTCTTCCCGACCGGCTGCGTAATAATTGTCCTCCAATTATGGCACTGTCCGCCGCCGTATCGGGTATCGTTTACCTTGGTTCCTTTGCTCAACGGTCCTTAACCATATCGCGATTCGTTGCGATCGTCAAGATCGGGGCCCGTGACGCAGAGGACAGATTTCGGTCACAATCCGGTAACACCGGCTCGGTATGGTGCCGGATACGAGGAACAGGGCGTAAAGCGAAGGGAGGTTGACCATGGAAACGACAGGCATGGCAATGGACAATCAGGTTCAGGAATGCGACATTCTGGAAATGAATGCACCGGCGGGACAGGAAGCGATCGAAACGGCCATCCGGTTGGATCGCGTCAACCGGGCCCGGCAGGGCGATCGGGTTGCCTTGTCCGATCTGATCGAACAGGAAAGCCCCGGCCTGCGGCGGTACCTGCTTTCGGCGGTCGGCAACCTTGAACTGGCCGAAGAGTTGCTGCAGGAAACGATGGTTCATGTGGTCGGTTCGATCTGCCGATTACAGGAACCGGCCTGTTTCCGCGCCTGGCTCTATCGCATCGCCTCCAATGAAGTCCGCAATCTCTATCGTGATCGGAGACGATCGGCCGTGCGGTTTTCCATGCTCAGTGAGGGTACCGTCGAGGGGATGACGGATCCGGATGATCCCGAAATCGGCCAGATCCTCCAGACACAGGAAGTCCGTAGGCAGGTGGCCTCGGCCGTCGCCGGGCTCAAGGAGTTCCATCGCCGGGTCGTGACCCTGAGGTGTTTCGAGCGGCTGTCCTATGCCCAGATCAGCGATCGGATCGGCTGCAGCGAATCATCTGCCCGCACGGGATTTGTCCGGGCCAAGCGACAGATCCGCCACGAACTCCAGCGGCTGGGACTGACCGGAAGCTGATCTCTTCGGTCGCCATTACGCTCCAATTCCGGCCGGCTGCATTTCGT
>JAAYVQ010000320.1 GCA_012517095.1 Phycisphaerae bacterium | reverse complement strand
CCTGCTTCGCACGCAGCGGCGAAATGCCAAAGCCGCCCGCTGCCATCGCCGCCGAACCCTCCGGAAACTACATGCTGTTGGTATCCTACTCAAAGACACAATTCCTTGCGATTGGAGTCACTTGTAGCGTTGTAGTACTAACAACAACAAAGATGTTAGGATATTTTGTTCGTATATTCACTTCTGGTTCCCTAAACGATCAAACCAAGTCAAAATCCCAAGAGTTCCCATTCGTCCGTTGCCGATGGAGTCGAAATTGTGTCCGTTGGGGACTTACGCCTAGTTCGACGGCCGTTACCATCTCGAGGAATAACAGGTGTTTCATCACCCCAAGGTGTTCCTGCAATTTTGCCTTGAAGTAGTTGGTTCCATTTGGGGACATTTTTTGTACTACAACATTTATCCATAGAACATTCTTTTAAGGGACAAGAAATAGAGCCTCCACCTTCATACCCTGCATCTGCGAATAAAGATTTGCAGTAAGGATCATCAGGTCGAGTAGCTGTCCAAAGATGAACAAACCCTTGCATAAATTTCTTACTATTTCCACATAACCGATTAAGGAAACCAAAATAATAGTAGTTCAATTCCCACTTATTAACACAACTCCCGGCAAATGTAACCGTTTCTTGACAAGCTTTCCCTGAAGGGTATTTCCCAACATATCCGTACCACGGATTGAAAAATGATGAGATATCCCACCCCGCTGGATGATATATACCACCTATTCCGCAGACGGTTGCTTTGACTGCAGGATCTTGAAACTGCTGATGGAGATAAATTCGAGTTCTCCTCAATAAATCGTAGAATTCATGAGTAATATCTGGTCCACAGGTTCCTTTGCACTGACAAAATAATAATCGTGTAACTCTCGGGGGAGGCACAACAGCAACACTTAGACCTCTTGGGTCTAAATAATTGGTTGGTTGCGAGAAGACATATTGATAGAGTGATAAGCCGTCCATATATTGTGACAAAGGTTTGAAAAACCTATATTGATTTTCAAGAAGAATACCTATAGGATCTTCTTGGAGGAATCGGCCGGTGAAGGGATCGGTGTAGCGGTGGCGGTAATACGAGATCTTGAGGGCGCCGGAGTCGATGGTATCGAGCGTGCGGCCGGTAAAGAGGGTCGTTACGCCGTACTGCGTCGCGGTACGGTTCCCGAAACCCGGGTCCATGAAGTGGGTTGTGCCATAAGCATCGTATTCATATCTCTCAACGACAGTGCCGGAGGAATTGATCAGCACGTCCGGGCTATACAGGTGGTCATGGAGAAAGTAATAGGTCTGGATTCCCGCCTGAGCGGGAATGACAAGCACCAGGGCCTCGTCAATGATGTTGCCCATTGTTTCTTCATTAATTGAAGACAAATGACTATTTTGTCGCAACTCTTAATTCTTTGATAGCAGGGCATTCCAATAAGGATAGTGCACTTGGTTCTTTCTGGAGAAGGGGCTCCAAGCGTCCAAAGAGTTCTTGTATCTTTACAGAATTCTTTTGGGGTTTTACCTTAAATTTCAACCAGTTCAAATCTGTTCCTTCGTCAAAATTAGATTTCCCCGTAAGTTGTCCGGAATAGGTAAGGGGTTGGCAGCCCGATGACATAATCGGACTAACAACCAAATCGTCCGGATTAAGTTTGCGAAGCCTTACTAAATTACCACTATCTGTAAGGAAGAGACCTGATGTCTCTATTGCCAAACCTTGGTCAAGGATATGTTGATTATCTTTAGACGTTAAACAGAGAATTACAAGAACATCCATTGTTGACAATTGTTGCGTTCCTTGCCAGTGAAGAAGAACGATGTTACCTTTCCCACCATACATACAGTATGCATTGGCATGTGTATCATATATTCCGTTGGAAGAATCTTCCCATACCAAGTTCTTTTCCTCAAATGGATTGGTCAACGGAAGATCACATCCCTCTAACCAGAAACATAGGATCCCCAAAATAACCGTGTTCATTGTGCATTTGCTGGACATTCGTTATTTCCCCTATTTGCATTATAGGATACACTTGCCGGGCAATTGAAACCCGGAACGCAGAATCCGGTCAAAATCCATGTATCATATGTCGAAGCGATAATGTCCCATCCAATAATCCCTGCATCATGAGGTGCCCGTCCATTTTGCCAGAAGTATGTTGCATCTGTTGTGGCAGCACCCATATGGGTTCCTTCATGAGCCAAGGACGCCGCTTGGGCCTCATCTTTAATCCGCCAATAAGCAGGGCATACGTGAACTGCTCTTCCGCCTGGCCATGCCCATGCAATTGCTTTACAACTCTTTTCACATATAGCCACTCCATATGTCAGCTTATACGAAGCCCTTTGCAAAATACTCAGAGCATTATTAAGCTTGAAGTTTGTGAACCATGGATACTGCCCCGTGTCTGCCGAGATAGCCGCGCGGATTGCGCTTTGAAGAGCATAGATCTGGGCCTGTGCACTGCGTTCATCATTCTTGAGAGATCGCTCTTGGCAATCCGTACAACAAACATATTGCGTAAATAAACCAAGAGGATCTAATGCTTTAATGGCATTGGAAGCAAATCCTGCATAGAGATTCGTACCCTCATCAAATTGGCGAGACGGTTTGAATCTATTCTTGCGATCAATCTCATATATCCCCAGTTTCTCGTGCATCAACCAGCGCCCGGCAAACGGATCGTAGGTACGATATCGGGCATCAAGAAGGTTCAGATTGCCGTTGTCCAGACGGTCGTGGATATGGCCCTGGAAGGCAACATAAACGCCGTAATTGGTATTGGTCCGATTCCCAAAGTTCTGATCATACACATGGCGAGTTCCATAAGCGCCGTATTCATACCTTTCGACCGGGATCCATATTTCGTTTTCATCATCGTAGCCAATCAGCACGGCTGGGCTGTACAGGTGATCGTGAAGGAAGTAATAGGTCCCGACGGGCGAATTGTCGCTAGCATAGGTATCGATCAGAACCAGCGCCTCATCAATGTAATTGCCGTACACATATTTGCGGAGTTGCTGATTGTTCGTGGGGGCGTACTCGGCCAGGACCCGCCATTCGGGGTCGTTGTAGGTGAGGGTGGTCGTGCCGGCGATGGCGTCGATCTTGCGGACGCGGTGGCCGAGGGCGTCGTAGTCACTCAAACCACTATTTTGGACAGGATGAACAGGATTTACAGGATTTTTCATTTTGTTTTGGGTTCGGATGCTGTGCTGGTTTTTCCCGGCCGGTACTGGCGATATTTGCGTTTGACCTGCACGGACGAACCGAAGTTGATCAGCAGGCCGTCTTCCTTCCCGGTCGCCGCCAGATAATTGACCAGTTGCACCTCGTGCTCCGCCGCCAAAGATCGAATGGCCTTCAATTCGATCAGGAGACGATCCTCCACGACCAAATCCGCGAAATACTCCCCGACAAGCTTCTGACGATAATAGACGGCAATCGGTTCCTGCTGTTTGACCTGCAGACCCGACCCGACCAATTCCAAAGCCAGGGCATTTTCATAGACCTTCTCCAGAAACCCCGAACCCAGTTCATTGTGAACCCGATATGCACAGCCGATGATGATCTCGGTAATCTCGCGGGTATCCATATCCGTGTTGTCCTCCTTTGAATCGTGTTTCTCCCGAGTCCTTTATTGAAATCCTGTTCATCCTGTAAATCCTGTCCATGATTATAACTGGATGAGCCGGATATGCAACAGTTCGGATTTCAGCAGGATTCATTCGTCAACCTCTATTCAACCTCCCGTATAAATCGTGTTCATCCTGTCAATCGCGTCTAAAAGAATTTGTAGAGGGAACCAGTGAGAGAGTCAAGATACTGTCGGTCGATATTGTGCTCATTGGAAACATAGGTTGTGCGGAACTTGGAGCGGCTTGTGCCGGCATCGACGGCCGTGATCCGGCCGAGGTTGTCATAGCTGGAGTCGGTCGTAACGACCGGGGCCGTATAGACCCGCCGTGCCATACACAAACGAAGGACAAATTGGTTCTGAAAGAAAAATGGATTTCTTGACGGCCGGATCGGGAGTTCTACAATGGTGGCATCGGAAGGGCAATCGGATTTCAATCGTGTGGACAGGGACTCATCATGGATCGAACGGGCCAGAGACATAGCGGCGCAAGGTTGACGCGGCGGGGGTTTTTGAAAGGCACGGCCGGGGCGACGGGGCTGCTGGCTATGGGGGCTGGAGGCAAGACATGGGCTGTGGCAGAGGCCGACTGGCAAGCGAAAGTGGAGGCGGCGCTTCCGGGAAGAGCGGCGGCTGTGCCAAAACGGCCGAGAAAACTTCTGATCTTCGATTTGAATGTCGGCTACGGCGGGCACGGATCGATCCCGACGGCAAATTATGCGTTTACACGGATGGGGGAAAAGACCGGGACTTTTTCGACGGTGGTCAGCCGGGATCCGGCGGTGTTTGCGGCCGAGAGCTTGAAGCAGTTCGATGCGGTGTTTTTCAATAACAATGTCGGGAATCTTTTCGTCGATCCTGTCCTGCGGCAGAACCTGATCGATTTTGTGTATGGCGGCGGGGGGCTGATGGGGGTTCACGGCACGACCGTGGCGTTTACACGGTGGACCGAAGGGGCCGCAGAGGATTGGCCGGAGTTTGGGATTATGCTCGGGGCGCGGGGGGCCAACCATCGTGCGGCCGACGAACGGGTGATGATCCGGTTGGACGATCCGGGGCATCCGGTGGTCGGGCCGTTCGGAGGAAAGCCGTTCGAATACCGCGACGAGTTGTTCCGATACCAGCAGGTGTATTCGCGGAATCGAAACCGGGTCCTGATGAGTATCGACATCGACAAGTCCGACCTCAAACAAGGCAAGGAACTGGGCAACTGCTTTCGCGAGGATGGCGATTATGCCTTGGCGTGGGTACGGCAGTACGGCCGAGGGCGGGTCTTTCACTGTACGATCGCGCACAATCCATCGGTATTCTGGGATCCGAAGATGTTGGAGTTTTATCTCGGGGCGACGCAGTTTGTGTTGGGCGACCTGGCAGCGCCGACCACGCCCAGCGCGAAATTGACCGAGGCGGTACGGGCGCAGGAAAAGCTCGGCTGGCGTGTGGCGCTGTCGCCAAAGACGGGTGAAGATTGGACCTTGTTCGAAGCGATCGATCGCGCCGCGGAATTGGGATTGCTGAATGTCTCGGCAGAGTATGGCATGAAGGTCAGCAATGATCTCTCTGTGCCGTTTGATTCCCGACTCAATGACGACCAGCGGCGGGCCATTCGTTTGAAACTGGATGCCGCGTGTGCGCGGTTACTGGCTTGCCGCACGGGTTCATTGAACAACGATCCGGCCGAGTTTCATCGGACATTTGACTTTCTCCGCAAGATGGGCATCGAAACCGTCATTGCAAAACCGACGGAGAAAACTGAGAATGTTGCATCATTAAGCAGCGAATTCGGCATCCACATGATTCCCGAAGACAGTTCGGCCGCCGCCGGCGCCGCCCCGATCCATTTCATCGAGGTATCGAAAAACACCCCGAAGGCCGAGCTCATTGCGGCCGTCGAACGAATCAACCAACTCAGTATTCAACAGGCACAGAAAGGACACCTATGAACTCTTTGAATTCTCGTATTCGAATCGGGATTAACCGGCGACAATTCCTGCAGCGGTCAACAGCGGCGGGTGCAATCGTCGCGCTGCCATGGCTCATCCCCGGCTCGGCCATTGGCGCCGATGGTGCCAAACCGGCCAGCGAGCGATTGACCATGGGACTTCTCGGCCATGGCGCTATGGGCCAGGGTCATCTGCACCGACTTGCGGGGGATCCGAAGATCCAGGTGTTGGGCGTGTGCGATCCGGACACGGTTCGGCGGGACAGTGCCAAGGCCTTCGTCGATCAAACCTATGCCGCTCAGCGGGCGGGGGAAAAGTACGACGGCTGCATTGCGTACAACGATTACCGCGAGCTGATCGTACGCAAAGATCTCGACGGCGTGGTCATCGCCACGCCGGACCACTGGCACTCGTTACAGTCAATCGATGCGGCCAGGGCTGGCAAGGATGTGTATTGCGAAAAGCCGATCTCGCTGACGATCCGGGAGGGGCGGCGGCTGGTCGAGGTGATCCGGAGGAACGGACGCGTCTTTCAAACGGGCACTCAGTACCGTTCGAACCCGACGATCCGTCGTGTCTGCGATTTTGTTCGCAACGGAGGTCTCGGCAAGGTTCAGTCGGTCTTTACCCTGTGGGCGCCGCTATCGAGCTTTATCGGGGCCGAGCGGTTCAGGCCCTATGCGTCAGCGATCAGCGTGGAAAAACAAGGCGCATTATATTACCCGACGGATGTCGAGCTACCGGCTGATCCGGTTCCGGACGGCCTGGACTGGGAGATGTGGGTGGGGCCGGCGGCGTTTCGGCCGTACTGTAAGCTGTTGCATATCAATCCCAGCCCCGGCGTGGTACCGTGGTCATTCTGCGAGGATTATGGCGCCGCGTCATCGACCTGGTTCCATTCGCATGCAGCCGATGTGATCCAGTACGCGCTGGGTGTCGAAACCAGCGGGCCCGTCGAATTCATCCATCCTTCCAGCGGACAATTTCCGACGATGACCTGCAAATACGCCAACGGCACGCTGTTACATCTGGTCGATCACTGGGGCATCGTTAAGGATATCTATAAGGCCGTACCAGCGGGGGCGCGACTGGCGGGAAACTTCGGCGGAGTGTTCGTCGGCGAGAAGGGGTGGATCACCTCGATGACGACTGGCGGGCCGATCGAAGGCGGACCGGATTCGATCTTCGACGAGATCGGGCTCAAGAACCGCGAAGTCACCGGCGGAAACAACCACCACGACAACTGGTTCGAGTGCATCCGCACGCGCCAGCAGCCCAGCACGCATGAGGAAATCGGCCACCGTTCGGCCTCGCTGGGTCATTTGACCATCATTGCCTATAAGTTGGGTCGGTCGCTGAAGTGGGACCCGGCCAAAGAGGAATTCATCGGCGACGATGCGGCCAACCGTCTGCTGGCCCGGCCCGTCCGAGCGCCGTGGAAGATGTAAGCCCCGGATTAATTCCCGGGGTTTAAGAACCCCCAACATAAAGTTGGGGGCTTCCAATCGAAAGAATATTATTGTTTCAATGGGTGGCAGCCACGAGAAATGAACCCGCAAGGTCAGTTCGAGGTGGATGTTCCCCCTAAAGCGATCTTTCATCCACCGCTCCGGCAAATCCTGCCTTCGCGGAGGTTGTTATGCGCCGAGGGTAGAGAAAAATTTGATTTTCGTGTCAACCGGAAGGGGCCGGTGGGGTGTCTAAGAGGCAGATGGAGCACGGGCTTTGATGGAACCAACTGACAAGAGCTTGATGGATGCCCATTGCCGGGGCGACTCGGCGGCGTTTGCCACAGTGCTGCGCCGCCACGGGCCCAGTGTGTTCGCCGCCCTGGTTCGTCTGACCGGAGACCGCAGTATGGCCGAAGATTTGTTACAGGAGACCTTTGCCCGGGCGCATGAAAAGGCCCGCACGCTTCGCACCGAACATGTGCGGGCGTGGCTGCTGCGGATTGCGACGCATCTGGCGATGGACAGCTTTCGGAGAAAGCGGCGTTTGCAGGTGGTGTCTCTTTCGGCAACCTGTGGAGACGGGGAAAACTGCCCGGAATTTTCAGCAACACTGGCCGACCCGCGAGTGGGGGAACCGTCGGCGTCGATGGAACTGGAGGAAAAGCGCAAACGGGTACGGCGGGCAATCGACGCTCTGCCCCCCAAGCAGCGGACGACGCTGGTCCTGTCGTATTACCAGCAACTCAGTTATTCCGAAGTGGCTGTGGTTCTCGGCTGTTCGGCCGGAACCGTCAAGACGCAGATGTTCCGTGCCCTTAAATCGCTGGCTCAACTGCTTCCGTCTCCGACGGGAGGTGACCTATGAATCCCCATCTGACCGAAGATTTGCTCATCCAATTGCAGTTTGATCTGCTGGAACCGACGGCGGCGAATCAGGCCCGACAACATCTGGTCGAGTGCGAGTCCTGCCGAATACTGGCAGGACAACTGCAAGCAAAGTTTGCGTCTCTGGATCTGCTGCGGGAGGAGATGGCCGTTCCGGAAGGTTTGATCGAGCGGGCGATTGTTGGGGCGGCCCACCGGACGCCAAGTCGGCGTATGCGACCGATGATGTGGTTGTCGGCGGCTGCGGCGATTCTGGTCGTCGGTGTAGGCGCGGCGATTTTTGTGCAACAGTTCGACCGACAATCGGATCAGGGGAAGTCTCCGATAACATTTGAAATGGCCCGTCCCACTGAAACGCCGAAACAATCTCTGGAAGAAAAGGCGGTTGCGGTGGTAACTCCCGCCAAACCGGAATTGCTTGACGGCGAAGGTATCTCCCGATTTGCAGCCGATTCCGTCGGTTTGAAAACCGACAACGACATCGACGCCACGCCTCCGTTTGCCCCGGCCAGTGCCATCGAACTGGTGACCCTGCCGCGCCGTGACGAACTGCAATTGACGATCTACAACTCGGCCGACCTGACGCTGGTCCGTGAGCGGCGGAACCTGACGCTCAAGCGTGGCTGGAACTGGTTGCAACTGATGTGGGTCAACACGCGGATCGATCCGACCTCGCTGACGCTGGAGCCGCTGGAGCAAAAAGACAAAGTTCTTGTCCAGCAACTCGTGTATCCGGCGCGACTCAAACAAATCGGCCGTTGGCTGATCCGCTCAGAGGTTACCGGGCAGGTGCCGATGGAGGTGACCTACCTGACCAGCGGGATAAGCTGGCGGGCCTTCTACATGGGGACGCTCGTGCCCGATGAATCGAAGTTAAAGCTCGACGGATTTGTCCGCGTCGATAACAACTCCGGTGAAGAATACGAAAACGCTCAGACTCGTCTGGTCGTCGGACAGGTTCACCTGCTGGAACAGATCACCGAATTGTCCGACCGGGAATGGGCCTGGGGCCGTCACGATGTGGATAGTTTCTCTGTGATCAATGGACCCGTGACATGGGATGATTCGTCGGATAAATTGAATATGTGGAATTTCGACGGCGATATGGCTTTTGGCCTTGGCCGTGTCAGTGGCTTTGGCGGTTTTGGCGGTGCGATGAAGGTCAAAGAAGTCCTCAAGGAGGGTTTGAGTGAATACAATCTCTACACCATTGAGGGGCTGGAGACGATTCCGCACTCGTGGGGTAAGCGTCTGCCGTCTTTCAAGGCCGACGAAATCCCCGTCGAAAGCGTCTATAAGTATGATCCGTCGCGCTGGGGTACCGAGACGAATCAGTTCCTGTCTTTTACCAATGACAAGGAACACAAGCTCGGCGCCAACGCCATGCCCGAAGGCGACATGCGGATCTTCCGCGACATCGGCGAAGCGGCACATTTAACTTATGTCGGGACTTCGGCCGCCAAGTATATCCCCGTCAACGAGAAGGTCGAACTGGATCTGGGTCCGACGCCCTATGTCAAGATCGAACCAGTGGTGATGGATGAAAAGACCGATAGCTTCCGTTTCGACAACAAGGGTAACATTACCGGGTGGGACGACATCCGGACGATGAAGGTCACGGTCACCAACACGCGCGACATTGCCATCAAAGTCGAATACTTCCAGAACTTCGATACCCAGTATTGGAAACTCAAACGCGGCGACGAAACCGGGACCTACGAACAAGAAGACCTCGATACGGCCAAGTTCACCTTGAAACTTGAACCCCGTTCGAAAACGATCTTCGAATATTCGACCACGATCTTCCAGGGAACCCGACAGGAGGATTGGAAACCATGAACAAACAATGGATTCTCATTTCAATAACGATACTGATCTCCGTTGCATCGGCCAAGGTGGATCTGGTTACGCTGCCGCGACGGGACTCGGTGCAGTTGACGATCTACAACTCGGCTGACCTGACGCTGGTCCGTGAGGTCCGCAATCTGACCGTCAAACAGGGTGGCAACCACCTGCAATTCGCCTGGGAGAATACGCTGATCGATCCGACCAGCTTGCAGATGCAACCCACGGCCAATGCCGACAAGATCGAGATCGCCGACCTGCGATTTCCGGCTCGGGTACGCAATCTCGGCTTGTGGTCCATCGACAGCGAACTGACCGGCCTGTTGCCTGTGGAGATCACCTACCTGACCAGCGGCCTGTCGTGGCGAGCCGTTTACATGGGCACGCTTTCGCCCGATGAAACCAAACTTCAACTCTCCGGCTATGTCCGCGTTCAAAACAATTCCGGCGAGGATTACGAAAACGCTCAGACGCGGTTGATTGTCGGCCAGGTTCATCTGCTGGACCGGATCGACCTGCTGGCCAAGCGGCAATAT
>JAAYVQ010000319.1 GCA_012517095.1 Phycisphaerae bacterium | reverse complement strand
CAGAACCGGCTGCACATAGCGAGGATAACTGACGGTCGTATCGGTCCAGGGCGGGGGCGTGATCGACTGGGGTGCCTGGAGTAGCGCGAGGGTGTTTCTCTGTCCTTCGGGTGTGCGACTGCTGGATTCGTGACATCCCAGGCAACCGCGGTGTTCGCCGGGCATCACATTCACAAAACTCCGCATGGTGTGTAACGCGCGCTGCTGTTCATCCAGTAACTGGAAATGAAGCGGTATGCCCGAGGATACATGAAATGCGATGGAACCGTCCTTCTCGATGGGAACCGTTCCGAGCAAGCGTTTCACGCCTTCCGATTGGACCGCCGAGACCACCGGTCCGGTGGAAATATACGGCCGTTTGTACCAATAAGTGTAGGTCTTGGCGTCGATGCTGAAGATTCGAAGAAATTTGGCCTTTTCCTGTAATTCCGGAGGCGCGCCATGGAAAACATTGCTGCTGAAAAGAATACCATCTGCCGGGTGTTGCCGCCCGGTGATCTCGGGCCAGACAACCCGGTCCCGGATGACCGGCGGTTTTGGCCGGGGTTTGAGCGGAATGGCATGTAAGACATGGTGTGTGCCTTCGTAGATCAGCTCGCGATTGCCTTCGACATCCATCAGGTAAAGGACAAACTTGCCTCCCCGATTGGCGGATACGATGAAATCCTGTTCGCTCAGCGGGTAGGGAGAGTAATACGCTTCATACTTTCCACTGGAGTGGTAACGAGGAGATTCAACCGGATCCACAGGACCATTGCCGCATTCCGGCCAGGGCACATCGGCGGTAATCTTGGTCAGGCCTGTAGGAAAATTGAATCCCGATTCGTGATCGACGATGCCGATGGAACCCGCAAACCAGTTGTGATGTGCGCTGCCGGTGAACATGACCCGTCGGCTGCCCGGAATACAGCGGGCATCTTTCATCACATCCGGCCAGACACTCTGATTGCCCCAATACACAAGAACTTGCGTTCCGTCGGGATTGACCGTCCAGAGTTTCTGCGCTCGCCAGAGGGGTTTATCCGTGTACTCCCATCGTGTGTAGAGAACGCGCCCGTCATGGGTAACCGATGGCAGATAATCCGGCTCATTGTTTGCCGAAATGAGATACAGATTGCTGCCGTCACGGTTACAGCGAGCCAGTACAAAAGCGTTCGTCGGCGGCATGCAGCGGACATAGGTATGCCCTCGCGTGGTGCTGAACACAATGTGCTGTTCATCGGGCAAATAGATGGGGTCAAGGTCGTCAAACGGTCCGTCTGTGAGTTGCTCCAATCCGGTTCCATCCACATGGATTTCATAGAGGTGAAAGGATTTTTCGTTATGCGGCTTAAAACAGAACAAAACCTTCCGGGCATCCCAGGAAAGGTCGGGCCGCCAGAAAGAACCATGAAGCGGGGCCTGCGGCATGATCTGTGTCAGCTTGCCGTCCGGCCGCAGTCCGTCGAGGGTCAACAGGCGCGCACCCGGTACGGCCATATAGCCCAGTCGATGTCGAGTCTCGTGCTGCCATTCAGATCCTTGTGGAAACGGCATATCGACAAAGAGTACACGGTCAAAATCCACCGCGGGATTCTTCAAGATGATTTGCCGTTTCAACTGCCGAACCTTCAAGTAGAGGTCACGATCAGGAACAGCGAGTGATACGACTTGTTGCGCAAGTTTCTCCAAATCAGCCAGCTCATGGGTGAAGTCCACTTTTGTATCAGAAGTGGTCCGAATTCGTTCCATGAGTTGTCTGGTCCATTCAATCTCCTGCTGGATGCGTTCCGGCGCGGGATTCTGTCCGGCCTGATGGAGCCAGTCCCGCTCCAGGACCTGGCGGGCCTCAACGGCCGACATGTCGCGAGTTTCGGGCGTCTGCGGCTTGATATAGGGGGCGACCGGTTCGTGGATCGAGGGACGAAATTGCACATGCGGTCCGGCCGCCATAATTACTTCGATCCATTCCGGCGAAGATCGCGATGTCTCGCCTCCGGCCACAAGACGATCGTATTGTTGCTTGACCTTGTCCAGATCGTGCCATTTCTGAATCGCATCCGGCGGTTGATTCTTCCACTGCCGTTCCGTCACCGGTTTGTATTCCAGTGCCAGTTCGACCAAACGACCGGCGAGTCGACTTTCAAAGCCCCGATCGGGAGGGGTCAAGAATTCGATCGGACGGACTCCGGTCCAGGCGAAAAAGTTTTCACATTCGGTGGGGAAGTTCACTTTCAGCCGGGTTTGAATCGCAAACCCCAAATCGGTTTCAAATTCCGTGCCTGTTCCCGATATTCGTTGCCGCAGTAGGGCCAGCGTTTCGGAGAAGGACTTGTCTCTGGGAAAGATCGGGTCGAGTTCCTTTTCCATCTCCGCCGCAAGATTTCGTAACGCGTCATTCCCGCTCTGATACAGAGCGGAAATTGTTTCGGGGGGAAGAGCTGCGTTATAGATTCTCAGATCATCCAGCATACCCTGGAAAAACTCGCTGTTTCCACCGCTGGAGCCGATATAGGCCGGGACTTCTGGCGACAAGGCAAGTTTACCGGGTCGATGGAGCGAGCCGATCAGACGCCCGTCGAGGTACACCCGCATCCATTCGCCGTCGAAGCTGGCGGCGCAATGGTGCCAGACCCCATCCAGAATCCGGTCGGGTTCGATCGCAGCGTCACATTCCACATAGCCGTTGAGATTCAAACCCAAAGACAAAATGGTTCCATTTTCCTGAAATGAAAACAGGATCCGATTCGGACATTCCTGTCGGAAAATTTCTCGAAAGCTTGACAGATCAGTGGGTCGGACCCAGGCCGAAAAAGTGATGCTCGACCATGGATCACGGGGGGAATTGAAGCGGATTCGCAACGCATATTCCCCGCGAAGATTCAATGCCCGGCCATGAATACCCCGGGACCGGGAAATTCCCGGGGCGGGGTGTTCGAGGGAGGCATTACAGCCAAGACCACTCGAATCGGAACAGATAGAACCTGACGATTCGTCAAATGTCCAGTGGGCGACGAGCGAACGATCGGATTCCAGCGGAGCGGGAATACCGTTGGTATCGGCAAGAATCCCGTTTTCCTCGGTTGTTTGTGCAATCGTCCCTGAGGTACCAACCAATCCAAGGATGACCGTTACGAGGAAAAAGGAACGGCTCAGATTCCTGATGACCATCTTCGTATTCTTTCTGTTGATCGACCGGGACGATTTTAAAATCAGCCGGACTACGGTATATTTGTACACAATACCGATACATGATACACTGCATAAGGATGTTATGAAACGCTCTCGATTGTTATTGTAACTACCGTTTCACCCTCGCGTTTCCCTGCCAGATGCTCCAGATTTGATCCTCATCCGCGGGCTGGGCGTAATCGGTCTGAAGCGTCGTGACCAGCGCCCCGGTCGCCCATCCGAACTGGATCCACTTCTCCGGCTCCCAGCCCCGAAGAATCGCATAGAGCATCCCGCCGACAAAACCGTCGCCCCCTCCAATCCGATCCAGCACCGGAATCTCTCGCGGTTCGACGACATGCCAGGTGTCGCCTTCGAGCATGATCGCCCCCCACAGGTGACAATTGGAACTGACAACCTGGCGGAGCGTCGTCGCAAAAACGGCGGCGTTGGGAAATGCTTTCTTGACCTTGTGGATCATGACTTTGAAGCTGTCGATCTTACTGGAGAGATTCTTTCCGCCCGTCTCCGGCCCCTCGATCCCCAGGCAGAGCTGGAAATCCTCTTCGTTACCGACAAGGATGTCGGACAGGGCAGCGATTTGGGTAAAAATGTCGTGCAGTTCCGCCTGGCGTCCCTTCCAAAACGACGCGCGATGATTCAGGTCGAAGGAAATCCGAGTGTTGTGTTTCTTGGCGGCCTTGGCCAGTTCAAGACAGAAGGTCCCCGTCTGGGGTGAAAGGGCCGCGATAAGACCTGACAAATGGACAATTCGCACGCCCTCCCGGCCGAAGATCCGATCCAGATCAAAATCCTCAACGCTCAGGGTCCGTCCCACCTCGCCTGCCCGGTCGTTGTGGACCCGCGGCCCGCGGGCGCCGAATCCGCTGTCGGCGATATTGAATTGGTGGCGATATCCCCACGGTCCGCCCTGATCGACATCCTTGCCCTCGTAGTCGATATGTCGGCCGGCCAGATCGTTCTTGATGAACTGGGCGATCGGGCTGCCCTTGACAAAGGTGGTCAGCACCTTAACCGGCAGTCCCAGATAACTGGATACGCTGGCCACATTGGACTCGGCGCTGGTGGCCTGCAGGAGGAAGGTGTTACTGCAATGAACGGGCTGGCCGTTGACCGGAGTGATCCGAACGCCCATGCTCGTCGGTACGATCAGAGAATAGCTACAGTCCGCGCGAAATTGGATCGTCATCAGAGATTTCCTTTCGATACAAACCTGACGGCATTTTCAAATCCGACAGGGAAATCATGGCATTTTCATCGAATGATGTCAACAGTGTCTCCGGAATGTTCTGGAATGGTCGGGAGACATTCGATCCGCATGTTATCCCAGTCCATCCCGGGTTCGATATCCCCGGAATCGACTCAATCTTCGTTGCGCCCTGTGAAATGTCATCGCGGAGAGAATCCGAACCCCTTCACGGTTTCGACGGTGGCTCGCCGGGTAACTGGATTTTTGCCAGGTAGATTTTTGCCTTCCCCTCGTGGGAAGAGTAATAGCTCATCCACAACAGTCCCTCATGCCATACCATGCCCGGATAACTCGTATCTCCGCCACTGGGGAGAGTCAGTTGCGGCCGGTAACCATCCAAATCCATTCGGGCCAGGATGGTTGTGTACCCCCCCGGATAATATCGCCCGGCCGCCCAGATCTTTCCATCCGGCAGGATGATGAAATTCGGTCCCCCCACCTGATACCCCGCCTTCTGCCAGGTCCAATCGGTATAGGGAGGCCGGCTCGATCCGATCATCGCCTGTTTGTCCCCCTCTTCCCTGCGAACCAGCGCCAGCAGCGTATCATCCGGCAGAAATCGAAGCGTCGTTTCGTTCGGTCTGTCCGTCAGAGAAAAATCACACACCTTCTCGTAGCTGATCCCGTCGGAACTCTTGAACAAGGCCACAGGTCCGATCTGGTTCGATTCCTTCTGATACGATGTTCCGTAGGCCGTGCCCTTGTTCCAGGTGACTCTCCACAACCAGGCGCCGTCGTTCAAAATCGGGGTCGGGACCGTCCACTGCGTGCCGTCTTTGGAAAACAACACGCGAGGCCGGCGGGATAGGAAGGTGTTCCCCTTGTAGAGGGAACCTCCCGCCACGATCATCAGCCGTCCATCCGGCGTGATCGACAGTTTGGGATCTCGCAGATCGATCCCCGCTTCGGCGATGAGTGCGGCGCTGGTCCATGCGGCCCCATCCGGACTGACGATGATTCGAATCTTGCCGTCTTCTCCCCCTACATGCCGGTCGGACTCCCGGAATGTGCAAAACCACCGATCCTGGAACCGAATCAAGTCCGTAAAGGCGTTGTGTTTACCCTGGTCCCAAATGGCATGAACCTCCAGCAGAACGGGTTTTCCGGCCGGATCGTGGTTATCGGCCGGATATGCGTTCGCCGTGCAGAGGAGTACCAGGATGCCAGACAAAATCGCCGATTTCATTGTCCAATCCTTTCCGGTTTCTCCGACTTGTCGTTTCACTGTGGCTGCCCCCGTGGAATAGGTTCAGACAAAGGGCAAATTCCCAATCCCGACTATACTTCGTTCCTGTTCGCCTGTCAACGACATGGGATCTGTCGGCCGGCGTCTGTCATCTTCGTGCTCGTTGTGTCATTCCGGAATTTTCGCGCAGCGAAAATATCCAGAATCCATCTTGTTTCGAATTTCGTGCTTCGGATTTCGAATTTTCGTTGATGGGGGACAGCCACCTGCCAACGGGAGGTGGATGATGTGGGGGCGGTTCGTGAATCGCCCGTTTATAATTCCGGCCACCGTATGAAAGCCCCCGGCTTCATGCCGGGGGTTATAGCCGTAGCACAACCGTCCCGGTTGTG
>JAAYVQ010000318.1 GCA_012517095.1 Phycisphaerae bacterium | reverse complement strand
GGCGGGGTCAGTGAAGCGCCGGGGGCCTTGACCTCATCGGGCAACCAGACATTACCATTCTTGTCGGTGTAGGGCTGATAGGCCCCGCAGGCCACGCGAATCACCAGCTTGGCAGCAGCGGGAACGGCCGGGGCCGGAGTTGGAGTGGAGGCACGGGCAAGGTCTTCCTTGAACAGCAATGGGGCAAACTCGCGCAGGCTGCGACGCCAGGTTTGGAACTCATGAGCCGTATCCGGTGATACATACGCGGCATTCTTGATACCAATCTTATCGAGGGCTTCGTGATTGGCGTTGATATTGCCGGCATTTTCGCGGCTGCCGCAACTGCAGAACACGATTTTGACTTTCTCTCGGAAACCCGGGGTATTCTCGACATCCGCGGGGGTGATGACACCGCCACTGAAAAGGCCGATATGGGAGAACTTGTCAAGATTCTTCAGGGTGATCGACTTGGTCTCCATTCCGCCCATGGACAGACCCGCCATACCCCGATTGGGCTGATCGGAAAGCGTGCGGAAGTTGGCATCAATATAAGGGATCAACTCATCGACGAGCACCGTCTGGAATGGACCGATATCGAAATTTCTGAGGCCGCCGAACCGGATTTCATTGGTCATGCCATAGGTCATCACGATGAGAAAGGGTCGAATCTTACCTTCGGAAATCAGGTTATCCATGATCAGATTGGCTCGGCCCTGGTTGCTCCAGGCGGTTTCATCCTCACCCCAGCCGTGCTGCAGATACAGGACCGGATAGCGCCGGGCCGGGTCCTTGTCGTAATCCGGCGGCGTGTAAACAAAAGCGCGGCGGGATGTGCCGGTGCTCTTGGAGGGGAAGAGAATCTGCTGCACTCGGCCGTGGGGAATATCTTTGAGGGCGTAGAAGTCCTGGTCATGAGCGGGGATTTCGATGCCGCTTTCCCACCGAGTCGAACCGTAGAAGTTTAAGGTGCCGGGGTCGTTAAAGGTCCCCCCATCAACCGTGAGATGGTAATAGTGGAATCCTTCATCCAGGGGCCGTGCCGTGGTGCCCATCCAGGAACCGTCATCGGCTTTCGTGAGAGCGGTACCCCCGCGTCCGCCCAGGCCTACACTGACGCTTTGAGCCTGGGGCGCCACGATGCGGAATCGCGCGAAGCGTTGGGAGTTGACCTGCGGGTACTGCTGACCGGGCTGGTTCAGGGTCGAGGGCTTGAAATCCTCCGCCACCGTGGGCTGTTCTGCCTGAGCCAAACAAATACCCCCTATGCATAAAACGGACAATACAAGAAAGGAAATAACGCACTTCATCTGAAACCTCCTAAATTGTGTGTTAATCAAATCCGCTCGAGGCTTTGACTCGAGAACAATCCCTTTAATCGCTTGTTCTACCTTTCCGATTTGACGGTTCGTTCCAAACCAATACTATTAAAATACCGTCCCCAAATTCCCGAAGTGAGATAAAAAATGCAAACCATGCAAAATATTTCATTTCCATAGGACCCAGTGGTTACAATCTTGGGAAAGCCGTTTCCTTGCAATTGAAGAATGCTGACGAATGATAAACGAACGAAAACGGGTTTTCCTGCAAGGATCGGCCAAGAACCTCTGGAGTCGATTGGGGGATTCAGTCAGATCCCGTAGAAATACGCTCCCCGGATTGATTCCAAGGCCAACACCCATTCGTTCCGCTGAGAAATGACTTCCAATGTTAGGAGGAAAGCATTTCCAGGATGAAATTCCACACCTTAACCTCAGCGAAGGAAAAGGTTTAGCCCCGGATGGATTTTCCTGTGCGAGACGCTTTCAATCACGATTCCTATCACCCAAAGATATCGCCGTTATATAGAATCCTATTCCTGATCGATATTGAATTCAATTCGCATGAATTGACAGACAACGAAAAGACGCCGCATTTCATGTCACCTGAATATGGATTACGGTGTAGCACTGACATACGAAGTTGCTTTGTCCGTCGGCCCGCCTACATATCGGGGATAATTCGGATAGGAGCAAAGCGGCAGACTGCGGTTCCCGGAAGTGACCACGAGCGTTTTTGCCGGCGCCTCATTTTTTTCCACCCACGCCGTGAGCACGCCCATCTTGTCGAATCGGCTGGGTATGGGTGTAACCGGGATGGTCTGTCCGGATCCATTGATATTCGCGCTGTTGCCGGATAACCCATGGCCGCATTGTGGAAGCACAAAAAAGCGGGCAAAGGCATCGACTTGTTCCTGCCCCATTTTGTCAATGACGGATTGAAAATAATCCAACTGAGCTCCCGGTGACGCCAGCGTATCGTTGGTACCGATGGTTACGATCATCTTGCCGCCGTGCTTATAAAATGCGGAAAGGTCCGGATTGGTTGAATCGAGCCACCCGGATAGTTGTTCTCGGCGTTTGTTCAAAACTCCTCCTTCTACATAATCGAGAGGGTTGGCCGAGAGATTCTGCATTAAAAATCCCGTGACCCCTAATACACCCAAATGGGCGTGCATGCGTGCGTCGGCAGGGGCACCTTCCTGTCCCCGGTATCGAACAGATTCAATCAGTCCGGAACCGGCGACATCCGTATTCGGCAACCACATTCCGAATGTTTTCACTCCGTTCGCCAGCGGGGTGGCAAAGGCGTAACGGCTGTAAACAAATTGAAGGGTTTCAATCTGACCATCAGTCAACCTGGCAGACACGGAGGAATCATTCGGATTGGGATCTATTCCGTTCGGCGCTCTCAGACCGGCCCATGGATCGGTTGTGCCTATGCCGTCCTTGACATCGAAGATGGATCGAGCCGCCATATAATTGTTGATGATTCCATCCTCCAGACCGTCGAGCTTGTCGCACTGTCGAATGAATTCGGCCCGGATCGCATTGGCCTTGGATGGGGTAACCCATTTCGACAAGGGTTTTTCCTGGATCCGGATCAGTTCAGGGGCCAGCATTAAAGAGGAAAAACTCACGATCGGAACATCGGCCATAATCCCGTCGTAATCCTCCGGATAGCGCTGGGCAACGGTGAGGGCTTCTCGCCCGCCTTGTGAACCTCCGACATAATAATTGAATCTGGGACGCTCCCCATAGACCCGTTTCAGGATGACCATCGCAGCATCGTGCGTCTTTTTCATCTGCATGTAACCCAAATTCTGGATAGCTTCGTCGTTGAGCGCCCAATCGCTACCGGAAGCTCCCGGACCGCCGAAACCACCACCCTGATGTCCTGAATCGCTTCCGTACATGGCTACTCCGGGATGACTCGGTCCGCCTCGACCCCCGAATCCGCCACCAACCGTGATCATTCCGTTCATTCCGCCGCCCCCTTGCTGTATCGCCCGGCGCGACCAGCTTGCCGGCAGGATCACACGAAAATTGATGGGCTTTCCTTTCGGATCCACGGGTAAAATCGACCCCTCGACTACACCGAAACTTGATGTATTGTCAGATCCGGACACCCATCGAGGCGCGGAGAGGTTGACCCCGCCTACAGGTTCGCCGATTTCGGATACGGGGATCGATGTGCCCACTCGTTCAGCCGTGACATCCGTCTCGGTGATGATCTTGTTCTCGCCTGCGGCCGGCAGTTTTGACCCTGGAGCCGGGATAGACTCTGCTGCGATCAGGGCGGTTGGAACCGCTAACACTGCAAGTACGATAAATGTACTAAAGACCCGAAAACTACCCATCCGGTTCTGGATATGCATTGTACGACCCCTTTGTTTATCAAGGAAATCCATAACATTATGTAATCGATTCAGTTTCGGTGCCGCCGATTACTGAATTTTTTTCTTTTCAACTTTCCAACCCGGCATCTGGGCCACTCCACAAGGATCGCCCTCGAACATCCTGGCGGCCTCCTTGTCTTCTTTTAACTGCCATTGAAACCAGGCCGTGGCGACTTTGGCAAAATCTCCACCGTGCGGCCGGCGATAGGTTCCGCCATGGCCGACATTCAGATTGGCTGCGAACACCGGTACATGGTTGATCCGGCTAAAATCGTCCATTCCATTCTTATACGCGATATCCGACTCCCCGCCGAGGATATAGATTACCGGTGAATGCAGTTTCTCAAGCTGTTCCTTTTTGAGGTTGGGCATCCCGGGCATGCCGCTTCCTGGATTACCCAAGATTCCGCTGTTGCAGATCATTGCGGTCGTGACCCGTGGGTCGGGAGCAACCTCCAGCGTCTGCAATCCACCACAGGACATCCCGCTCACTGCGATCTTCGTACTATCGATCTTATTGTAGTATTGACTTGCCTTGTCGCCGTTTTGAGCGATAGCCCAGTTAATCGCGTCGATCAATTGGGGGGATGTCGATCGGCCCCCGCCCCGCTGGCCTTCCTGAGGCATCGGGCCGATCGCGATTACCAGAAAACCGTGTGAGGCCACCTCAGACAAAAAGTTGACATGTTCCCAGGGGGAATTCGCGCAGGCCCCGTTGCCCCAGGCAATGATCGGAAGTTTGTTCTTTTCGCCAAAGACGCTCAGGTCTTTCGGCCGGAAGATGGTATGTGTGGCCAAGGTACTGTCCGTCACCATCACGGCACTGTAGGGTCCCGTCCCGCCATCTTCCACCGTCCTGGCGGCGGTTTCCGTCGAGACCGATGCGCCGGCCAAAGTCTGAGCTGCCGGTGTTTCCTTGGGCTCAACGCCAAGGCACTTGAGCATCTGGAACGCATACCGCTTTCCGAGTTCACGGAAACCGGCCAGCGAATAATGCAACCCGTCGCCGGCACCCTTGCATCCTTTGGATGAGATGATGTACGAGTTGGGAAGCACTTTGGGCAAATCCGCCAGGACGGCGGTATTGAATCCCGCGCACCTGCCCTTTTCTTCCGCGCCCACCAGTTCGCCGGCCAGGAACGGCACTTCTTCCGGCTTGAGATCCAGATCCTTGATCAGGTTGTCGTAGATCCCTTTGACCTTCTTGCACCATTCCTTATCGTTGGGATTCGATTCACCCTGGTGCAGCAGGATGCCCTTGATCACGCCGTCCTTCTGGGCAATCTTTGCCATCTCAACCAGACGCTTGTAGGGATTTCCGTCGTATTGCTTGCAGATGTTCTTCATCCACGGCTCGGCGCTGTTGAGATAGTTCATATAGGTATCTTTTTCCCACAGCTCGATCCTGGCCCCGGCCACGAACACATTAATCACGCCGACTCGATACTCTTGCGGGAGATTTGCCGCCATTGTCCTACCGAAAAAATCCACCGGACCCATGTTGTTTTCGCCGCGGTTGAGCGGAGGCATAGCCAGGTACCACTGGCCCATCTTCCGATCCAGCTTCGGCATATCCACCGCCGCCAGCATCTGGAATCGCTTGTCCACCGGACCCATGTCCTGCGCCTCCGGCCTGGCGCCGCCTTCCATGTTTGACTGCCCGAAGCAGAGGAAGACATAAAAATTCGGATCCGGTTTTTTATCCTGGGCGAATGTTCCCGCCGAGATGAAAAGGAACATGACCGCAGAGATCAAACCCAATTTCACTTTCATAAATCGTTCTCCTATGCTCGAAAAGAAATTTAGGAACCTGATGTTTTGTTTTTTAACGGTAGTTGTTGACCTACTGACCTCGTGGACTAAGTCCATCTCATCGAAACATCCAATGCCTTCAGAGCCTCGCCATCGGGATCCTCCTTCACGGTGCAGGTATTATCAAAGATCATCGTGGCTCTCTTGACCGCTTCGAATGCCGGCCAGTCGGGCAGACCGCTGGGATTCGGGTTTCCGGTTCGGGCGAACTGTACCCACGCGCTACTGATGCGGGCCGCAAGATCGCGAGCTTCCGGTCCGCCGCCGGTCATGTGGTCACAGCGGTCGGTGTTGTCGAAGACGAACGGCAGGTCGCAGCAGTGAAACGAGTGAAGCCTGCCGTCCAGGATGGGACTGTCCCATGCGAAAGAATACAGGTACACCGGCGCAACACCCTGAGCGGCCTTCAGCGTTGCCTGCTGCACAGCCGCATGTCGGGTCCCCATGGAAAACCAAATGGCGTAGAGTTTCGCCGCATTGGCGCCCGGATGCTCACGCTTGATCGCATCGAGAATGTGCTGGCCATGCTCCGATCCGTGGCCTTTGATGATGAGATCACGGAGTGTACCAAAAGTGCGCTTTTCAAAATCGGGATCCCCGTAACCGACTCCGAACTCGGTGAGTGTCGAGCCGACCATCAACGGCACATCAGCCGATACGCTGGGTGCAGAGGTCCAGAAGGGATGTTCGGGCAGGATGTGTCCATCCACTGTCGGAGCCCAGGCATTGAATTCGGCGTGGCGGCCAAAATCGATCGGTCGCGAGAAGTCGCCTGCGGGGTACACTTTTTTGGCGGCGGCTGCGGCGGCCATGACAAAACGATCGATCGGCATGGTCTGGAGAGTTTCCAGATGGTTTTTGCTTGCGCCTGCCTCTTTCAGGACAGCGCCTGCGAGTTTTGCCGAGAAGTCGGATGTGAGCATTCGCCGCATAGAACCACTCATGACGATGGCTTTGTGAAACAGGCCTCGTGCCTGCGGCATGGCCATCAGGGCCGTCACTTTCCCGCCGCCGCCGGACTGGCCGAAGATTGTCACATTTGCGGGGTCGCCGCCGAAGTTCGCGATGTTGTCCCGTATCCATTCGAGCGCGGCGACGATATCGAGCATCCCCGCATTTGCCGACACCGCGAAGTTCTTTCCGCCAAGAGACGAAAGATCGAGGAAACCAACAGCGCCGACACGGTGATTGAGGCTGACGACGACCGCGTCGTGCCGTGCGAGATTCTCGCCATCGTAAACATTCATCTCATTACCAGAGCCTGTGGCGAAACCTCCGCCGTGCAGCCAGACCATGACAGCCCGTTTGCGACCATCAAGACCCGGGGTCCAGATATTCAGACGCAGGCAGTCCTCGCCTTGTACCCCGGGGTTCCATTCATACACGAAGGCGACTTCATCCTTGTCCCAATGCTCCGGCGGAATCTGCGGGCTGGCGAATCCCCAGGCGAGCGCAGAGCGAATACCGGTCCAGGGTTCCGGCTTGGCTGGCGCCATGAAGCGCCGTGCACCCCCGGTGGGTGCGCCA
This sequence comes from Phycisphaerae bacterium, assembly GCA_012517095.1. Taxonomy (GTDB): domain Bacteria; phylum Planctomycetota; class Phycisphaerae; order Sedimentisphaerales; family Anaerohalosphaeraceae; genus FEN-1350. The sequence goes on along the minus strand of JAAYVQ010000318.1, from coordinate 9,558 downwards.
TAGGGAATGCCCCTGAAGATGAATATCTCCCTGTGCCGGAATCCGCGCATCTTGCCGTAGATTGTACCGGCGATAGCGGCGGAATCCGAAACAACGATAGAAGCGGGGGAGGTGGACCCGACGGTAGTAACCGGCTGGGCTGTAACTCGCTGCGGGAAGAGGCCTGTGGCTGCAATGCCGGCGGCTGTCTTCATCAGAGAGCGCCTTCCGACATTTGTGTTGGCGAGGAGAGAATCTGGTTTCATACATAATTCCTGTCTGAGAATTCATTTGACGACGATTCAGGGTGAGGGTGTTGGTATGGCCAGGCTTTCCTGCAGAATCCGAACAAGACTGTCCGCGTCATACGGTTGAGGGATAACCCAACGAGAGCCAAAAATCAGTTTCGGGACGGCATTGTTGCCATTCTGGATAGTGGTGCCGTATATCCGAACAGAGGTTTGCAGATACCGGTCGATCCAGGGATCAGCCCATGCGGCGTCGAACTTCGCCTGGCCGACCAGTTCTGCTGCCTTGGCCTTGGCGGTTTCGAGGTTCCGCGGAATCCAGCGATCGCCGGATTCCAGTGAGAACATCCAGAGGTTGAAGGCAGGAAACGCCCCTCGCTCGGCCACCCAGACCGCCAAGCCAACTCTGGCCAGTTCGCAGGAGTCCTTGTAGGCATCCACATCCCTGAGAATGTAAGGATTACACTGGCTGTTTAACGGCGTCGGACACAGTACAAAGGCAAGCTTGCTTCCGTAGCGGTGAATCGCCTCTTCGAGCATGAAATGCAATTGCTGGCAATGGGAGCATTTATAGTCAAAGAGCAAGGTAACGACATAGGGTGCGTCCGGTGAGCCGACCATCGGCACAGTTCGGGGATCGAGGACAGGCAGGTTATCCTGCGCATCGCCATCGCGATAGACAGCCGGGGGAGAAAAGGCCGCCTGACTGGCCGCAAGGATTCCGGCCAGAGTCAGACCGACCAAGACCAGACCGAACACAGGCAAAGGACCCATTAACCGCTGCAGGGAAGCATTCGATGCAGCCCCGACATTAGATACCTGGAAGGGATTCGTCGTCGCGATATTGGTAACATGGTCATCGAATTGCCGGGATACTTGCCAGACAACCAAAGCCGCCAGCAGCAGTCCCGTGATGTTCGCGGCCGTGCAATAGGGACAAAAGGCCCCGATGACCCATTTTTGCAGGATGGTGAACCACACGGCACTTCCTGCGGCCGCCCCGACCAGAACCAGCATCGCACTCCAGGCCAGCCGCCGGACCGGAACCGCCGTACTCGGACCAATGGAAAGACCGGCTACCAGCATGGCAAGGTACACCCCCGCTGCCAGACCGCTGACGGGCAACACGCCTCCGATTGTTGACCAACGGCTACTAAGGACTTTTTCACACGAACTCCCGGCACCGCAGCCGATCATCGACTTGCCGATTAGATAATGCCAGCTCAGATAAACACTCAACACAAAAGCCAGCGCACTCAGACCGGTCAAGACCCATCGCCACCAGGGCCATGACCGGCGTAAACAAGTCATTTCTTCGTAAGGAACCAAAGTACGATCCTTTTGAGCGCTGTCTTCGCGGGGAAGCAGAAGGCTCCGCGGCTCGCCATTGAGCCGCGGAACTTTAAGCTGTGTTGCTCAGGACGGTCTGAACAACGGCCGTCTAACTCAGATCCCCAAGCATTCTCACTGAGGTCTCTTGGAATACTGGTTGGGCGCACCGGGAGTGGGAACATGGCCGGCGATCTGGGCACCGCTGTCATGCGGCTTGGTCAATTTCCCTTCCAATGTAATACCGGTGCCGGAGACCTGTGCACCAACCGCGTGCGCAATCTTTAGCGGCGAGGTGACGGTGATTGAAGCACCGCCAGCGCCTCTACCGCCGCCAGGACCGCCAAACCCTCCTCTGCCGCCGGTGACGGAGGCGACTACCGCCGTCTCGCGGTTGGAGTCACTGTCAATCGTGATCGTCTGGCCGGGGCTAAAGCTAAACGCGCTAGCAACAGGGATCACAGTCGCGCCAACATCGGTGGCCGTTCCCACTGTGGTACCACCGGGAGTGCCCACCGTCGCAATGACGGCGGTCTCGCGATTTTCGCCTGAGCCAATTATAATCGTCTGGCCGGAACTAAAGTCCGCCACGCTGGCGACTTTGATATTGTCCGCTTCTGCGGCCGAGGCGGCCGACAGGGTCGTGACGGTCTGCAACTGGAAATCGCGGCAGTTGCTGTCGGTGTCGTTGCCATCCGGGAAACGGCCCGTACTCCTACTGGGTGTATCACCGGCCGGCCCAAAGCGCCCGCCGAAGCCAGGCCTGCCTCCTGCGATCGGAGCAGGCGCACTGCAGCCGTTCCCGGGAGACACGGCCTGATAACCCTCTGCCGCCCAGGGGTCTACAAGGCCGCCGTAATTTAAGCTATCCACAACCAGTCCGGCGGCATCACGCAGTACCATGTTGCCGGCATTGGCGAGAGCGGGCCCCCCAAACCACTGGCTGGGTTTCGGAGTCCCCTGATAGCCCTCAGTCGTGACCTTTTCGTTGCGCACAGCCGCGTTGATCTCATGGTTATTGTCTAAGGGTTTGTCCAGCGTGATGCTGGTACCCAGTGGCAGGACGGGTTCATTACTCGAGTGGGCAAACTGTGTCGCCGGTTCGAAACTGATCCCGGTTCCTCGCGCGCTGAAAGGCATGTTGGACGAATGGTGGAACTTCAGCGGTTCGTCCAATTCCAGGCCCGTGCCCGCATTCTCGTTCGGCCGCAAGGGTCCGTTGAAGGTATTCCGCGCCGACTGCGTGCCAACACTCTTGACCGTGACCCATTCGATACCATGGTCAATGGTGTCGTACCCCAATCGGATCTTGTCTCCGGGAGAGATGTTGGCAACCGAGGATACTTTGATATTCGTGTCGCCGGGCTTGGCGTCCATCGACAGCCAGCCCTGCGTGCCGGCCTTGCCGACCGCAGTGACTGTGACCACCTCATACTTTTCCACGGCTTGCGCAACAGTGGGATAGGTCGCGCCATAACCGATGGCCATCTTCTGGCCGACCTCAAAACCGGCTGTACTCGTGACAGGTATGCTGGTTGAGCCGGCGGGGATTGTGATCACCGGACCATCAGGGATGGGCTGCCACACCGTCGTGGGGCCGCCGAATCCGCCGCGCGGGCCTCCGCCAAATCCACCAGGGCCAACAGCCGGTGTTGTTGGAGGAGTTGGCGTTCTGATACTATCGATCTTGCGGAGTTCCGCCGTGGGAGCAGTGCCGATTTCAATCGTATCCCCGATATTCATGCCGGCCGCGCTTCGGACATAGACAGTAGTATCACCCTTTTTCGCAGGGACCGCCAACCCGGAGTTGGAAAGGCCGAGCAGGTAAAATCCTTTTGATGAAAGTTTCGTCCCGGCCGGAACCTTCACCGACGAAAAAACCGGCTGCTGAGTCGGGTGCTGGGTCAGGGTCCAGTTGGAGATATCGACGCTACTGTCGCCGGCATTGTAGAGCTCGATGAACGAATTGGCGAACTCATTGATTTTGATCGGGCTGACATTCCGGACCTTCTCGGCCATCTTCTCGGAGTGTGTTCGGCCATTCATCGTCCATGAAGCATTGGCGACCAGGTCACCGTTGAAAGGCGCCGGTCCTGAGGTGACTTTGAAAGTGGCGCTCACAGTTGCTCCCGGAATGACCGGGTCAGCGAATGACTTTGATGTCTCGGTGGTACCGGAGATTACACTGGTCCACCCGGTGGGCACGGCAATGCTCAGCTTGACATCCGTTACAGAATTCCCCGTAGTATTAACGAATGTTACGGTGGTGTCCTGCGAGGATCCCGGTGAGAAAGTCTGGAGCCCCGGAGGAGTGTCAATCGTGGACGCCGGCGCTATTCGCAACCGCTGAGCATCGTACCCGGCCGCCACAATGTTCGCCTGTATCTTCTGGTTGAGTTCCTTCGTCGGGAAGGTGTTAGCGGCCGTCATCGCACCTTCATAAAAGGTCCCCTGCGAGCCATTGCTGTTATCGCCGCCGTTGCCCAGGAGGATGGCGCCCTGCTTGCGCATCGGGTCATAACTGCTTCTGGGATTCTTGATGCGCGGCCCATCGAACATAATCTTCAGGTCGCCCTTCTGCCCATCCCCACCCATGGATCTCCAGTGGTGTGGTTCGCCATCGGCCGTGGCAGTCACGAACCGCCAAGTGATGCTCGGCAGATCTGCACAGTACTTGTCATTGGGGGATTCGTTGACACACCCGACCAGGTTGTTTTCCTGGTCGGTCATGATCCACGGGCCGGGAGCTTGTCCGCGATACCATGCGGTGGCATTGCCGAAGTAGGTGGTCTCCATGGTACCGTCACCGTCGTCGCGGCTGTCGGTCTCGGCGTTGCCGTAGTCGAAGCAGCAGCCGCCGTTGTAGTGGTGGCCGCTGATGACCCAGTACTGTCCTTCGGCCTGGTCGTCAACAGCGGTACCCTTGGCGTCGTTCCAGCGCAGACCCATGCCCGGTTCGATGAAGACACCGTAGGCCTTGTGGCCCATGATCGTAATCGGCGCCATGTCGGCCAGCGGGATATTGTTGAATCCACCCATGGCCGGGCCGCTGAATCCGCCGCGAGGCGCCTGGACGAGGTGGTTACCCTTGCCGGACTGGTCGTAGATGGTGGTAATCCAACAGTAGGTGTTCGCGCAGAAGGCATCCTGCGCGGCCGCGTCGGCGTATCCGCCCGGATCCCCTGCGGACGGCTGGACAACGCCGATATCCAGGGTCTTGCCGTCCGACTGGCGCAAGACCTGATAGAGCGGGCCGTTGTAGGAGGCATACAGAGCGCGCGTGGTGCTGTGGGCGGCCACAAGGGGGCAACCGCCAGCGGCATAAATATCACCCGGGCCTTGAGGCCTTGCAGGAGTAACACTCTGCTCCCCCCCGGCCTGAGCGGCTACCATCAACAAGGCAACCGGCAGCGTGAGTGCAAGAGTAAGTACAATTAGAAGACGAATTCTTGTTATCATGGCGATCCTCGCAAACCGAGATTGATCTGTTAGCTCCCTGCCCGTGACTGCCACGGACAACTTAGGAGCAGTCAACTGAAACGATGAATAGACCTTTCATTCCGATTCCTTGACTTCAACTTTGAACTTCCCTTCAGAAGCCGGACACATCGACTGCGACCGGACATGATAGACCCTCTGTGTCATTTCACTCGGAGTGTGACTTTTTGCAAGTCCAGGTCCCGTGAAGAGGATCCTACCATGATCTCGAATTCGCCGGGTTCAACGACATATTTCATGTCGATATTATAGAACGCCAGGTGCTCCGGCGTGATTTCCAGTTCAATCGTTTTCGTTTCGCCCGGAGACAGCGTGATCCGCTGAAAGCCCTTCAATTCTTTGACAGGCCGGGTGACTGAGCTGACCTTGTCGCGGATGTACATCTGGACAACCTCGTCGCCGGCGCGGGGGCCGGCATTGGTCACATCGACGCGAACCACCGTGGATTCGTTTTTGCGGATGACGGATTTTTTCAGACGGGGTTTGCCGAATTGGAACTGCGTATAGCTGAGCCCGAAGCCGAACGGGTACAGAGGCGTTACATCGTCGAAGAGATATCCGCGCCGGCCGGCGGGCTTGTAGTTGTAGTAGGCGGGGATGTGGCCGACGGAACGGGGAATGGTAATGGGTAGCTTACCGCCGGGGTTGATATCCCCGAAAATGGTTTCCGCCAGCGCCCGGCCGGTTTCCTGGCCCAGATACCAGCACTCGAAGATGGTCGTCGCTTTGGCGGCGAGGTTACGGATGGAGATGGGTCGGCCATTGAAGAGAACCGCGAGGATCGGCTTGCCCGTGTCGGCAATCGCGCCGATCAGCTCATCCTGCAAGCCGACCAGATCGAGCGAGGCACGGTCGCCCAAATGATTCAGCGCCCAGGCCTCTCGCGATGTCTGCTCATTGTCTCCGATCGCCAAGATCACGACATCGGCCTGTTGTGCAAGTTTAACCGCTTCGGCGATGCTCTTACGGTCCTCTTGCGGATTACTCGGCGTGACATCGTCCTGCTGCCAGGACCCGCCGATGGTGATCTTACAGCCCTCATGATAGAGAACGCGGACCGATTGGCCGACACGGTCGCGGATGCCCTGCAGCAGAGTGGTGTAATGCTTCGGCACGCCGCTGTAACCACCGAGCATTCTGCGGTCGGCGTTCGGGCCGATAACGGCGATCGTTTTAATCCGGTTGGGATCCAGCGGAGCCAGGCCGTCGTCGTTCTTGAGCAGGGTAATTGTTTCGCGCGCTGCCTGCAGCGCCAGTTCGCGATGGGCTTGGCAGCCGACAATCTGCTCGGCAATCGCGGGGTCCACATAGGGGTCCTCAAACAACCCCAGCCGAAACTTCCAGGCCAGCATCGGCGCTACAAGTTCATCGATGAGCGACTCTTTCAGAATCCCCTTGCGGACAAGTTCTACGATATGCGGATAACAATCGGGATCCGGCAATTCGATGTTGACGCCCGCCTGTACGGCGAGCTTGGCTGCTTGGAGGCCATCTTCCGCCAAGTGATTCCCGAACAGGTCCGGACGCTGATGCAGCTCGCGAACCGCAAAATAATCCGACACGACATATCCCTTGAATCGCCACTCCCGGCGCAGGATATCCCGCAGCAGCCATCGGTTGGCGTGGGAGGGAACACCGTCGATTTCGTTATAGGAAGCCATCACACTGACGGCTCCCCCCTTTTGCAGGGCCTGCTTAAACGGGTAGAGGAAAACCTCGCGCAGAATGCGCTCCGAGACATTCACCGGGGCGCAGTTAGTCCCGGACTCCGGCTGGCCGTGGGCGGCGAAGTGCTTGAGGGTGGCAATGACATGCTTTTTATTTCTAAAAGTCGCGTCGCCCTGGAATCCCTGCACGGCCGCGATCCCCATTCGGGAAACCAGATAGGGGTCCTCGCCGAAGGTTTCTTCGACACGTCCCCACCGCGGTTCGCGGGCCACATCCACGACCGGCGTCAGTGCCTGGTGGGTTCCGCGCACGCGGGCTTCGTGGGCCGTCATCTCGAACAAGCGGCGTACAAGTTCCGGATCAAATGTGGCGCCCAATCCGATGGGCTGAGAAAAGCTGGTCCCATCGTTGGCGGCGTGGCCGTGAAGGCATTCTTCATGGAAGACGACTGGGATTCCCAGCCGCGTGTTCTCGACGAAGAACCTCTGAATGTCGTTGGTCAATTCGGCCATTTCCCGGGCGTTGCGGCCGCCGCCGGCATCGCTGGGCCGGCCGACCTGCCCCAGGCCGAGACGATCCTTGAAATGGGCTTTGGCTTTCCGCAGGTCAAACCGGCCTTTGTCATCAACCAGCGTTTTGCTTTTCTGTTGCCAAATGCAGAGCATCTGAGCAACCTTTTCTTTCAGCGTCATGCGCGCCATCAGATCCCTGACGCGGCGCTGAATCGAAAGTTTCGGATTGCGATAGTCCGGTTTCGGCGGAGACTTCGATTTGGGCTTCACAATGATACCCCTTCGACAATCTGCTCTTTTTCTATCCTACTACTGTGCCTTTATCCTTGAAGTGTTTGCGCCGCTCGACCAACTCGTCGGCCATTTGCAGCGTTACACGCTTGTTGAGTTTGTAGGAGATCAACAGCACCGTGCAGATACCGAACAGAACGGCGACGATCAGGCCGCTGCACACGCGGAAGCCATGAACGGCCTGGGGCAACTCGGGATGCCTGACATCATAGGCGAAGAACCCTTTCATGATCCACAGGAAAGAAGATGATCCCAGGGCCAAACCCGCTTTCAGGGCAAAACAGATCGTCGCAAAGACGATTCCGGTAAATCGGCGGCCGGTCTTCCATTCCGAGTAGTCCGCGACATCCGCAAAGATGGCCCATACCAGAGGGATCGTGGGAGCGTAGCACATTGAAATGATAACCGACATGAGCATCATGCCCCAGACATTGGTCGGCTGGAGCAGATAGAAAGCCGCGGAAGTGACGGTGCTGAGTCCAAAACCGACGACAGCAACGGCCTTCTTACCGAATCGCCGAGCCAGACCCGGTGACATCAGGATGACGAGGATGGTGGTGGCGGTCCCGATCATGTTGTAGATGCTGTTGAATACATCGGCCACATTCGAACCGGCCAGATCGGATCGGTCGCCGTGCACGATGTAACCCAGCGTCTCAAGGATGCCGCCCGGAGCGGCGGCACCCGGAGCCAGAGCCGGTGCGGTCAGCCCCAGCCCTTGCAGCCAGTCATACATCGCGGCTTTGTCCGCATAGTAGTGGAAATAGTTGTACCAGGCGCCGCCTCTGAAGGAAAGAATGCAGAAATGAAACAGCGTCATGATGAACATCACAATCCAGGGGCTATTCCTGAGCAGGGCCGCAAAATCCTTCCTGACATCCGACTTCTGCTGCGGCGGGGGTTGAATGCGTTCCCGGGTCGTGAGGAAGGTAATCAAGAACAGGATCAGGCATAAGATAGCCCATATCGTCATGGTCATCTGCCAGCCGTGTTGCCGGTCGTGGCCGATTGCGAACTTGGCCACCAAGGGGAGGGTGAAGCCGCCGACGATGAACTGGGCGACATTGACGGAGACAAAACGATAGGAATTCAACTTGGCACGCTCGTTGACATCGGCCGTCATCACGCCGCCCAAAGCCGCGTAGGGCATGTTGTTCATGGAGTAGATGGACATGAGCAGGATGTTCGTGATCGCCGCATACATGACCATCTGGCTTGTACTCCAGCCCTTGGGCGTGGTGTAGGCAAGGATCATGGCGACGCACCAGGGCAAGGCGGTGAACAGAATCCACGGGCGGAATTTGCCCCAGCGCGTCCGGGTACGGTCGGCCAGAACGCCGAGAATCGGATCGATGGCGGCATCCCATAACCGTGCTATCAGGAGAATGGCCGCCGCAGTACCGGCCGCCAGGCCGAACACATCCGTGTAAAAATTGGTCTGGAACAAAATCATCGTCATGAAGACGAAGTTCGCGGCGGCATCGGCCATACTGTAACCGACTTTCTCCACAACCGAGAGCTTCTGCGCTGTAACCTGCGCACCGGCGGCCTCGCCCAAGGGGCAGCCGGTTTGCCTGTCAGGGGGGAGTCCTTGCGATGGGTCTTGCATGTCGATCTCCTGCTTCAGATCCGATTCGAGTCTTCAGTCGCGCTCCATAATGGACACCGGTATAATGCCCTGGAGCTTCACGCTTTAAGGCTTTTATTCATAGTATCCCACCGCGATTGAAAATCAACGGTTAAACGACAATTCAATAGTTACAGAAGGCGATACCGGATGACGAAAGAAAATCTTTTATTCGGCGAAGATCTCGATGCCGTTGATCGCCGGGTTTTCAATGTTCGGCGTAAACTCGATCCTCAGCTTGCCATTGGTCACCTCGACACCCTTGTACTCCCGCTGGATCGCCTTGTACATCCCGCCGGCTTCCTTGAAGATGTCGAAATCCTTCTCGGGTTTTTGTCCCTGGACGACAAAAGAATAAACCCGCTCGCCGGGGCCGGTGATCCCGGTGAAGCACTCGGCGAAATGT
>JAAYVQ010000317.1 GCA_012517095.1 Phycisphaerae bacterium | reverse complement strand
CGAACAGCCGGATCAGCAGGCGATGCGACTGCCGCTGATGGTGATTCAACCGTTTATGAAAATTCCAGCGTAAAACCATAATCAGGATATAGGATATAGCATTTAGGATTCAGATTCAGCCGCTTGTATTTTAACGATGGATGTATGGTAAACGATCATACGCAAACCGCAAAGGGTATTTTAACTTCAGGGCGAATCTCGCATTTCTTTATTTATTATATCGGCACAGGTAGCGGACGAAGGACAGGATCCCCGCGAACTTATAGCTCGGATCCACATATTTTTCGATGACATAGAATATGAAGTAATAGAGTCGGGCCGTGGACCACACGGTCAGCGCCAGCAGGCCCAAGAGCTTCCAACTGAAGTTGTCGATCAGGATCAGGGCCACGGAGAGGATCAGGATCGCCAAAAACAGAAAACCCTTCAGGTAGATCCATCCGGTGCTTTTTAAATCACCCACCCGGGGATTCCTTTCCGATCAGAATGTATTCTGAGATGATCTTTACGCCCATTTCATTCCGTCCACAATCAATCAGGGTTTTATGGTTTTGCCGCCGGGATCAGGGCGTCGCGGATGGGATCGATCCAGCGTTTGTTGGGGATGTCGTAGAGGATAAAGTCGCCGTCGAATTGCCAATAGCCCCAGCTCCATCCGCGTTGTTCGGCCTGGCGGGCGACGGCGTTGATATAGCGGACACGGGAGGCCATCTCGGCCTTGTCGTAGGCGCCAAATTCGCCGAGATACAAGGGCCGCTTGTTCTGTTGCGACCACGCGTTGGCCTTGTCAAAGGCGTCGGTGACGGCCTTGAGTTCTTCGGGCGTGGCGTTCCATGGAATGCCGAGCTTGTCTTTCTGGTTGGTCCAGGGTGCGCCCTGGTGGGTAAACTCGAAGGGATTATAAAAGTGGACGGTGGCGATGATGTTACGGTCGGCCTCGGGCAATTTGAGGGAGTCCAGCCGACCGATATTGTTCCACTGCGTGGGGCCGATGATGACGGTACGGGTGGGGTTGGTCGCGCGGATGACAGCCAGCGCCTCGGCCAGATATTGATTCCATAGTTCGGCGTTGAGTTTGTCGTGCGGCTCGTTGAGGATCTCAAAGAGGACCGTGTTCGGCCGGTCTTTGTATCGTTCGGAAACCTGACGCCAGAAGGACAGGAAGCGACCTTTGAGGGGCGCGGGGTCTTTGGACATGGTGGTGAACTCGTGGAAGTCGAGGATGACCAAGAGGCCCGCGGCCGTGGCCGAGTCGGTGGCCCAATCAAGGGTCGAGAGCCAGGAGTCGGTGAGCTTATCGCCTTCGCCGAAGGCGCGGTCGCGGAGCGGGTGCAGATTGATTCGCACATGGTTGAAACCCGCATCCCGGATCATCTGGAAGTATTCGGTCTGGAAGCGGGCCCTGCTCCGATCGCGCCAGAGGGGATCGTAGCCGATGACATTGACCCCGCGGCCGAGCCGTTTGTTTTGCTCGAAGGCATCGACGGCCGGGGCCGCCGCAGGCGAGGTTCCGTACATCATCCCGACACACATCATCGCCGTAACCAATCCACCGATCCGCCGTGTGTTCATTGTCTGGTCTCCAGAGAAATGAGGTCCAACCGCAGTTTATTCAATCATGGACACATTATAACAGGGGACGGTCGCTTTCATAGGTTTATTGCCTGTGGATTTGGGTGTATTCCGTGAGCAATCGCAGGAAGGTTTGATACTGTTGCAGCGAGACGCCGGGCGGAGTCTGATGATCCACGCTGGGGATAAACCCTCCTCGCTTCATCAGGGGGATCAATCGCTCGAACTCCGTTCGCATGGCCTTTTCCCCTTCCGACATCACGAGCTTGTTGAAATGCCCGACCATCCGCAGCGTCGGGAACTGGCGGCCGAGGGTGTTGGCGTCCACGCCGGCCTGCCGCTCGAGGGGCAGGACGCCGTCGATGCCCAGCGATTGCAGCCAGGGCACCAAGGCCGTCACATCGCCGTCGGTGTCCATGATCGTAAGCATGTTCAGTTCGCGGGTCGCCTCCAGCAGAGGTCGATAATACGGCGCGATGAATTCATCAAAGACTTGCCGGGAGATCATCGGGCCGTGATTGTAGCTCATGTCTTCGGCAAAGGTCATGAAGGTCGGCACGCAGATTTGAGCCATCCGGCGGATCAGTCGGAGGTTGAAATCCAGAAGGTCGTGGTTGATGGCGTGGACCAGATCGGGCTGATCGTAGTAGGCGTAGCTGAGCTTTTCGATGTCCATCAGGGTTCGGGGATACCAGAAGAAACCCTCCAGCGTGGCCCAGACGACGGCCTGTCCCCGCGCCTGCCTCTTCGCCCAAACGGACATCGATTCGATCGCCCGGCTGTGATCGGGATAGAGACGGGATTTGATCCGGCGGTAATCGTCCATGGAGGACACTATGCCTTCAGTGTGGTGCTGGGTCGCTTCGATGGTCGCCTGGGTCGTGCTGAACCAGAACTGCATGTATGGATCCAGGCCGAGATATTCGGCGATTCCGAAGACATCGTCGTACTTCAACTGTGCGGGCAATCCTTCGTCATGCCAGCGGGCGATGGTCTGGTCCCACCACATGGCCCATTCCCATCGGGGCAATCGATCCACCGGCTGGAAGTTCATCACGGCCCGGAATCGTTGGACATGGTTCATGGATTCAGGCATAGGAGATTTCCCGTACGAATCCGAATCGTCCATTGGACATGGATTTACCCTTGCGTTTCTTTGGGTAGGTATTCCTTTCGCGTCGGGGAGAAGACCTCGACGGCCACGGAGTCCTCCAGGATACGGGCACCGTGCTGGACATTGGAGGGGACGGTCCACGAATCGCCGGGGCGGGTGTCGAATTCTTCGCCGCCGATCGAGATCCGCATGTGCCCCTTGACTAAGTAGCCGGTCTGTTCATGCGGATGGGCGTGGAGGGGAAGGGCGCTGCCCTGATCGAGGACGAATTCGACCATCAGGGTCTTGTCGCCGAAAACCAGCGTCTTTTGCGTAACGCCCGGGAGCGATTGGGTGTAGCCGGTTTCACAATGCGGAGTGAACATTGTTTCAGTGTCCTTTTCGGTTTCAGGTAAACTCATTCGGTGATTATTTCTTCCATTTCTCAACGGAGGATCAGGATACAGGAACTTGAATACCGGGTCAAAGGCAAAAATTGATCCCGAGTAGTCGGGTTCTTCACGAAAACGGCACATCGGATTCCAACAGCCGATGTGCCTTGCGGATTGACGATTGAAGAAAGGCCAGGCGGGGTGTAGAATCGCGGGCGTGGAGAAACAAGTATGAAAATCTTTTGAGGGTCCAGTCATGTCTGAACGGATGAAATTTTCTGGAACCTTTGTGTTATTCCTGATGTTTGGTCATTACTCATTCGCCGTCGCGGCGGCGGAATGGGGGAACCAGCAGATTTCCAGCGGGGTGATGGTTTCGCCGTGGGAACTGGCAGTGGACGGGGATCAGGTGGCGTTTGTCGATGGGGGGCAGGTAATGCTGTGGGTCGTGGGGCAGACGCCGCGGAGGATTTCCGGCGGGCAAAATTCCTGCAGAGGGACGCAGGTATCCGGTGGGATTGTCGGGTGGATGGAACAGATCGGCGGGAAATATCAGGCGATGCTGTGGGACGGACAGGGCGTGCGGCAACTGTCGGATGGGCGGCACGACGGATACGGGGACATGCTCATCTCCGACGGCAAGGCCGCATGGCAGGAACCGGTCGGCGGGGCGCGGCAGATTTTTTATTGGGATGGGCAGGCCAGGACACAGATCACGGCGAATATGAAGAGCCGGGAGGTGGTTCGATTGAACGGGAATCTTCTGGTCTGGAACGAGTTCGGCACCTATGCCGTTCCGAGGAGTCATATTTATTGTTATCAGGACCAACAACTGACTTATTTGGCCAGGGTCGAAACCTCCAATCTCGGAAACCTGTGGGCGTCTCGCTCGCTTGTCGTCTGGATCGGGCCGGATTCGATGGACGATGCACAGGTGTTTGTGGCGATGAAAGGGCTGGCACCGGCGACGAAACGGCCGGATGGGGATGTGAATGGGGATCTGAAAATCGATCTTCAGGACTTTATGATTGTGTCATCGAACTGGCTGGTGGATTGTGCAGAAACTCCGGAAAATGCGGCTTGTCAGCCGGAGTGAGATGCCGTGACGAGAAAAGGAGCTGGATTGGAAAAGCGAAAAGCGTGGGGTTGGCGGATTGTCGGAGGGATTGTGAGAGTTACAGCGGTTTGTTATGCGGCACTGCTGGCCCTGGTGTGGGGGTGTGCCAATTCGATGATGTATCATCCGCCGCACAGTTATGCGGATGGGGCGCAGGTCCGCAAGATCGCGACTAAATCGGGGCGGAAGATTTCGGCGGTGTATCTGTCAAATCCGGAGGCGGAGTACACGATCCTGTTCAGTCACGGCAATGCGGAGGATCTTGGGACTTGCGTAGAGTATCTGCAGGAGGTGAGCAAACGAGGGTATAATGTTCTGGCGTACGATTACGCGGGATATGGGACCAGCGAGGGAAAGCCGACGGAGAAGGATACCTACGAGGACATCTCGGCCGCGTACGAGTATCTGACGGGGGAGGCGCGAGTGCGAGCGGAGCGGGTGATTCTGCTGGGGCGGTCGATCGGGTCGGGACCGACGGTGTGGCTGGCGACACAGCGGCCGGTGGGCGGAATGATTCTGGAGGGGGCGTTCACTTCGATTGTGCGGGTGGGGCTGGGGGCGAAGATATTGCCGTTCGATTATTACGACAATCTGGCGCGGATCGGCGACGTGCATTGCCCGGTACTGATGATTCACGGGCGACAGGATCGGGTGATTCCGTTCACACATGGGCAGACGCTGTTTGAGAAGGCCAACAAGCCGAAGATGTCGTTGTGGGTGGAAGGGGCGGATCACAACGATCTGATCGAGACGGCGGGGGAGGCGTATTGGAAGGCGATCGGAGAATTCCTCGAAGGGATCAAAGGGGAGGGGATTTGAAATTATAAATTGGATATTTGAGATTGGAAAATAGCGAATGAGACAATGATCGCAACCATGTCGAATATCCGATACCGCAATCATCCACCTCGATCCAATCCTGTGGATTCGGATCTCGGTGGCTGCCACTCCTCGTTCAGGATGGCGCTATTTGCCGTTGGCGGTGTTACCGGATTTTAAGAGTGGCCAGGGCCAGGGCGGCGAAGGCCAGTTCGAGGAGCCAGAACCGGACGACGACCTGGGTTTCGCCCCAGCCGGCCAGGTGAAAGTGGTGGTGGATGGGGGCGCAGCGGAAGATGCGTTTTCCGCCGGTGTATTTGAAGTAGCCGACCTGGAGGATCACGCTGAACAGTTCCATCATGAACACGCCGCCGATGACCAGCAGGAGGATTTCGTGCCGGGTGACAATGGCGCCGTAGCCCATCGCCGCGCCGAGGGGCAGCGAGCCGGTGTCGCCCATGAAGACCTGGGCGGGATGCCAATTGAACCAGAGGAAGCCGAGCATCGCCCCGGAGATGGTGGCGAAGAAGATGCATAGCTCGCCGGCGCCGGGGATATGGGGGAGCAGGAGGTAGCTGGCCCAGGTGACGCCTTCGGGGTAGTTGTTGCTCTGGGTGTAGGACATTTTTTCGGAGGCGACGAAACACAAGAGGATCAGGACTGAGGAGACGATGCCGATGCAGCCGGAAGCCAGGCCGTCCATGCCGTCGGTAAGATTGACGGCGTTGCTGGTGGCGGAGATGTAGAGGATGGTGATGATGGCAAAGACACTGCCGGCCAGCGGGATTCCGTATTTGTAGAAGGGCAGCCAGAAGCGAGTGGCGTCTTCGATGTTGGCGAAGTCGGAGCGGTAGAGGAAGAAGGCGATCAGGACGGCGCCGCCAAACTGGAAGGCGAGCTTTTCCCAGGCCCGAAGTCCGTCGCGGGTTCGCTGGTGGCTTTTGGCGGTGAGCTTGAGCCAGTCGTCCACCATGCCGATGGCACCGTACCAGACAACGACGAAGATCGCCTTGAAGACGAAGGGGTTACGGAGGTTGGCCCAGAGCAGTGTCGAGCCCAGAACCGCGCCGAGGATGAGCACTCCGCCCATGGTGGGGGTGTTGGCTCGTTCTTTCATCAGTTCGTTGAGGGCCGTGTGGAAGAATTCGGGACGGTCGCCGATTTTTTTCCGCATGAGCCAGCGAATGACGCGCGGGCCGGCCATCATGCAGATGGCCCAGCTCGTCAGCGCAGCCAATACGCTTCGGAAGAGGACATCTTCGTATGCATAAAAACCGATCTTGTTTGCCTGTAACCAATGCAACAGGTGGTAGATCATAAATATTGACTATTGAATAATGACTATTGTCTATTTCACCAAAGTTCGAGGGTGGTTCACGAACCGCCCTAACAATCATTTCTTTGACGCGCTAAATATCGATTTCAGGGCTTCGACGGCCGATTCGAGTTTGGCGGATCGGGAGCCCTTGACCAGTACTATATCGTCCGGCTGGGTGAATTGGCGTAAAGAATCGACCAGTTCTTGTGTTGTCGCGAAGGCCCGGGCGGTGGGAATTTGACCGGCGGCACCTTCGAGGACCTGCGGAGCAAAAGGACCACATGCCAGGAGGACCTGGACTCCGGCCTCGGCGACTTGACGGCCAAGCTGGCGGTGGAAGACGGCGCTGTCGGGGCCGAGTTCGGCCATCGAGCCGCAGACAAAGACGCGGCGGTCCTGGGCGAAGGACCGCAAATAATCCAGCGCATTGGCCATAGAGGCAGGATTGGCGTTATAACAGTCGTTGATCAGGCGGATTGGCCCGAGCGTTTGGACCTGGAGACGCATGGTTACCGGTTCGATTTGCCCGACGGCGGCGGCGAAGTCACGGATTGACATCCCCATCTGGCGACAGATGGCCCATGCGGCGACGCAGTTGGCGAGGTTGGCCCGGCCGACAAGGGGGATACGAAGGCGCAGACCTTCGAGGGTGACGGAGCCGCCGGTTTCGTCGACCTGGGGATCGAGGCCGCGAAGATTGCACGATTCGGAAAAACCAAAGGCCTGATAATGAAAGCCATTACTGTCGCAATATTGGCACAAATCGGGAAAATCACCGTTGATCCAGAAAGAACCGCCGGGGCGAAGGCCTTCAATGATGGAGGTCTTTTCGCGAATGATACCATCGATGGAACCGAAACCTTCAAGATGTGCGGGGTAAATATTGGTAATTAGGGAAATATTTGGAAGGGCAATTCTTGCAAGATAGGCGATTTCGCCGGGGGCATTTGTCCCGAGTTCGGTTACTATGGCTTTGTGGTGGTCGTCGGCCCCCAAGAGGGTCAAGGGCAGACCGATGTTGTTGTTGAAACTTTTCTGGGCACAATGGACGGAAAAGATTGTGCCGAGGGCATGAGCGACGATTTCACGCGTGCTGGTTTTGCCGGCCGAGCCGGTGATGGAGATAACAGTGGCCGGAAGTGAGAGCCGGTACCAGCGGGCGAGGTTGCCGAGGGCGGCGATGGTTTCGGGGACTTGCAGGACGATTCCGTGGTTTGTTTGAATGGGACGGGAGCTGATCGCGCAGGCGGCCCCGGCGGCAAGGGCGGCGGGGATGTAGTCGTGGCCGTCAAAATTTTTCCCGGGAATGGCGAGGAAGCATTGGCCGGGGGCAACGGTGCGTGAATCGGTATTGACGGCGGTGACTTGCGCGGAAAGGTTTCCGGAGCCGAGGATTT
>JAAYVQ010000316.1 GCA_012517095.1 Phycisphaerae bacterium | reverse complement strand
GTTCGTAGATTGGCAAAAAAATAAACGCAAAAAATTCTTGTTTCTCCGGTTTTCATTTGGTATAGTGCAGTAGTCGTGGCGGAGTGATTTTTATATGGATGTGGATGATGAGGGAATATTTCATTTCTGGAGGATTCGTGTTAGGGTCCAATCCCTCGCTATCGAAAGAGCGGACTTTGGATGGAATCCTTTTCAATTCGTTTCGAAGCGTCTTTTCTAAAATAAGCTCGATTCAATTCCCAGGCGTTTACGGGTTTGTATGGGAGTCGAAACCGGGATAAGAAAGAACACAAAGGAAAGGGAGAATCCAAAATAAACGCTTTCCATGCCCGATGGAGTCGAGGTGGAGTTTGATTCCGGAGGTGGCCACACGCCATACACCATTATTTCGTTCCACCTTACGAGAAGGAGTATTTGGTAAATTACCCAATTTTTGCAGGAAAGGACAGGACGATGAAAAAGAATATTTCCATAGTATTGATAATATTGTGTATGTCCGGCCTTGCCGTCGCGGAGTTAATCAACGTCTCCGTCGGTAAACAGGCAACGGCAAGCAGTTTGTGGGGCGGCACGAATGCGAACATGGCCACCGATGGCGTGACGCAGGCAGGTTGGCCCATCTACCATAGCGGGGACGGTGATTATGATCCTTGGTGGATGGTCAACCTGGGGCGAACGGAACTCATCAAGCAGGTCACCATCTGGAACCGGGTGGATTGTTGCCAGATCCGAATGCGGGATATCCAAGTCGAAGTGCTGGATCAGAATCAACATCTCGTATATGTATCAGAACTGATTAATCCCGGTAATATTCTGAGCTCTCCTGCCAGTGCAACCCTGACACTGGAGAACTCCGTTCCTGGGCAATATGTTCGTCTCAGACGAATTCCCTTTAGTACCGCCGGACATGACGGATTTATCCTGTGTCTGAATGAAGCCGAAATTTTTGCCGATGGCGAGGCGTCTTCAATCGCCAGTGGCCCGTCTCCCTATCATCACGAGACCAATATTCCTCTTGATGTTACCTTGTCATGGAATGCGAGTTTTCTTGCGGATCCGAATAAGACAGAGCCGATTTATCCGAATCCTGACGTGCTGCGGCATGAACTCTATCTGAGCAGCGGTTCGCTATCCGATCCGAACCTATTGCACGAAGTCACGATTGATGCTGGCGATGTCCGCGTTTCGTATGGTCCCATTACGATCATTCGTGATGGCGTATATTTCTGGCGCGTGGATGAAGTCGTGGACGACAACGGCCATGAACGCGTCATTACCGGTCCCGTGTGGCAGTTTAGCGCGGTTACATCGTACCCCTCGATCGATCCGGCAACTCCCTCCGAGCAAATCATTTCACCCGGAACGAACGCTGTCTTCGCGGTCTCGGCAATCAATCCGCTGACGGGTGACGATACCGGATTAAGCTTTGCATGGTTTAAAGAAGACGCGGCCGGAGATATTCCCGTCGGGGACAATTCCGGAACCTTGACGCTGGTTGCGCCTGAAATCAGCGCCGAGGGCTTTTACTACTGTGTCGTGACAATCGATTCAAATGGGAATTCGGCAACCTCAAAAACCGCCAATCTCACCATCAAAAGGTTGATCCACCACTGGCCCTTTGAGGGTGACATGGAAGATATCATCAATGGCAGAGATGGAGTTGCCGTGGGCGACCCGGATCTTACGGTGCCGGGGATATCCGGAAATTATGCGGTTGACCTGGACAGCAATGATGCGATTCATATTGATGGCGCGGCAGAGCTGATGGACAGTTATTCGATCTCCGCGTGGATTCGTCACCGTGGACTTCCCAATGATTTCCAGTCGCTGTTGCATCAGGATGGCTGGACCACGAATTCCCTGCACTGGCATTTACGCAGTGACAAATCCTTCAGTTGGGGTGTCAATGGAGCCGGAGGCGATGGTCGAACGGCGGCCAATGTGATTCCTCTGGCCGATCACTGGTATCATATGGTTCTGTCGTACCGATTCGGTCTGGCCCGTGCCTATGTGGACGGCCTTCTCGTCGCTGAAGTCGTCGCGGCGACTCCGATAAAATCTCGTCTGTTACCTTCTACCCTGGGAGCGTGGAATAACGGCGGAACCTACGATCGTTTTCTGAACGGTATGATGGATGACGTGCGAATCTACAATTATCCTCTCGATGATATCGACATCGCGCTTCTAAACTATGAAGTGACCGGTATTCCCGTCTGTGTAACTCGGCCCGAATTTGATCTGAATAGGGATTGTAGGGCCACATTGGAGGATTTTGCGATTTTGGCCGCCAACTGGATGGAATGTAACCGGGTTCCTCTGTCGGCATGTGATTGATTCAGCAACCAGAAAAATACGAAAACCATAAAATTCGCTGGATGGGAAGGGTAATACAATGAGAAAAGTACAGATAATGACAAATGTGCTTATATTCTGTCTGCTTGCGGTCAATCATGCCCTCGCGTATGAGATTGTTTTGGATAACTACGCCCTGGGAGCCAGTGCTTCGGCCTCGGATATCGGTTATGGCTGGCTTCCCCCGCGTGCCGTGGACGGGAATTCGGGAACCGGGTATCACTCCACCGAAAACGACGCCATCGACCACTGGCTGGAAGTGGATTTGGGACAGCCCCGGACATTTCAACGGATCGAAGTTCTCAATCGTGCGGGATACCTGACCCGGCTCAACGGAGCCAAGGTTGTGGCCCTCGATTCAAGTCGTAATATCGTATTCACCAGCGATCCTATAACAGGGGGGCCTCTTGTGGCGCAATATGACGGCGATTTTGCAGGTGTCCGATATCTTCGCGTGGAGCACGCCGGGCCGATCCTGACCGTAATGGAACTTCGGGCTCTCACGATCTACAAAACCGATTTCCTTCCTCCCGATAGTAACCTGACACAGTTTGGGGCGATCGCCGAACAGAGCACCACAGGCGCTGGGAGACCCGCGAGTATTGCCATTGACGGTGTTCTGGGAGATTTCTCTCATACGGATGAAACCACGCCGGACAACTGGTGGAAGGTAACCCTGGCAGAAGAGTTCTACATCGATAAGGTGATCATCTATAACCGTGTAAGCTGTTGTTCGGAACGATTGTTGAATCAGGTACTCACGGTCATAGACGATGACGGTAATGAAGTATTCAGATACAAGTTCACCGATCCTTCGATTTTGGGTCCTGGATCCGTTCACACCTTTGAGATGCCAAAACCGACCTATGCTCGATATGTCAAGGTAGGATTAGAAAATGGTCAGCCGAACGGGCAGGCATCCAATGACAACTATGTTGTTGCGTTAGAGGAAGTTAAAGTCATCGGCGGCTCCTTCCAGGGCCCCTGGAATCCCACGCCGGAAAATGGCGCTGTCGAAGTGGATGTGGATCAAAATCTGAGTTGGTCTCCCGGAGAAGATCCCAACGGAGTTCTACCGGGCACAACGGGATACTTCGTGTATTTTGGTACCGACCCTCGAGCGGTCTTTGTTCGAGATCCAAGTGTCGCCAAGGGTTTCCAGGCACCGAGTGCGACAACCTTCGATCCCGGCACTTTACAGCGGGATACGACTTATTACTGGGCAGTTGACCAACGGCTCATCGATGATGCGAATTCCGTTCCCAGTATGGTCTGGAAATTCACGACTCCCCTGACTCTTCCGATTATCGATCAACAACCGACCGACGCCGTGACGATCGCCGGCGGCTACGCCAAATTCACGATTTCCGCAACCAATCCCCTGGGAAATGGCCTTGCCTATGCCTGGCATAAAGTCGGCAGCGGGACGATTTTATCAACAACGGAGACCCTGGAATTGATCGATGTGGATTCCGGAGATGTGGGAGAATATGTGTGTGATGTCTCGAATGTTTACACAATCTCCTCAAACACCGCAGAGCTGCGACTTGCCAAACCCGTGGTCCGATGGAAATTTGATGAAACATCGGGCAAAACGGCGGCCGACAGTTCCGGCAATGGAATTGATGGAGCACTCGGAAGCGGCTTTACCGATAACGAGTGGGTTGCAGATGGTGGAAGAACCGGTCAACCCGGTGACAACGCGATATACTTCCCCGGCAATTCCAACGCAACGGTTACGGCCCTGAATGTGGATCTTACCACAAAACCTGTCAAGAACATTTTCCTTGGGGCATCTTCTTGGACGATTAATCTCTGGCTGAAAATTCCTACGACAACCGGTGTCAGTATGATTGGGGGGTTTGGCGATAATGTTTTTGTGGAGGGCAGTGGCCTCAATGATCGGTACTACAATACCTGGGATGGGACTATTGAGTTCAACCTGGGCGAAGATGGTTTCTGGGAGACCCCATTTACGGCCGGACAATGGCAAATGTGGTCCTTGACCTATGACAGCATGTCCGACACACTGACCTATTATCGGGATCGTGTAGCTATTGCGACAAAAATCCTTTCCCTGATCGATGTTACCGAAAACGCTTTTAAACTGGGTGTTGGCGATGTAGCGTGGTCGGATACTGAGATACCACTGAAAGCGACAATTGATGATTTCAGCGTCTGGGATGAGGCATTGGGACCCTTCGAACTGGGGATGCTTGAAAAAGGTTACGGGTGTACCCAAGATATTCCCGGTGACGCCGATGGCAATTGCAAAATTGACCTTGCCGATCTTTCAACGCTGGCAGCAGGTTGGCTTGATTGCGGTCTGGTTCCCGATTGTCTGGAGTGACCGTATTGTAGAGATTGAATTCTCTTTGATTTGAGTATAATTGGCGAGAGGAATGGGGCTTGCGTTCATGGCGCAAGCCCCTTCTTGCCTGAACACAACAGGTTTCTTATTTGTGTCCGAAAGCATGAATCAATTTTGCCTTCCAATGATGATGGTGATCGTGCTGGGTTGTATGGGGATCCAGGCAAGTTGCCCTCAAGGCGACTTGAATAACGATTGTATCGTGAATGTGTTCGATTACACTATTCTTGCCGAACAATGGTTGCGTACCGAAGGAATTGCGAATATTGAGGGAGAGGATGTTATTGATTTGGAGGATTTACAGGCATTAGCGAGGGATTGGCTTACCAAGAAAAATTACGCCGTCATCAGCGAGTTTCTGGCATCGAATCATGATACCCTTTTGGATGAAGACGGCGACAGTTCGGACTGGATTGAACTCTATAATCCAACACGATCGACGGTTTTGCTTAAGGATTGGTATCTTACGGACAATCGGGATGAGCCGTTAAAATGGAAGATTCCCACACTCATCCTAAACACGGGAGATTTCCGGATATTTTTCGCTTCCGGGAAAGATCGCACAGATCCCAACCATCCGCTCCATACCAGTTTCAAGCTTGACGAAGAGGACGCCTATTTGGCTTTGGTGGAGGATCATGATCACCCAGTTGCCAGTTCCTACGACCTCAACCTCGACAGAAGCCGGAACAATATAAGCTATGGAATCAATCAGCAGTCACAGCCGTTCGATCTGATAACGCGCGGTTCCCCGTGTAAAGTCCTGATTCCAAATGCAACCGACAATGCCGAGATCGGATTGACATGGACGGGGACTCCGGCCAACGAGCCCTTTGATGACGGCGGTTGGATGAGTTTGTCTCTGGGTGTGGGATATGGTTGTGTTTCCAATCCCAGCACCATTACCGAAAATGAAAATGTCGCCCTCGGGAAGCCGGCAACACAGTCTTCCGAATGGGGAGGATTCCCCGCCTCGTATGCGACGGATGGAGTGGGTGGGAATTTTTCACACACTGCTACCGGGGATTATGCTCCGTGGTGGGAACTGGATTTACTGGAGTCCAGTATCTGTAACCGGATTATCCTGCACAATCGAGGCAGTTGCTGCCAGAATCGTTTGTATAATATTACCATTGAAATTTTCGACGCTTCCGGAAATCGGGTGTATAAATCCCCGGTTCTAAACGAAACGCTCCAAGACCAAACTCCGATTGATCCGGGCGAGAGTATCATCGTGGATTTGAGCGGTGAGTCCGGCGGAGGCGTTGCCGGACGAAGAATCCGCATCAGCAAAGCGGTAATCAAGATCGATGGATCCTGGTTTCAGGAGTATCTCACGCTGGCAGAAGTTGAAGTTCTGACTTCTCGGACATATGTGGCGTACGATAACATTGCCCTGGGTCAACCGGCGACACAGTCCTCGGAGTGGGATGGATATCCTGCATCGTTTGCTACGGATGGTAATCTGTCCAATTTTACGCATACTGCGACCGGGGATTATTCACCCTGGTGGGAACTGGACCTTCAGGATTCGTATTTCGTAAACCGTATCGTCCTTCACAATCGCGATGATTGCTGCCAGAATCGTTTGTATAATATTCTTGTCGAAATATTCGACGCCGAGGGTTTGCCGATTTATAGGTCCCCCGTATTGAATGAAACGGCGGAAGGGAATCCCCCGGTAAGCCCGGGTGATTTTATTGCCGTCGATTTGAGTCATCTTCCGGATGGAGGCGTTGTCGGGCGACGGATTCATATCCGCAAGGAGGTGATCAACGGAGGGGGACAACAGGAATATCTCAGCCTGGGCGAGGTTCAGGTCTATGGGACAAAAACGTATCAAGATAGCATAGGTTCGAATATCGAAATGAACATGAAAGGCCTGAATGCTTCCTGTTATGTACGGGTCGGATTCCGCGTCGAAGATGTGAATCATTTCGATAAAGTCATACTCCGGATGAAATATGACGACGGATTCATCGCGTATGTAAACGGGAACAAAGTTGCATCTTCGAATGCCCCGGTTGGCCAGGTTTGGTATGATGCACAGGCCAATTCTCTTCACCCGGGCTTGGTATTTGAGGAATTTTCCGTCCCCTTGGCGGTTTTACGCAATGGATCGAACATCCTGGCGATTCAGGGTCTTAACTCCAAGGCGGACGATGCGAGTTTTCTGATCCTTCCGGAGGTGATCGCATACAGTGTCAAAGGATCGGGTACCGGCCATTTTCTCCAGCCGACCCCGGGCAAACTCAACGGGCAAAGCGTTGCCGGATTCGTTACGGATACCCGTTTCGATATGGATCGAGGGTTTTATGACGCTCCGTTCGATGTACATATCACAAACGATACGCCGGGATCGATGATTGTGTTTACGACAGACGGCAGCGAACCATCTATGAGTAACGGCACGCAAATCGCCGCAGGCGACAATCAAATGGCGCCGATCGCCACCCTCCATCTGGCGACGACCACCGTGTTGAGGGCCAGGGCGTTCAAAGACGGGTTTGAACCGACGAATACAGATACACAGACCTATATATTCCTTGACGATGTCATTGCTTCGAATGTGATGAACGCTTCCATCACACAGGACCCACGGTATGCTCCGAATATCAAGGCCGGACTTGGTGATCTTTGGACGATATCGATTGTCTGTGACCGGGTAATGAATGATACGACTCCCGTACCGTCTTCGGTTGAACTGATTCGGCCGGACGGTATTCAGGGTTTCCAGGCGGATGCTGGCATCAAATATTTCGGAGGCGCATTTACGGGATTTGATAAGAAAAACTTCCGATTGTATTTCAAAAGCGAATTCGGTGCGACCCAACTGCGGTATCCGCTTTTCAAAGAACATCAGCGGGGAATCGCCGCAACGGAGGTTTTCGATCAACTCGAATTGCGGTCCGGTTCTCACGATATGTCCCTGCGGGGTTTTATGATGTCCAACACCTTCACGGATGATACGATGCTGGACATGGGTAACCTGAATCCACATGGCCAATTTGTCCATCTGTATCTGAATGGTACCTACTGGGGGGTATATCACCTTCGGGAGCGATGGAACGCCGATATGATGGCCCATTATCTCGGCGGTGACAGGGAAGACTTCGAGTCCATCAATGGTAACTTGAATTATGGATGGTCCTCCGGTGTGCCGTATGATGGAGACGGAACTATGTGGGAGTATGTAAAATCGCTGGGAGGCGATTACGAAGCAATCAGACTGTTTCTGGATATCCAGAACTATGTGGACTACATGCTCATGTATATGTTCGGGATGTCTGAAAATGAGTATCGATGTGTTGGACCGAGAGGACCGGGAAGCGGATTCAAATTTTATCTGAATGACGCCGACGGATATGCCTATTCCCCGGATGACTGTGAAATCTTTGGCGCCTATGATAAGACCGGTGGAGACGGTCCCGGGGGCATATTCAATAAACTTTTTGCGCAAGGAGACCCCGATTACAGGATGTTCCTGGCCGACCGGATTCATAAACATTACTTCAATGATGGGGCGATGACTCCGGCCAGAAATACCGAGCGACTGATGCAAAGATGCGATCAGATCCAACGCGCTTATATTGCTGAGTCTGCCCGTTGGTGGGGATACAACTGGGCGGCTCGTACCCCTTTGCCCGACGCAAGAAACACTTCCAGGAAGTCGTGGGCAGAGGCCAGAGACAGCTATATTCATAAGGTACTTCCCGGCCGCACTGCGACCGTAATCGGACAATGTACCGCCGCTGGTTTTTATCCGGTCACCGGGGCGCCGATTTTTCAAATCAATGGAATCTACCAGCATGGCGGTGCCGTGAATCCCGATGCTGTCTTTTCGATGACTCTTCCCGGAAACTCTTTGTATCGGGAGATTCGACTGATTGACAGGGGGCATCCGGTGAGAGTCCACATTCCGATAGACAATAACCTCGGTCTTTCCTGGACGACAAGAGATTTTGTCCCGACAGGCGACTGGACGGATGGAACAACGGGTACGGGAGTGGGTTATGAAGCAAACACCGGCTATGAAGACTGGATTGACACGAATATCCTGAGTTCTATGCGGGGGGTCAGTTCCTCGGTGTTATGCCGAATGGAATTCAATTATGATGATCAAGAGTATGATAGACTGAAACTTGATATGCGATATGATGATGGATTTGTGGCCTATCTTAATGGGGATGAGATTGTCCGTTCCAGTAATGTAAATAATGATATTCCAGGTTCAGCGTTCGCCTTTGGCCATGATGCGCAATCAACCTATGAGGAATTTGATATCAGTGGTTTTATAACAAGTTTGGCCTTGGGCGCGAATGTTCTGGCGATTCATGGAATCAATTCATCCCCGACAAGTTCAGATATGCTGGTATTACCGAGGTTGATTGGGCTTGTTGAAGACAGTAATCCTGTCAACGATCTGGTTTGGTTTACTACCGATGGGTCCGATCCACGATTGTCCGGTGGGAATCGGAATCCGGCGGCGAAACAATATACAGGACCGTTCCAGATAGCCCACAGCATGATGATAAAAGCCAGAACTTTAATCGAAGGTCAGTGGTCGGCGTTAAACGAGGCGACCTATGCGGTGGGACCGGTGAAGGAGAACCTTCGGATCACGGAGCTGATGTACCATCCGGCCGACCCGAACTGCGAGTATATCGAGCTGCAGAATATGGGGGCCGAGTCGATCAATTTGAATCTTGTCAAGTTCACCAACGGCGTGGACTTTGCCTTCGGCGATCTGACGCTGGCGCCCGGCGGCTATACGCTGGTGGTCCAGAACATTCCCGAATTCACCCAGCGATACGGCTCTGGCTTGCCGATCGGGGGGCAATACGCCGGCTCGCTGGAAAACGCCGGCGAGCGGATTG
>JAAYVQ010000315.1 GCA_012517095.1 Phycisphaerae bacterium | reverse complement strand
ATCCATCGACGCTGATAAAGGTGGCGTTCATCTGGGCGTCGGAGTTGTATTCCTCGGTCGAATCTTCGTTGTCGCCGATGTCGGCCAGACGCCCTCGTTCGGATTCGGTCATGACGATGTAATATTTTGGCATGGCGCCGGTGACCCACAACGCAGCCGGGTCATAGGCATTGTTGACCTGGTAGAGAAGATTGGTGACTTGTTGTGGAGTCCCGTCGACATCGCTGGGTGCCGGGAAAGTCCGGATTAATCCTCCCGCATCGCGGGCTTCGATGAAGAATTCGACGACGGCCTTGTCGGGCTGGGCGGGAATTGTCGCGGTGTAGATTCCGTCACCGCCGGTCGTCATGCCAATGACCGTATAGCTTGCGGCATTATATGTGGGATATGTGGAGGTATTATATGAGGATTGATCGCGACGCCAATAAAGTGAAACCGTCAGGCCCGTCGTCAGTTCGTCGATCACGCAGGCCGTTATGGTCACGGCATCCGTGGAGTGCGGAATGATCGGAGATTGTTCAACATCGCCAATGAGGGGGGCAATCCCCTCGGAGCGAACGGAATTGGCGGCGCCGGGGGTTCCGTGTCCGGTGGTGCTTGCCGCCCAGTTGCGGCCGAATTCGTTCGGCATCACCGGTTTGATCAGTTCAAGCGATTCGCCGAGACCATCGTGGGCATCGGACCAAAGCCAACCACGATGCGTGTAATCCAAGGGTCCGAGAAACCGTTTGGCCCATTCGCCTTCGTCGGAATAGGGGACAAGGTCGATGTATCGGCCTTTGGCATTGATCAGGAGAATTTCCTCGCCGCGATCTTTGAGAATTCCCGTCCAGGGACCCACAAC
This sequence comes from Phycisphaerae bacterium, assembly GCA_012517095.1. Lineage (GTDB taxonomy): Bacteria > Planctomycetota > Phycisphaerae > Sedimentisphaerales > Anaerohalosphaeraceae > FEN-1350. The sequence goes on along the minus strand of JAAYVQ010000315.1, from coordinate 18,474 downwards.
CGGTGCCGTCACGCCCGGATAAGTTCCAGCAAATCGATCCGGATCGGCGGAGATAACGACAAATCCACCCGCGGGAATCGTCAGGTCGCCGAAGGTGAAATCGACTCCATCGGAGATTCGCCAACCCTGGAGTTGGACTGAACGATCCCCTTTGTTGAACAACTCGATGTACTCATCGAGGTCGTTCTCCGATGAGGGATGATACATGATTTCGTTGATGACGATGTTGTCTTCGGTGGCGGGTTCCGAATTGGATTCGCCCGGCGTAGGTGGATTGCCGTTGGAGACCGAGAAGATCCGCCAGGATTCGGACCCGTCGGGAATCCGGCCGAAAGATTGATCGGCAATGACAGATTCAACAGCGAAACCATCGATCATCGTCGAACCATCGGGCTTAAAAAGGCCGACATCTTCGCCGGCCTTCATCGCGAAATCCAGATGGAGGGGACCCTGGGCGGGATCGTTGTCGGCCCAAAGAAGAAGAAATCGGCCGGGTTCGACCGTGGTCAGTTCCGGATGGTCGGATGGAATCCGCCAGGTCATCGGTTCATCAAGATCATCCGTAAGCCAACAACCCGCCAAATTGATCGGTCGATCACCATAGTTGAACAGTTCGATCCAGTCGGGGTATTCCTCATCCGGATCTTCCGGATCTCGAATAGTGGTATTGTTGGAAATCATGTACTCGTTGATGACCAGGGTAAACTCCTGCCGAAGCCAGTTTTCGGATACGGTATTCAGATCAGAAAGCCCTACCCCCCCACCGTCCATGTCAATCCCGGAACCGGGGGTATCCAGCCAGTGCTGGGCCAGAAGGACCAGATCGTCCAGATTGACCTGACAATCGCGGGTAACATCGCCGGGAGGGCAGATTATGGAATCCGCATAAGCTATTGATGCGGAAAGAGTTAGGGCGACCAACACCCCGAAACGAGCATGACGACTGGACATGTCTGGTTCCTCAGGAGTTCCTGGTAATCATAGGTCGTTATCACTAAAGAGTTTGAGTCCATCTTGAAAGGTTCTGTTACGGGTATTTCGTCTGAATTTACGGCCGGCTCTATTCCATTCAGGAGAATCCGTTTCCGTAATCAAAAAGGAGACTTCAAAAAAACAAAAAGCCCGTATATTGAAAGGCAATATAAGGGCTTCTGCAAAACTTGATATTCCCGACGGAATCCCGGTTACTGATTAATTCAAACTCAAAGCTATCCGGAAACCGACATCAATACCAACGCTATCAGGAGAACCGTCATCACGGTTGGAGACACGAAGGCCGACCAAACCGCTTCCCCAATATCCCCCTCGGATAACTCGATAGTATCCCTCGGAAGGACCTTTTGGATTATCGACAGAACTTTGGGCATAATAGGTATCCAGAGACCAATCGTTGCACCATTCCCACACATTCCCGGCCACATCATACAGACCATATCCGTTAATTCCATCGGCCGGATTATAAATAATCTGACTTCCAGGCCAGTTATAGTCTGTTTTGAATCGGGGTAGTCCCGCGTAGAAACCCACCGGCGTGGTCAACGGATAGCTACCCGTTTCATACGGATCTCCCGATAACCAATAGTTTACCTGTAAAGCCCCGATGGAATCGCCCCATGGGTATCGCCTTCCTTCCAGACCACCCCTGGCGGCATATTCCCATTCGGCTTCGGTTGGCAAACGATATCCCCGGGCCTCAAAGTCGCAACTCCAGGTGGAAGGATTGTAACATTCCTGCAGATGTTGCATCCGACTTTTCCAATTGCAAAAACTGGCTGCACCAAACCAACTGACCAAGACGATCGGGTGATTTTCTTTCCCGGATTTAATGGAAAAAGCATGGCCGTCGAAATGAATACTACTTTCCGCAATGGTAGGTTTTAACATGAGGAAGATTTCATCCCCTCCCACGGGATAAACATATCTCCCATCTCGCACCTCCACCTGGCCGGAGGACCATGAGTCATTCAGAAAGTCACAATATTGCGTATTCGTAACTTCATAGATTCCGATCAGAAAGGAATTTACGCTTACCATATGCAATGGTTGCTCTTTCAAACCGCCTTCGCCAAAGGCGTCTCCCATCTGAAAGACTCCGGCAGGAATAAGGACCATATCATTCGGAATTCCATCTCCGGATAACCATTGCCGGGAAATCATCGCAAAATCTTCTACATCCACTCGGCAGTCGCCGTTGATATCGGCTGAAGGACAATCGGGACCTTCGCTCATCCACTGCTGAGCAATATGAAGAAGATCCGCGGGATTGACAAAACAATCCCCGGTTCGATCCGCCGATGGACATTCGGCCCATATCCCCTGAGCGAAACACAACAAACAAAACCATTCAAGCCATAAAACCTTTTTCATTTTTTACCCTCCGAATTCCGTTTGATTCTTCAATTCTTTTGGATTCAATCCGTCATTCCAACATGAATTTCGTAATCGTGCTTGAGCCAGTAATGAGACAGAATGGCGAAGTCCGACAAGTTGATTCGACCGTCAAGATCGGCATCCGCAGCGCCCGGAACATCCCCAAACCATCGGTCCGACAAATACATCAAGTCTTCCATGCCGACATCGTTCGGACACGAATTGTCCCCAAATCGTCCCGACTGCCAGGCAAGAATTGGATAGTTTATTCCTTCGACACAGAGTCGCCAGATATCCGCGGATCCATTCGCAGATTCGCCCACGAAGTCCCATTGAGCATCGATAAAGGTCTGTATTTCTTTCATCTTTTCCGTGGTCAGCCCAATTCCAACCGACCCGCGCGTTTGTCCCGATGTTTGGAGATCCCAGAAACAGGAATTGACCGTACCTTTTTCATCGTTTCCAACAAATCCGCCGACAGAATCACCTGAACCGACGACAGAACCGGTCGAATAACAAGAGGATATGTACCCTAACATATTATATCCCACCAGACCTCCGACACCTCGGCCGTCTTTATTTTGTTGCCCGACGCCGTCCACTTGTCCGCTTGCATACGACAGCGAAATCGTTCCCCCATTTGCGCCGACCAGACCCCCGACCATCCCATACACCGCCGTTGCGGTCGCGCCGCTTTCGGCGAAACAGGAGTTTATTATTCCCATATTCAATCCCACCAGGCCTCCAATGGAGTACCGTCCGTTGACCGAACCGGTCGCATAACTGAAAATCAGGGATTGGTCGCCTTGGTATCCAACCAGTCCACCGACATCATAATTCCCCATAACATCGACCCGGGACCAACAGGAAACCATCGGGCCGTCATTCTGCCCGACCAGACCGCCAACAATATTCCACCCGCTCACGATTCCCTGCGAACAACAGAACGAAATGGAACCCGCATTATTATACCCGATCATCCCACCAACATAATACCCATCCCCAGCGGGATCAACAACGACGGTTCCGGTGCTCGAACAATCCCGCATCCAACAATCATTCGTAAATCCCGCAAGCGATCCCACATACGAACTTTTGGCGGCGGAGATCAAAACACCCTCAAGCCGAAGATTTTCGATGCGAGCACTATCGAGATATCCGAACAATCCCAAATAGCTCGAATTGATTTCGTTGATAAGATTCAAATTCAGAATCCGATGGTTATTCCCATCGAATGTTCCGGTAAATTTTATTCCCTGAAAATCCTCCCGGCCATCATCGACATCCGGAGCGATCGGGGCACGATTGAATACCTCTTCTCGCAAGTCGATATCGGCCGTCAGGATGAAGGCCTTGTTCCAATCCTTAGAGGAATTCGACAACATCAGCAGATCATCCGCATCCGCAAGATGAAACGGATCGGCGGAAGTCCCATCTCCACCGGAATATCCCGTCGAAACTCTCGGCTGCCAAGCAAGAATCGGATAGCTCTTTCCTTCCTGCAATACTTTCCATACCGCCGGCGTCCCATCCGCACTGGAATAATCCCAGCCGGCGTCGATAAAGGTCATGGATTGCCACATCTGAATCGTGGTCAAACCCGTTCCCCCTTCGCTAAATGCCTGGCCGCTGGTTTGGATATCCCAAAAGCTGCTGACGACACTGCCGGTGTTCGCTCCGACCAGTCCTCCGATGGCTTCGTTGATACCACTGATCTTTCCTGACGCATAACAGGAAATAATCGTGCCCGAATCATTCGTTCCCACAAGTCCGCCGACTCCGGAATCTCCCGCCACTTCGCCTACTGCATAACACGATAGAATAGAATTATGGTTCCATCCGACCAGGCCTCCAACCCTGTTACCGGTGTTAAAAACAGTTGCGGCGGAGAAACTGGACCTTATCCAGCCATAATTAGTTCCCGCCAAACCCCCGACATCATCGGCGTTTCCATTGATGGCTCCCTCGGCATAGGAGGAAACAACCGACCCCGCAGAGGATGAGCCCCCGATCCCGTTGGCTCCAACTAAGGCCCCTACATTCCCTTTGCCGTTTATGCTGCCGTCGGCATAACAAGATTCGATCTCACCCTCGTTTTGCGCCACCAGGCCCCCGACATAATACTGTCCCACAATACGAACATCGACCACGCCAAGGTTCTTGACCCGGCCACCCGGTCCGATCCGACTAAACAAACCGACAAAATTCCGACCTCTTTCATTGACACTTGCATTATACAGAATATGACCTCCGCCGTCAAATACTCCGGAAAATGGTTTTGTGTCCCCAATTGGATAGAGCGTAACGCCGCGTAAATCCAGATCTGTCATGAGCCGGATATGTTTATCCAGAAGAGCGGAATACCAACTCATTTTGGCAAAATCCTCGGCCGAGCGAATCCGGTAGGGATCGGCCTCGGTACCGCTTCCCTCCAGAGGAATCGTTGGGGGGGAAATTGCAATTCCCGGGGTATTCTCCCACGACAACCGCGGCGTATCTTTCTTATCCTCTATGACCCAACCCTTGCCCGCCCAACCGGCGTTCTGATAGATGGAAAGAGATTTCGTTTGGTCCGTCGTTAATCCTTTCCCCCCACCGCTGATCATTTGCCTGGACAATTGATAATCCCAAAAACTGGAAGAGACCAAGCCGGAACCTCCTCGAGACTCATTCGTTCCCGCCAATCCACCCACTTCATAATCGCCCTGGATGACTCCGGTGGAATAACTAAACATCGCCAAGCCGGAGTTCAAACCGATCAGCCCCCCCACCAATCGAAACCCTTTGACGGGTCCATTGGTATAGCAGGACGATACAACTCCATAATTCACGCCCGCCAATCCCCCGATATCGTCACCGATACCGTTGACGAAACTTTTTGTAAAGCAGGCCGTAATCGTTCCTCCAGAAGTTCCCGGCCAAACATCATTCCATCCCACCAGCCCACCCACCCAACCATACCCTTCGACTTGTCCTGAAGAACAACTGGCGGTTACGGTACCGTAATTGTACCCCAACAAGCCGCCCACAACATAGTCTCCCTTGATGAAGCCGGCAATGGAACAGAATTCCACGGCACCCTCATTGCGGGCAGCCAAACCACCGACAATATTCCGGCCGACGATATCTGCATCAAGCATCTTCAAGTTCCTGACTTGGCCGGCGGGACCAATCCGGCCAAACAAGCCCAGATCGTCCCAGCCGGATTGATGGAGGACAGGATTCCGGAGCGTGTGACCATTTCCATCAAAGATTCCGGTAAATGGAATGACGGTCCCGATCGGATGGAGCTCGATTCCGGTTAAATCCAGATCGGTCATGAGGCGGATTTGTTTGTCCAGAAGGGAAGAAAACTCGCTAATAACCGCAAACTCCTCACCCGAATAAATCAGATAGGGATCCGCTTCGGTTCCGCTTCCGATCAAGGGAATCACCGGAAGTGGAATCAGGATTCCCGGAACATTTTCCCATGACAATCGCGGGGTATCCTTTCCCTCATCCAGGACCCACCCCTTGTCCGCCCAGCCGGCATTCTGGTAGGTCGATACGGTTTTCATCCGGACCGTGGTTAATCCTTTGCCCCCCGCGCTGGTCGATTGACCCGAGATCTGAATATCCCAGAAGCTGGAAACGACATAACCTTTATTCATTCCGATCAAGCCGCCTCCATACGATCCAAAAACCGTAACGGTGCCGGAGGCGTAACAATCGGCAATCGAACCGGCCCAATTATTCCCGACAAGTCCTCCCACCCAATCCTGACCGCTAACGGAACCCATGGTATAACAGGAACGAATCGTTCCATTACTATTTCGTCCTACAAGGCCTCCGATTTCATCGCCTGAACCCGCTACGGTACCGACGACAAAACAGGATTGAATCATTCCCCGATTGACCCCTACAAGACCTCCGACGCCATTTCGCCCCTGAACATTCGAATCCACCAAACCGAGGTTAAGAATACGGCCGGAAGATCCTACTGAGCCAAAGAGGCCGACTTCATCGCTATTTGGCAAAAATATATCCAGACATGCAATAATATGGCCGTTCCCATCCAAAACCCCGACAAAGAGATTGTCCTTTGTTCCCACCATCAATTGAGTGAATCCCGTCAAACAGATATCGGATACAAGGACAAAGTTCTTGTCCCAATCCGAAGGGGAAATAATCATCTGTCCCCAATCGGCTGCATTCGAGATTTGATAGGGATCCCCCGGTGTTCCAGATCCACCCGAGTACGCCAGGACGGGAGCAATCAGAACCAGTTCCAGAACCGACAGAAGGGTTATCCCTCCGGCCATTTTCTTCCCCGCCTGAATCTTCCTTCCGTTTTCGGAGCATCTACCTTGTCTGCAAGCAAAAGGAATTGCCAATCGAGTCCACACTTTGGATATTTCTATATATCCATACGAGATCTATTTGCGGAAGAGCAGACTTCAGAGTTGATACTCATCAGCCGAACCAAAGTTCGAGATTGATTGAGGATTTACACCCTCCCCGCTTCAATCGAGTAATCCGGGCACAATTCCTTTAACCGTTGAAACCCGTTTGGGCTTCCGACCCTCAGGTTATCAAAGCTTATTTTCATCGCCCAACCGAAGACACAAAAAATCGGGGCGACAGGACTTGAACCTGCGACCTCTAGACCCCCAGTCTAGCACGCTAGCCAAACTGCGCCACGCCCCGATTCGTTTTTATTGTATCTGAACCTCTGATTGATGACAACAAAAATCGGGCCTGATTTGGAAGATTTGGACCGGCCGATTCCCTCATCGGCTTTTTCAGCAGAATCCCTTGCACCCAAATGCCGATAAACCTCGACGACGGCATTACCAGCCGTTTCTATCGGACAAGACGGTACCGAAGGAATGATCCTATGGCCGAGACGGCGATCGATAACACATTGCTGGAAAAGGGTTTATGGGAAAGCGCCCAAGAGGCGTTTTCCACGATGGTCAACCTGCCGATCCAGAGGGCAGACCATTCGGATTTGGCCAACCGGGTCGGCTCGATTACATTTACCGGACCCGTTAAAGGGGTCATCTATGTCGAGTGTGCCGGCCAGGCGGGCGAAAAAATCACCCGATCGATGCTGATGATGGACGAATCGGAACCGCTGGAATCCTCGGCCGTACAGGACGCGATTGGGGAGGTGACCAATCTGGTCGCGGGGGGATTCAAAGCCCGGATTATAGACAGCATTGGAACAATCGACATATCGGTACCCACCGTGATTTCCGGCAAGGCAATTCTGCCCTCGCCGGGTCTGAAAGGTCAGGTCATTAAGATCACCGCCAGCGCGGGAGAACAACCGGTTCGTTTGGCGGCTGTGATTCATCTCGGAAATTAACCCGTCCCAACAAAAAACCCCATCGATTTTGATCGATGGGGTTGTCGTGTTTCGGAATAATTTCCGGCCAGTGAATTACCACCCCGCAGGGACATAACCCTTATTCGCATAGTCGATATCTTCATTGTCGGGTTGGTTGTTTGACCCACTTCCATTCCGCATAATATCGAGAGTCCGTTTGTCTTTCCAATCGTGCTTTTCGGCATGACCATCCGCAAAACCCAGCGTGCTTCGACCGTTATGGTACCAGGCAGGCCAGTCCCACCAAGTCCAATAATTGCCGCCGTTCATCAACACAAAGCCACCGGCGTAATACCACTGATGTTTCCCCTGTGGATTTGCATAATCTTCTTCCACGAAGGTGAACCGATTGGCCGGGGATTTAATCTCGTTGAATTTGGTGACAACATACAACGATTTGGTTTGACCCGAAGGAATTGCGACCTGACGATAGGTGAGAATATCGCCATACAGGCCGTTCCGTGTCACAAAATCTTCACTATTCATACATCCGGAACCAGCATAACTGATCCACGGACCATTTGACAGAGTTTTCCAGTACTTATCATTCGGACAATGGTAAACCTTCTCGCTTCCGGTATAGGCATACAATTTCCCCGCACGAATTCCATTCAATTGAAATTCCAGGTTCAATTCGGGGTCCGAAGGAACCGCAGCGCCTTTTTCCACCTTGTCGGTGTCCTTATAGAGTGGCCGTTCCACCCACCGATAAGGGGTACACCGAGTTCCACTATAATAATTTGATAATCCGACCAGTTTTGCCTCATTATCTTCCTGGTAAAGGTACCAGGTCTTGTTAAGGGCACTCTGGTTAGCCATACAAATGATACCGGTAGCGATGGCCTTGGCCACCTGTAGGGCGGGAACCAAAACCGCCAACAAAATCCCGATAATGGCGATCACGACCAGAAGTTCGATGAGGGTAAATGCTTTAACTTGTTTCATTGGGACTCCACACAATCATTCACAAACTTGCTTTTCGTGCTTTTCATCCGTCTGCTTGTTCCTATCAAACTCTCCAGAGTTTCCATTGAAGGAACAACATACTTACATCTGTGATTATATCAAATTCCCCCTTTCCCTGCAATAGGGATACCCTTCCGATTTAGGTTTCCTCTCCTCTAACGATTCAATGCCCGCTTTTCGTATGCGAAACTCGTTTCTAACGGCCCGATTTTGAGGTTGGGAACCTGAATGCCCATAAAAAAAGCCCCATCGGCTTTCTTCGATGGGGCTCTGGATTTACACAACAATTATCTTTCGAACGGATTACCATCCGGCGGGGACATACCCATTGTTGACATAAACAAGGTCTTCGTTGTCTTGCTGAACATTGTGATCGGTGGAACTACCTTTTCGCATGAGTTCCTGAGTTCGTTTGTCTCTCCAGTCATGCTTTTCGGCATGGCCGTCGGCAAAACCGAGGGTGCTACGACCGTTGTGGTACCAGGCCGGCCAGTCCCACCAACTCCAATAATCAGAACTATTCATTGTGACAAAACCGCCGGCGTAGCGCCACTGATTATGGATGACATAATCTTCCTCGACAAAGGTGAACCGATTGGCGGGAGATTTGATCTGGTTGAACTTGTTGACGCAAACCAATTGCCTGGCAACAGTACCGCTTCCGCTTGGGACATTACCAACCGTACGAAATCCCGTAATGTTCATGCCAGACCTACTGGTATAGTCTTCGCTATTCATGCAACCCGATCCGGCGTAGCTGATCCACGGACCATAGGGTTTGGTTTTCCAGTATTTGTCGTTGACACAATGATAGATCTTCTCGCTTCCCGTATAGGGATACAACTTCCCCGCCCGTAAACCGTTTAACTGGTACTCGAGAGTACAACTTGCCGCATCAGGAACAACAGTCCCGTCCCTATACAAAGGGTACTCGACCCAGCGGTAGGGTGTTCCGGTATAATTGGAAAGCCCGACCAGCCATGTGTCGTTATCTTCCTGGTACAGATACCAGGTCTTGTTGAGGGCACTGAGGTTTGACATGCAGACGGCGCCGCTGGCGACGGCCTTGGCCACATTCAGTGCGGGTATCAGGACTGACAAAAGGATGGCGACGATGGCAATCACAACCAGTAGTTCGATGAGGGTAAATGCCTTAGACATTCTCATAGGGACTCCTCACACTCATTTCTATTCATGCTTTTCGTGCACGCATTTTTTTGACCGCCAAACACGGTCTTGTCACTCAGAAGGTGTCTTTCGCTCATCTCGAATTCCATTATACACACCGAATCGCAGGGCTGCAATGGCAATTTTCGAGAATTTCCAACAACCCATTACTCAAACGATCTGGGGCCGATTTTTCGTATGTTCGATTTTAGGGGATATCAAATCTTTTACAGGAAGTCGAGCAAGCCCCTCTGGACCTGAAAGACATGGTCGATCATTCGATCGGCAAATCGAGGGGTTTGATCGCCCCAAACCCACCGGATCAGAGATCGAAGATCCGAACGGGGGATCGGATCAGCGGCCGAGAACCGCAGGGAATCCGGCAACGGGCAGGCCTGGGGTTGACGGAGAATGGAAATCAGACCCGCCAAGGCCCCAAACGCCATGTTTTTCGGTTCAATCCCATATTCAAGGGCCAGAGACATTGTCCCGAAGATTCGGTCGTTGGGAGCGAGTTTCCGGATAGGATCCCGGGCAGCCCGCTCGACGGTATCGTTGAGCCAGGGGTTGGTCATCCGGGTCAAGAGGTCTTCGGCATAAGCCCGATAGCCGGATTTTGTAAATAGGGGGTCGCCGAGGCGGGCATATTTTCTCGTCAGTGCGGTTCCAGACTCGTCCAGGAATACCTTCCGGGCGATTTCCATGATCCGTTGGTCCCCCGCCACATCGGTCATCCGAGACAACCCCCTGAAGGCCGCCAGAAAGGCCAAGAGGGCATGGATCGCGTTGTGCCCGTACAGTTTGGCCTCCTCGAAGGGCAAAAGATCGTCTTTTTCAATGAAAACCTCGATTCCGGGCTGAAAACCGGGGATTGTCGTGCGGGTAACCAAAATGCGATTGAAGGATTCAACGAGAAAGGCCTTATTCAGGCCGGGGACGATGGGTTCCAGGTTCATCCGGCGGATGACGGCCGGATCGGTAACGACCTGGCTCATCTTGCCAATAACGGTGTTGAGAAATTGGATATTGGAGGGAACAGGCCGACCGAGGAAGGAACCGACTTTTTCGCAAAGAATCTCTGCAGCATGGTTATTGTTCTCGGCGGTATAAACGATAGCCGGTAAAGGACGATCTCGCATTCCGTCGGCAATGAGAGCGGCAACGGAACGATCATCACCTGCTGTATAAAACGACACTGAAGGAAGGGAAGTGACCATCTCCGTCGATTGACACAGGGCATCGGATAGCCGATTCTGGTCATCCGGATCATTCGGGTTCAACAATTCGATACCCTCGATGTTCCGGACCTCGATACGGTCGGAAAGAGCGATGTTGACGGCATAGCGGCCTTTATTGGCACGAACAGCCGCGACAAGGTCAACATCGATTTCCGAGATCACAATACGATCAAAACGGCCGGAGGCGAAGGCCTCGGCAACGAACAGGCCGGACTGGATCGGTCCGAATCCAAACCCTGTCATACAATGTCGCATGGAGCCCCCCTACTCGAATGCCCGCAGAAGGTCATCAATCGTTTTCCAGTGTCGGTCGGAAGTGACGACGGCGGCCATTTTTCCGTAGGGAAAGATGTGGCCATACCGGTCATTCAGCGGGGCTTTGATGAACAGAGACGCAAACAGGTTGCCCATTGAGACGGCCTGATCGAAACGAATGGAGCCACTTTGGAAGGCGGGAAGGTTACGAGCGATGTATGTGATCAGGCCGGAACGGAAAGAGTCGCCCGCGCCGACCAGATCGATGACCTCGCCGGCCATAAACTTGGATTCGGTCTTTACCGGCCCCGTCACCGTCCCCGCCGGATCGCGGCTGACATGCCATGCCCCATTGTTGACGGTCACGCCGAACAAACGCGTGCGCGATATACCGGACCAGTACCGGCCGGAAAGAAATTTCAGGAAATGCCGGCAGTTGTCGGCCTGGTCGAAATCCTGCCAACGGCGGGGCGTATCGAGGGTGTTCTCGATCATCTGGGCCTCGTCGAAGGAAGTAAAGAAGATATCCAATTCCGGCAACAAGGGGTCGAGCAATGCGTATTCGGGAACCGGCTTTCCGGAGCGGATCAAGCCGTGCGGATCACCGGTGAGCGTGTGGCTGTCGGCAATCGTGACACAGCCCTTGTCTCGACAGCAACGAAGGAAGGCGGCCAGATCCTGCCCTCCATTGGCATCACCGCGATCCGACAAACCCGAGTACATGTAATAGACTACCCGGGGCCGAAGGCGATCGACCGCATGACGAAAATGCTCAAAGTCGAACTCGTTATTGGCGTTCGGGAAGTAGGCGATACCGCCCCGTTCGGAACCGGGCTTGTCGTAGATGAAGGTGGTCCCCGTCGGCAAAGTTGGGTGAACAGCCGTGGCGGACATGTCGATCCCGTTGGCGGTCAGCGTATCGTGAAAGAACCGGCCCTGAGCATCGAGGCCGTCAAACTCGCCCTTGCCCAGACAGACACCGACGGCGACTTTCAGGCCGGCTCGGGCGATCAGGGGGGCGGCATTGCCGGGACCGCCAGCCGTTGCACTACCTTGAGAAATCCAACCGCTATATTGTTGCTGCGTGTAGGCGGGCATATCCACAGTCCGGCACTTTGCCAAACCGCCGGCACCGACAAGTTTCTCGGCAAAGACAAATTCCGGCCGGCGAAAATCCGCCACCGCCGTGTTCAAGACCAGCACATCAATACCCATGGAGTTCTCCGTATCCCTCGACGCAGATTCCGGGCGGCCGATCGGCCGCTTCGGCCCTATCCTACCGGAAATTGTTGCCCAAGACAAGTCATGGTGGTAAGATCAACTGAATGGTTTGGGAAAACGGTTTCCCGACAGAATCCGTCTTTGAATTCGGAGGTCTTTGTATGCCGTATCGATCTGTGACATCGCGTATGATTACACTTGTACTAATCGGGGCTGTCATAATGCCTTCGGTCGGGTATTCCGCCTCCAAGACAATCCGTCTGGACGAAATGGATATTTCCAAATTTATATCCGGCTGGCAAAAGACGCAAGCCAACAAAAGCGTTGAAGGAAGAACACTGTCGATCGGCGGAAAAAAATTCGACCATGGCCTCGGTACTCATGCCCCGTGCGCATTCTGGTTCCAGTTGGACGGCTGGACCTCGCGATTTACGGCCTCCGTCGGCGTGGATGACGAGGTGGGCAAAGGCCGTGGCAACATCGAATTCATCGTCGTCGGCGACGGCAAGATCCTGTGGAAAAGCGGCGCGATGAAGGGTGGCGATACGGCCAAGGAGGTCGATGTTAAGCTCCGCGGCATCAAGAAAGCGGGGCTGATCGTCAGCGAAGGTCCGGACGGGATGAATTACGACCATGCCGACTGGGCAAATGCCCAGTTCGAAGTGGGCGGGGCCGATCCGGTCGTGCTGGCGCGGGTTCAAGCCGAGCCGTATATCCTCACGCCCAAAGCCGCTGCCACTCCGCGGATTAATGGGGCACGGGTGTTCGGTGTGCGGCCCAGGGCACCGTTTCTGTTCACAATCCCGGCGACGGGCGATCGGCCGATGAAATTCTCCGCGACGGGTTTGCCAGAGGGCTTGATTCTCAACGCCGAGAACGGGCAGATCACTGGTAAGGTTGAAAAGGCCGGAAAATATTCCACAACTCTGACGGCAGAGAACGCCCTCGGAAAAGACAGCAAACCCCTGACGATTGTTGTCGGTGAGCAGATCGCGCTGACTCCGCCGTTGGGCTGGAACAGTTGGAACTGCTGGGCCGGCGCCGTTGACGCTGAAAAAATCAAATCATCCGCCAAGGCGATGGTCGATAAGGGCCTCATCAATCACGGCTGGACTTATATCAACATTGACGACACCTGGCAGGGTCCGCGCGGCGGTGAGTTTAAGGCCATTCAAGGCAACAAAAAGTTCCCGGATATGAAGGGTTTATGCGACTATGTTCACGGCCTCGGTCTGAAGATCGGGATCTACTCCACGCCGTGGCTGACTTCCTATGCCGGCTACATCGGCGGATCGAGCGACAACGAAAATGGCGACTGGGCCATCAATATCCAGGGCCATCAGACCGGCTGGAAACACGGCAAGTACCCGTTTGCGGAAAACGACGCCAAGCAGTGGGCCGCCTGGGGCATGGACTACCTCAAATATGACTGGAACCCCAACGATGTGCCGCATGTCACGGAGATGGCCAAGGCCCTGCGTTCTTCGGGACGGGATATCGTGTATAGCTTGTCGAACTCAGCTCCGTTTCATCTGGCCGGTGAGTGGGTCAAGCTTGCTCATTGTTGGCGGACGACCGGCGATATCGTCGATACCTGGGCCAGCGTATCCGGTATCGGCTTTTCGCAGGATCGGTGGGCTCCGTTTGCCGGGCCGGGACACTGGAATGACGCGGATATGCTGGTCGTCGGCCATGTCGGCTGGGGTCCGGCCCTTCACCCCTGTAACCTCACGCCCGACGAACAGTACACGCATATCAGCTTGTGGTGCCTGCTGGCCAGCCCACTACTGATCGGTTGCGATCTGGCGCAACTGGACGAGTTCACCCTGAGCTTGCTGACCAACGACGAGGTCTTGGAGGTCAACCAAGACCCGCTCGGCAAACAGGCCCGGCGGATCTTCAACAATGAACAAGTCGAGATTTGGGCCAAGGATATGGTTGATGGATCAAAAGCTGTGGGCCTGTTCAACAAAAATTTCTTCGGTGATGAAGCGGACGAGATCACGGTAACTTGGCAGCAACTCGGCCTGTCCGGCTCGCAAAAGGTCCGCGACCTCTGGCGGCAAAAAGACCTCGGTAGCTTCGACGAAAAATTCACCGCCACCGTCCCCACCCACGGTGTGGTATTGGCGAAGATCGCTGCCAAATAAATCGTTTTCGATATGTCGCAAAGAAAAAGGGCGGAGTTGAATCCGCCCTTTTATATTGCCTGAACCGAACCGGAACAGATCACTTCAAGGTCAATGTTTCCTTCAAGTTGGCCACCATGACATCGAAATCGCCGGGTTCGACAATCCGCGTGTTCTCGCGCCCGATGAAAGACAGGTCTTCGGTGGTCAATTCAAACTGGACGGTCTTCGTTTCGCCGGGCTTGAGATCGATCTTCGTGAACCGCTTGAGCTGCCTCTGCGGCGGCGTCACAGAACGAACCCGATCCCGCAGATACAACTGCACGATTTCCTTGCCGACAATCTTGCCCGTGTTGACAACATCCACGGAGACGGCAACGGTGCCGGCCTTGCCGATGGTCTTCTGGCTGAGTTTAAGGTTGGCATATCCAAAGGTCGTGTAACTGAGGCCGTGACCGAATCCCCACTGCGGATCATACTTCTCGCTGTTCTTGCAGTCGTATAAAGTCAGGTCCCCCGTGTACTTGGGATAGGTAAAGGGCAGCTTGCCGCTGGGATTGATATCGCCGAACAGGACCGAAGCGATGGCCGTTCCACCCTCCATGCCCGGCAGATACGCCATCACGATCGCCCCGGCCTGATCCACGACCGGCCGGATGATCCGCGGCCGCCCTTCCAGCAGCACGAGCACGACGGGCTTGCCCGTCGCGGCCAACTGCGCAACGAGATTCAACTGGGCCTCGTCCAGCGTCAAGTCATTGATGTTGCCCGGCGTTTCGCAGTAGGTCTTTTCGCCGATGCACGCGATAACGACATCGGCCTGCCTGGCCGCCTCGACCGCCGCGGCCGTATTGATGTCCTTGTCAAATGCGGTGCCTTCGACATACGCAACCTGATCCTTGCCGATTAGCTTCTGCACGGCCTCCAGAACGGTGTCTTTCTCGGCCGGATAAAGATCCTCGCGGTCGCCCTGCCAGGTGATCGTCCAGCCGCCGTTGAGCACCGACAGCAGGTTCGCCGTCGGCCCGGTCACGAGTACCTTCTTGTCTTTGGCCAGCGGCAACACATGGTTGGCGTTCTTTAACAGCGTGATGCATTCCTGCGCTGCCTGCAGATTGACCTTCGTGGCTTCGGAAGTCGCGAAATTTTTGCGTGCGGTCTTGTCTGGATAGGCATTCGTAAACAGGCCCAGTTGTTTCTTGACCTTCAGAATATTCCGCACGGCCTGGTCGATCCGCGACATCGGGACCTCGCCCTTGTTGACCAGATCCACGAGATGATTGTAGAAGCTGTAGTCGTAGGGGACCATGCTCATGTCGACGCCGGCCATGACAGCGATCTTGACGGCCTCGCGCTGGCTGGAGGCGATCTTTTCGCGGTTGAAGAGATTGTCGATGTCCGCCCAGTCGGAGACGATGAAGCCGTCGAAGCCCAGTTCCCCACGGAGCAGATCATCGAGGGCATACTTGTACGAGTGTACCGGGATTCCGTTGATCTCGCTGGAATTGACCATGACGGTCGCGACACCAGCCCTGGCGCCCGCGGCAAACGGAGGCACGAAGATCTCGCGAAGCATCCGTTCCGGAATCCACGCAGGCGTACGGTCTTTGCCGGTCAGCGGGAAACTGTAGCCGAGATAATGTTTCATACAGGCGGCGACTTTATCCGGCACGGCCATGTCGTCGCCCTGCTGGGCGCGAATATACGCATAGGCCATCACGGATGAAATGTAGGGATCTTCGCCGTAGTTTTCCCAGAACCGTGGCCACAGCGGATTCCGACTCATATCGAGGACCGGATTGAAATTCCACGGAATTCCCGCGGCACGAGTCTCCATCGCCGTGATCGCCGAGGCCTGGCTGACCAGATCCACATTACCGGTTGCAGATATGGCAAAATTCTGCGGAAACAAGGTCGCTCCGACGATGTAATTGGCGCCATGGATCGAGTCGATACCATAAATCACCGGAACCTTCAGGCGGGTTTCCTTCGTTGCGACATCCTGAATCGCCGTGATGACTTCCTGCCAGTTTTCGAAGGTGTTCGCCGATCCGCCGCAATTCAGGATCGAGCCGACATGATATTTGACGATCGCCTCGCGGAGTTTGGCCGGATCGAGTTTGACGACCCGATCATCCTGTCGTTTGGAAATGACCTCCAGAGTGATCTGGGTCATCTGGCCAACCTTCTCTTCGAGGGTCATCTTCTTGATCAGGTCCTCGACAAAGGGGTCCGATTTGGCCTGTTTTCTCGCCGCTTGCGAACAACCTGAGGCCAGAGCCATCAGTATGCCCGTCATCATCAATATCTTCAAGGTCTTCTTCATAGAATCTCCTTGTGGCTATTTGTTCTCGGCTGTCACACCGGGCCAGTCATCCGTGCGGAATGGCGAGGCGGGCAGACCTTCTTTGTTGTAGAGGTTACACTGGGGATTGTCGGCCCATGCGTAACGGACCGCCGCGGGCTGGGCAACTTGCTCACTTGAGACGACGACGGAGTCTCCATCGATCCTGGCTTTGGCCCAGACGAACTTCTTGTCGGAACCGGCGATGGAGAAACCGACCAGATCGCCGTCTTTGGCCATAAGACCTCCGCCGATATGATCGAACGACAACCGGATTGCGCTGCCTTCGACCTTCATCGATTTGTACATCGGGCCGGAGTATTCGATCTTCCTGCCGTAATCCCGGGCCAATGCGATCTGTGCAAGGCGATAGCCAACGGTCTGCTTGTCGCGCGGGTGAATGTCCTTGGCGTCGCCGACATCGATGATTACGGCCATGCCGGTATTCTTCAGAGACAGCGTCATCGTTTGCGCTTCGCGGAGTTCCGCCCAGGCGCTATCGCCCGGCTGCGGCTGCTGATCCATGAAGTTGGCCAACTGGACAAAATAGAACGAGAAGTCGCCGACCTTCCAGGCCCTGCGCCAATCCCGGATCATGTCCGCAAACAGCTTGCGATACTGATACGCCCGTCCCGCGTTGGATTCACCCTGATACCAAATCGCGCCCTTGATCGGCGCCTTGACGATCGGGTCAATCATCGCGTTGTACAACCGTGCAGGATTATTCTGCTCGCCGGAAGACGCGATGGCGCTGATGGCCTCGATGCGGTATTGCCACGGCCCCTTGAGGTCCCTGGCCTGTTCGGCGGAAGCATCCTTGGGCCGAATCCGCATCGGATCATTCGTGGGGGTAATTCCGCCACCGCCACCGGTATCGAAAACACGAACGGCGATGATATTCTGTCCGGCCTTGACCAGGGAACCCGGGATCGAATAGACACGCGGGGTCTGCCAGGAATTATTCGTATCCAGACCCATCTGCCCGATTTTTTGTCCGTTGAAATAGGCGATGTCGTAATCGTCGATGGGCGTCAACTCCAATGTCAGGTCCTTACCGGCCCAGTCTTGAGGCAGATCGATTTGCTTACGGAACCAGACGAGACCATCGATCTCCAGCCCGGCCTGTTCCCATGCTTTTGGAAGTTCCATCGTTTCCCATTTGGCCGCGTCCACTTCGGCTCCCGCCCATCCCTCCGTAACCATGCGGGTATCGCCGAACAGCTTGCCACGGTCGGTTTCGGCCGTCACAAGCTTTCCGAATTTGGCTTCCAGCTTGGCACGAATGTCATCCGGATTCGTGTCCCGCTGCAGGATCGGAGCATAGTCGGGGTCGCTCTTAAGCGTCTCCAGCGTCGTCCAGGCCTCGGCGGGCGTTCCGCCCCAGGAGGTGTTGATCAGGCCGATGTTCTTGAT
>JAAYVQ010000314.1 GCA_012517095.1 Phycisphaerae bacterium | reverse complement strand
TTGAGAGTGTCAAAAAATCGATACACAAAAAAACCAATCCCCATCGTCCACAGGATCATCATCTCATCCGAGATCATCGGCAGGGCCAGAAAGGTGATCGCCTGTCCGGCGACTTCATCGCAGACGATTTGGCCGGGATCTTCATCCCCGGCGACGGCAATGACCTCGGGCGAAAACCGAACACAGATCACCGAGGCGACCGCGGCAATGGAAATCAGTACCATCGTGACGGCCCACGGCGGCATTTCCGCCACACACAACAAACCGAACAGCAGCGTCGAGGGGATCGACCCCCAAGAACCCGGCGCCCACGGCAGAAAACCCATCCCGAAACAGGAGGTGTACCATTGTTTCCAATGTTTCATACCGGTCCCTTCAGCCAGCTCAGGCAGTATCGATCGGTCATCCCCGCAATGTAATCGCAAACGGTTCGCTGCAGACCCTGTGATTCGACCATGTTCTGGTAGTAACGCGGCATTCGATGCGGATCATGGCACAGGATCTCGAAGACCTCAGTCAACCAGATGCGGATATTGCGGGCGGTTTCCACAAACGATGGATGCAAATAGAAATTCCTCAGAAGAAACAACTCCAGTTCCCGCATTCCGGCCTCGATATCCGGATCGGGCCCCACCAGAGATCGGCCGGAGGCATAGACATCCTCGATACTCCGGATCTGCGCGTGTTCAACTATTTCTTTCGAGGTCTCGATCACATTTCGGACCAACCGATCCAACAGGGTTTTGACGGTTCGGGTTCGCCTCACGACACGGTCGGTCATCCGTTCGGCACCGACTTTCTCCCGCGCTTCGGTAAAGAGCCGGACGGATTGCAGATCCGCCTCCTCAATCAGGCCCGAGAGCAATCCGTCTTCCAGGTCGTGGCAGTTGTAAGCGATACGGTCCGCGGCATCGGCGGCCTGGCCCTCCAGCGAGGGAACCGGCTCTGCAAATTCGTCGGATTGAGGTTTGTCATAGGGGCTATGGTGCCGCCCCAGCCCCAGCCGCGTTTCATAACACAGATTCAGTCCCGCGAATGACTCATAGGGATGTTCCAGAAAATCCACAATCCGTAATGCCTGTCGATTGTGTTCAAAGCCCCCCCACGGCCCGGTCAACTCGCCGAGAACCTGTTCGCCGGTATGGCCGAAGGGGCTATGGCCCAGATCGTGTCCCAGACAAATCGCCTCTGTGAGGATTTCATTCAATCCCAGAACCCGGGCGATGGTCCGGCCGATCTGGGCGACTTCAATGGTATGCGTTAGGCGCGTCCGGTAGTTTTCGTTGACGCCGGGCGTAAAGACCTGCGTCTTCCCCTCCAGGCGGCGGAAGGCAGCACAATGAATGATGCGGTCACGGTCCCGTTCGAAGGCCGAACGATAGGGGTGTTCGGGTTCGGGGATCGCTCGTCCGCGACTGCGGGATTCGTCCATCGCGTAGGGGGCGAGGGCGGTTTCCATATCCGGCAATTCCCCTCTACAAAGACGGAAGTTTTTGTTCGTCGCTGATCCGGCGAAGCTGATCGTATAGATCCCGCAGGCCCTGGCTGATGACATCCGTGCCGCCGCAGACGGCCATGTAGTTGGTATCGCCGTTCCAACGGGGCACGATGTGAATGTGCAGATGGCCGGGAAGTCCCGCCCCCGCACAACGGCCAAAATTCATCCCCACATTGAATCCCTGCGGCCGGATCGCGGCGGTCAGCACCTTCTGGATTTCGCGGACCAGCTTCATCAACTCCGCCATTTCCTCATCCATGGCCTCGGACAAGTCCGCAATGTGCCGATTCGGACAAATCAGCATGTGTCCATTGTTGTAGGGGTATCGGTTGAAGACCACGAAAGATCGCTTTGCCCGCCACAAGACAAAATTGTCGCTGTCGTTTTGGGGATTTTGGACATAATCACAGAGGAAGCAACCGTCGGGTTTATTCAGACTGCGAATGTATTCCATTCGCCATGGCGCCCACAGGTTCTTTCGTTTCACGCGTTGCCTCCATGCGGAACTGGGCTTGTCGGGTCCAATCGGCCTACTCGGCGACTCGCCGGATGTTCACTTTCTGATCGACGGTGATCTGGGGCAGCGAACTACCCAGCGGCAGCAAAAATTCGGCGGTGATGCCGACCTTCCACTGTTGCTCGTCGCTTTCCAGCAAGCCCTGATCCAGATTCATCACTGTCGTACCCGAACCCTCCAGGGTGTTGAAGCGATAATTCCGCATCACGGCAAACAAACTGCCCTTGAGATTGAAAACACCCTCATAGGGCTTCGGCCAGTTGGGAACCTCCTTGTCGGTGATCGCGAACGAGCTGGCGATGATCGCCTTTTTCGGGACTGTCTGATCCTGCGTCTCGACCAGGCGGAAAGTCGTTTCCCGACCCACAGGCAGCGGAAGCGGCAACATCAGCAACTGCAGCGCCTTCCAGTCTTTCCCGATCTGCACACCGGCGGATGGATTCTTCACTGTGGCCGAACAATCCCACAGGTACCACTGCATCGCGATAAAGTCGGTCAACATATCCGGATCTTTGACCGCGGTCGGCGCTTTGACGCCTTCGACAAAGGATTTGGCTCCGAGTTCTTTGACCAGTTTGTTCAAATCGGAATAGTCTTCGATTCGGCCGGTGGGCGTGATGGTGAAACGGAAACTTCTGCCGGCCAGATCCTCGGCCACATCGTGAGTTTTGACCGTGGATGTCCCGCGAAGCGAATCGCGACTGACCTTGGCCGAAACGCACTTGCCTTCGACGACGCTCAGACCAAACGGATTCGATTCGACGGCACGGTACTCCATCGTCAGTTCCAGTGACTCGTTGACCGTGTGGCTTTGCGTTCGCTCGGGTTTATCGCCCGTCAGCCGGATTTCCACTTTTCGCTGGCTGCTCATCTTGTACCGTAAAGGAACATCCGTCGGGAAATCCACAAGCAGGGTCGTCCGCGGCCCCGTCTGACACCCCGCCAGGGCCAGAATCAGGACGCCCGCGATTGAAACCACAATCCTTTGTCGCAAATGCCATCTTCCTTTCTGGTCGAATCCGTCCAAAGACGACCTCGCGGGCTATTGTACTTTCGCCAAATCGAAGTTGTAGGTGAACCGCATCGTCAGGGTATCCGGCCCTTTGTCCGGTTTCTGGTCGGCGGGGGCTTCGGAAGCCAGATAGGTCACCACCAGTTTTTCCTGATACTTTCGGACGGTTCCGGTCCCGGTCTCCAACACAAGCTGGCCCTCATAACTTTCCTGCGTGTCGAACATCTTGGCAAAGGGTCCCATCGAATCCATCGTCTTGGTACCTTCCTTGACGGGCTCCTTGCTTTCCTTGCCGACCATCTTCACGAACACGACGGGGTTGTCCTTGCCGCCCTCGACCTTCTCGAGGGTATAGGTCTTTTCATAGTTCTTGGGCGCCAGGAGTCCGGCCGGCGACGGGACAACCTTGTTCCAACCCTTGCCCGATGTCACGGTTATGGGATCGCCCTCCGGCATTGCCATAATCTGGTGCCGTTCGACAATCCGTTCGTCGGCCAGAAACGCCTGAGCCAGCTTGCCGTCATAACCGGCATCGGAAATCTTACGGGCTTCGGCGGCATCCAAAACGCTGACCTTTCCGTCGCGGCCGAGATTGATCTTGTAACTCTTGCCAATCAACTGAGCGAAGGGTTTTTTCATATCTTCTTCGCGGGCACTGTTGAAGTCGAACTTGACGCTGTTTTTGTCGGTGACGATGTACTCGATACCCTTGATCGTGATCGTCGCGATCGCGCCGGCCTTGGGATCGACCGCATCGACCTTCTGGTCAAAGGTCACCACGGCCAGGGTCTTGGTCTGATCCTCCTTGACCTTCGGCGGCTCCATCGACGGCTGCTCGAATTTGAAATCCTTGATCGTCTCGGTGGTCACTTTGTAGGTCGTAGCGTCTCCCGGCTTGAGGTTCAGGGACATCTGGGCCTGCGAGCCACAGCCCGCCATCACGACCAGTCCCAGTCCCGCTGCCACCAGCATTGCGATTCGCATCTTCCGATTCATAGCCGACTCCTTCCTTGCGAAAGTTTGGTTTTGGACTTCACAGTGGTTTCTATTATACTCGCCGGATTGCCGGCGACAATTCCCATTTTATCGGAAAATCCGTCGTATGGACATAAATAGAAAGCCCTGAAGAGGACGAGCGATTGGAGGATTGACGATTGCGATCCCGAAAGCCCGCCGATCAGCGTTAATCCTTCGCTTGATATCGGAACAGCGGTACCGTCGTTAATCCCTTTTGCTTGATGACCTCGACTTCCTCGGGCGCCAGCGGCGTACACCTCGGAACCACTTGAAGGGCTATTTTCAGACAGGTCGAACTGGCGGGCGTCAGGGCCGTTGTAACCGGGTGCGACAGGGTAAAGCGAAGTCCCATCAACGCCTCATCCGGATCGGTCATTGGTTGATACCAGCAAATCGGATGTGCCGAACGATCGGCGTCTTTTGGCCACGGCTGCTTGGCCATCGCCTTCAGCGCCAGGATGCCCATCTTTTTTTCCTGGGCCCTGGCCAATACCTGGGGACCGAAGTTGCCCGCGTTCCATGTGGCATAGTTGACTGGAAACATAATCGAGTCGAAGGGGTACCGATCCATCATGGCCAGTGCCGCCTCGACTGAATGCGCCGAAAAGCCCAGGAAACGCACCTTACCGTCTTTCCGGGCCTGTTCGAATGCTTTCATGGCGCCATCGTCGCCGAAGATCGTCTCAACCTCATCCAATCGCGTGACATGGTGAAACTGGTACAAGTCGAAGTGATCCGTTCGCAATCGCTTCAACGATCGTTCCAGTTCCCCAGCGGCTTCTCCCTGTCGTCGCTTGGCGGTCTTACAGGACAGGAAGACCTTCTTGCGAAACGGTTCCAGGGCCGGTCCCATCATTTCCTCGGAGGTACCGTATTCGGGTGCGATATCGAAATGATTGACCCCGGCTTCGAATGCAAGACGAATCCATTCAGAGGCCTGCTCGCTCGTACAGCGATTCAGCATAAAGCCCCCGAATCCGATGATGGAAAGTTTCTCACCGGTCTTGCCCAGGGCCCGTCGTTCGATCGTTCCGGGGGTGATCTGGCGTTCAATGGCCGACAAGGTTGCCGGAAAACAACTCAACATCGCAGCAGCCGTCGTTCCTTTTAGAAATTCGCGTCGTTTCATGATCGTCTCCCCTATCCAGAAGTGATTTGTCCCGGTTTCTGCTCATGTCCCCAACCCGGCAGAATACAAACCTTCGATTGTCCCGTCAATTCAATTTCTTTGGCCTCTTTTCTTTCAACCGAAGTATGATTAAAATGACTGTTTTCTAACCGTTTCAGGAACCCCGGCCCGGCCGGAATGGATTTGGGAGATAACCATGAACAGCGATATGGTCAAAAAGGGATTTCAGCGGGCTCCGCATCGCGGCCAGATGCGGGCATGTGGTCTGAATGAAACTGACATCAACAAACCCTTTATCGCCATTGCCAACAGCTTCTGCGAGATCGTGCCGGGCCATGTGCACCTGGACCAGGTGGCCAAAGTGGTCAAGCAGGCCGTCCGCGAGGCCGGCGGCATGCCCTTTGAGTTCAATACCATCGCCATCTGCGACGGCATCGCAATGGGTCATACCGGTATGAAGTATTCGCTGGCTTCGCGCGAAACGATCGCCGACTCCGTCGAGGAGATGGTTCGGGCCCATTGCTTTGACGGCATGATCTGCATCCCCAACTGCGACAAAGTCGTGCCTGGCATGCTCATGGCCGCCATGCGGCTGAACATCCCGACGCTGTTTGTCTCCGGCGGGCCGATGGCCGCGGGCAAAACCAAAGACGGCAAGACCGTCGATCTGATCTCGATCTTCGAGGGCGTGGCGGCGATGAAGATCGGCAAGATTAGCGAACAACAGCTTGCCGAACTCGAATGTACCGGTTGTCCCACGCAGGGAAGTTGTTCGGGCATGTTCACCGCCAACAGCATGAACTGTCTGTGCGAGGCGATCGGCATGGCCCTGCCCGGTAACGGCACGATCCTGGCGACTGACCCGCGGCGGCAGGAACTGTACAAACAGGCCGGGCGGCAGATCCTCGAGTTGGTAAAGCGTAACATCCTGCCCTTGGATATCGTCACGACAAAATCATTGGATAACGCCTTCGTGCTGGATATGGCCATGGGCGG
>JAAYVQ010000313.1 GCA_012517095.1 Phycisphaerae bacterium | reverse complement strand
GACGGATAGGTATCTGGCCAAGGTCAAGACGCTGCCTCCCACCGATCCGCGGTTTGTTCCCGAAGGAGCGACCCAGGCCCGGCAGGTCCAGGACCACGCCGTCTATGCGGCAATGGTTGAAAGCGTAGATGACAGCATCGGTAATATTATTCGAACGCTGGAAGAGCTTCAGCTTTCCGACGATACGGTGATCATTTTCATGTCCGACAACGGGGGACTTTCGACGGCCGAGGGTTCGCCCACGGCCAATATACCGCTGCGGGCCGGCAAGGGCTGGCTTTATGAGGGCGGAATTCGAGAGCCGATGATCTTTTGCTGGCCGGGTGTAACGCGAATGGGATCGACTTGTTCGACACCGGTGATCAGTACGGACTTTTACCCGACGATCCTGGAGATTGCCGGATTGCCGCCGGTGCCGGAGCAACACATCGACGGCGTTTCGCTGGTTCCATTGCTCAAGGGCGGCAAACGGCTCCAGCGGCAGGACCTGTTCTGGCACTACCCGCACTACAGCAATCAGGGCGGCGGACCCGGCGGCGCAATCCGCAGCGGCGACTACAAACTCATCGAATTCTTCGAAGACCATCGTGTTGAACTGTACAATCTGAAGAAGGACATCGGTGAAAAGAACAACCTGGCGGATCGAATGACCGACAGGACCGAGCAGATGCTCACACGGCTGCATGAATGGCGGGCCGAGGTCGGCGCCAAAATGCCGACGCCCAATCCCGATGAATCCAGCGGTCTGAATCCTCAGATCCCCAAGGGAGAACGACATCATGTCTTCGGATAAAAAGATATCCCGGCGCGAATTTGTCCGGTTAACGGGGGGCGTTCTGGCTGGATTATCGATGGCCGGTTGTGCCGGTTCGTTCCAAAGCCGATCCGGATCTCGCCGGCCCAACATCCTCGTCATCCTGTCTGATGACATGGGATTTTCGGATCTGGGTTGTTTCGGAGGAGTAATCGACACGCCGAATCTCGACTCCCTGGCCGCTTCCGGATTGCGGTTCACGCAATTCTATAATACCGCCCGTTGCTGCCCGACGCGGGCCTCGCTTCTGACGGGGTTGTATCCGCACCAGGCGGGCATCGGCCACATGATGGAGGACAAGGGCTATGATGGGTACCGTGGGGACCTGTCGCGAAATGCCGTGACCATCGCCGAGGTTCTCAAGTCCGCCGGATACGGCACTTATATGTGCGGCAAATGGCATGTGACCCCGCGCGTCCGTCCCGAGGCCTTGAAATACAACTGGCCGTGTCAGCGAGGATTCGAACGATTCTTCGGAACCATCGCCGGAGCTGGAAGTTATTTTGATCCCAGTGCTCTGACCCTGGACAATATGCAAATCCCGCCCGGCGAGGATTTCTATTACACCGACGCAATCAGCGATCATGCCGTGCAGTTTATTTCCGAAAATCCGTCGGGCAGACCGTTCTTTTTGTATGTTGCCTATACGGCAGCACACTGGCCGTTACATGCCCGGCCGGAGGATATCGCCAAATACAAGGGTCGGTTCGATGCCGGGTGGGATACGATGCGGCTCGAGAAATTGGAACGAATGCGAAAGATGGGCCTGATCGATCCAGAGTGGGAACTGACGCCGCGCGATCCGAATGTCCCGGCCTGGGAGGATGAGCCGCTCAAGGAGTGGCATCTCCGGCGTATGGAAGTCTATGCGGCCATGATCGACTGCATGGACCGGGGGATCGGGCGGATCGTCGAGTGTCTGCGAAAGAGCGGCCAACTGGACGATACGCTGATCCTGTTCATGCAGGATAACGGCGGATGTGCAGAGGAGATCGGCAGCGCTGCTCCCCAATCGCCGGAACCGGCCGCCCCGATGGCCCCCGATGAGCTCCAGCTCCAGTCCCAGCCAAAGAATACCCGCAGGGGCGACCCGGTGCGGCGAGGCAAAGGCGTCCTCCCGGGCGGGGCGGATACCTATCAATCCTATGGTCAGGGTTGGGCCAATGCCTCGAATACACCGTTTCGATTGTACAAACACTGGGTCCACGAAGGCGGGATCAGTACTCCGCTGATCGCGCACTGGCCGGCCCGAGTCCGCGACCGCGGCGCGATCCGCGACCAGTCCGGTCACCTGATCGATATCATGCCGACTTGTATCGAGGCGGCACAAGCAGAATATCCGACGCAGTTTTCCGGTCATGCCATAACGCCGCTTGTCGGGCGGAGCTTGTTCCCCGCGTTTGATAACCGCCCGATCGAACGGCCGGAAGGTTTGTTCTGGGAACATGAGGGCAACCGTGCAGTGCGAATGGGCCGATACAAACTCGTGGCGCGGCACAACCAGCCGTGGGAACTTTACGACATGACGAAAGATCGGAGCGAATTGCATGATCTTTCGGCGGAACAACCTGAGTTGACTGCACGGATGAAAGATATGTACGAGAAATGGGCCCAACGCAGTCAGGTAATGCCGTGGGAACAGGTCAACGCGCCCCGGGAAAAAGTTAAATCGCAGTCGTGAGGAAATCATGAATCGCCGAGTTTTCCTTCAATCGACGGGCCTGGCCTTTTTATCTCTGAGCGGCTTGTCCTGTCAATCGTCGATGGCTTCCAAAACATCGGGGTCCAGGCGCAAACCGAATTTTGTGATCATCTATGCCGACGATCTGGGCTATGGCGACCTGGGTTGTTACGGCCATCCGACAATCCGCACGCCGAATTTGGACCGCATGGCCGCCGAGGGCGCCAAGCTCACGGAGTTCTACTCGGCCGCCCCCGTCTGTACACCCAGCCGTGCGGCCCTGATGACAGGCCGGTTGCCCATTCGCAGCGGGATGTTTGGCAAGCGGGGGGTACTCTTCCCGGATTCCGGCGGCGGCCTGCCCCCCGAGGAGATCACGATCGCTCGACTCCTCAGGCAGCAAGGGTATTCGACGGCCTGCGTGGGCAAATGGCACCTCGGCCATCTTCCGCAGTTTTTGCCGACCAGCCATGGATTCGATTCGTACTTCGGCATCCCCTACAGCAATGATATGGACAAGGTGGCAGGGACCGATCGGAATGCGGTAACGCATCCGAAAATAGAATACTTCAATGTGCCCCTGATGCGCGACACCGAGATTATTGAGCGGCCCGCGGATCAGAACACGATCACCCGCCGTTACACGCAGCAGGCTGTGGACTTTATCCGCCGCAGCAAAGACAAACCCTTCTTTTTATACCTGGCCCACAATATGCCGCATGTGCCGTTGTTTGCTTCGGAATCGTTTCGCGGTAAAAGTCCTCGGGGAATATATGGCGATGTCGTCGAGGAAATCGACTGGAGCGTGGGGCAGGTGCTGGATACCCTGCGAAAAGAAGGACTCGCCGATAATACGCTGGTCATGTTCAGTTCCGACAATGGGCCGTGGCTGACCTTCAATGAGCAGGGTGGATCAGCGGGCTTGCTTCGCGACGGCAAGGGCAGTACCTGGGATGGCGGCATGCGCGAGCCCGGACTCTTCTGGTGGCCGGGAACGATTCCGGCCGCCATGGTTGCCGACGGACTGGCCAGTACCCTGGATATCCTGCCGACCTTCGCAGAACTGGCCGGGGCGGAAATTCCACAGGATCGTATACTCGACGGTGTATCGATTGCCTCTTTTTTGAGGGGCAAGGCCGACTCGCCGCGCGATACGATGTTCTTTTATGCCGGTTCGCAGCTTCGCGCGGTCCGTAAGGGCCCTTGGAAGATGCATCTGGTTACCAAAACTGAATATACCGGACAGAAACTGCAGGAACACAATCCGCCGCTGCTGTTCCATCTCGAACAGGATCCCTCCGAAAAATACAATGTCGCTGAACAACATCCGGAAGTGATCGAACAACTGACACAGGTTGTCGAAGCCCATCGGGCCGGAGTCGTTTCCGTCCCGGCGCAGTTGGATATTCCCTTGCCGAAATCCTGATTGGAGGACCGCATGATGAATTCTACTCGAAGGCAATTTCTTCGTTCCACAGGCATGGCTGCGGCATCCATCGGGATTGTTGCCGGTTCAACATTCGCTGCTCAAGAGCGGCGCAAACCTGCCTCAATCCCTTCACCCGCGGTCTTGCCTCTGCGCCAAACCGGTAAGCGGCCGAATGTGATTCTCTATGTCGGCGACGACTGGGGTTCCGGCCTGGCCGGTTGTTATGGCCATCATCAGGTCAAGACCCCCGGCGTCGATGCCCTGGCCGCCGAAGGGATTCGCATGACCCATGCCTTCTGCACGACAGCTTCGTGCAGCCCCAGCCGGTCGGTGTTGCTTTCCGGCATGTACAACCATGCCAATGGGATGTACGGCCTCCAGCACGCCGAACACCACTTCAGCTCATTCGATACGGTTCATTCGCTGCCGATGTTTCTGGCACAGGCCGGGTATCGAACGGCCCGCTGGGGCAAATATCATGTCGCCCCCGAAAGCTCGTATGCCTTTGAGCAAGTTCTCGGGCCCGGCGGTCATCCTCGCGACGGTGCCGACAAATGCCGAGATTTTATCGCGGAGGCATCAGACAAACCGTTCTTCCTGTATTTTTGCCCGACCGAGCCCCATCGAAACTTCAAACGCGACGAGGGCGACGAAATGAATGCGAAAGACATTACCGTCCCGTCGTATCTGCCGGATATTCCCGAGTGCCGCCAGGATCTGGCCGAGTATTACGCCTCCATCCAGCGATGCGACAAAGGACTCTTGCGGCTGATCGAAATCCTCAAGGATACCGGCCGATGGAATGATACCGTTGTGATCTTCCTGTCGGACAATGGCGCGCCATTCCCCGGAGCCAAGACCACGCTTTATGAGCCGGGGATCCGTCTTCCCTGTGTGATTCGCAATCCGCTTCTTGCCAAACAGGGCGGCGTCTGCAACGCGATGATCAATTATACGGATATTGCCCCGACGATTCTCGATCTGTGTTCGGCCATGCCAACGGATTCCGCGTTTCAGGGTCGCTCGTTCGCAGGCGTTCTTGATCAGGAGAATCCCGCCGGTTTCGACGAAGTCTTCGCTTCACATTCGTTCCATCAGATCACGATGTATTACCCGATGCGGATGATTCGTACGCGGCGGTACAAACTGATCTTCAACATTGCGTACGGCCTGCCGTATCCGTTCGCGTCGGATTTGTACGGCTCGCCCACCTGGCAGGCCGTCCTCAAACAGGGGTGCAAGACCTACGGTAAGCGTAGCGTCGAGGCCTATGTCCGTCGCCCACGATTTGAACTATATGATCTGCAGGAAGATTCTGATGAGACGCGAAATCTTGCCGATGACCCGGCCCATGCGAAATTGCTGGAGGAACTGAAAACCAAGCTCCGGGAATTTCAAAAGCAAACCAGGGATCCCTGGCTCCACAAATGGAATTACGAATGATGAAATCGAACCTGAATCGTCGTGATTTTCTGAAAGTTGCGGGAGTATCAATCCCAACTTTGTCGTTGTCTCTTTCAGCCGCCACCGATGACAATAACAACCCTATGCCCTCGGAGTGGTTCGATCCTCCGCGGGAATTTTCGCTGGCGCCATTCTGGTTCTGGAACGATACGCTCACGGAGGCCGAGTTATCGCGTCAACTGGATGACTTTCAGGCCCACGGTGTACACGCCTTTATCATCCACCCGCGTGCCGGACTTCCCAAAGACACCGGCTGGATGAGCGACAAGCTGCTGGGGTTCATGCGGTTTGCGATCGAGCAGGCCGCCAAGCGGAATATGGGGGTCATTCTGTACGATGAGGGCATGTATCCCAGCGGTTCCTCGAGCGGACAAGTCGTCGCAGAAAATCCCGCGTATCGAACCCGCGGTTTGTTTGCGGTTGATCTGGACACAGCTAAACCCGGTGACCGCGTGCAGGGTTTATGGATCGGACCGGGGGGGATGCCCGTTCCCGAAAAAGGCCAGAATCTGGTCGCCATTGTCCCCCG
>JAAYVQ010000041.1 GCA_012517095.1 Phycisphaerae bacterium | reverse complement strand
GGGCGGGTATGTTGTCGGCGGCGGGCATCGAACTGTTGGAACCATAGATATAAGGGCTGATCGGAGAGCGATCCTGCTCGGTGGCAAGGGTGTAGGTAACGGAAATCGGTTCGGGATCGGCGGCAAGACAAATTCCGGAATTACCGATCACGGCAAACAGGACCGTCACGATTATTGCCACACAACAATGACGCTTCATCATCCAGATCTCCGATATCCCAATTCCCGAGTTCAATGCTCTGTACTCCACCCCACATTCTGATTATATATATTTTTGGTCGTCAGTTCTACACTTTTCATCTGGAAAGAGAGGTTTACAGCCGTTTTTTTTCAAACCAGACGAAGAAACCCAAGATGATTACCCACAAAGCCACAACGACGATCCAAGGGGAAACGCCGAGGGTTTCGGGCAGACCGATCTTGCCGAAATCCTTCCAGGTCAGAATGGTGGATTTGATGGTCGGATAGAGTTCGGCATAGATCGCGGCCCCGGTCAACATCCCGAGAATGGCGAATACCGCGTGCCAGCGTCCTTCGCCGAGCGCTCCGATAGAAGTGCCGGGACAAAAACCCATGATGGCCCAGCCGATTCCGAATAAACCGCCGCCGATCAATACCGCACCCAAATTCATGGGCTTGTGACTTAATGTAATGACTTTCGCGTTCGATAGAATCAGAATTCCGATCATTCCAACCAAGATGGCCGAGAGCATAAATTTGAAAATCGTCATGTCCTTGAGCAACATCGCACCGACCTGTTTATCGAAACGGAGCACGCGCCCTTTTTGCAGAAGGAAGCCAAACAGGATTCCCGTGATCATTCCCAGACCTTGTTCCGCAGTCATGAGGGCCTCCTTCCATATACGAAATGAGCAACAATAAGGCCACCTCCGAAGAACATGGCCAGCGCTACAAATCCGCTGACCGAAAGTTGCATCATGCCGCTGAGGCCATTGCCGCTGGGACATCCGTCGGCCATCCGAGCCCCGATCATGGAAACGGCGCCGCCGACGATCGCGCCGATCGCGCGTTTGATAATCGAAGGTCCGAAGCGTTTTTCCCAGGTCGGCGGGACACTCTCAAGCTTAAAACTTCCATCCGAGATCGAACCGACCAAGGCACCGATCAGAATCCCCAACACCAGCATGAACTGCCAATCCACGCGGACTTTTTCTTTTGTGAAATACTCGTTGGCGGTAACATGCCCGGCGGCGACCGTTTTTTCGATCAGGCCGGCGGCACGGACAAATGTGGTGGAGGCGCCGAGAAAACTGGTCTTTTTGAGGATTTTGGTGGTGGCAAACGCCGATGCGACGGCCAGAAGGCCCACCAACGCACCCGCCAGATACGGGTTCCACCCTCCGTCATCCGTTTTCCATTTCATAACGATCCACTCCTTTCCTAATGGTACGCATTATCGATTCTGGTCATCAACCACAAATGAAATTTCGTTCCATCCAGATGAATCCATCGAATTGCAGATAGTCTATCGAAATACTTAACCCTTCAGCAAGGGGAAACTCTTCTGTTTTCGCATTGGATCACAAATTTCCATTGTCTTGAAAATCTTGCGAACAATCGGATCGCCTGTATAATCACTTGTCCACGGATCTCTTTGTACGGGACAGAAGGTCGAATCCGGAATTGATTTGCACATAACTCAATCTCAGGAGAATGAAGATGACTTCTTCGATGAATCGCCGAGATTTTCTGGCAGGGATGGCCGCCGGGGCTGTGATTGCAGTCAGCTCTTCTTCATACGCTGCCAACTCTACCCTGCCCGGACAACCGGTTGAGGATCTTGCCGAACCTGTCTTTCGTCCGTTGTCACTGGGTTCAATCCGGCCAACGGGGTGGCTGGGACGGCAATTGCGGATTCAAGCCGAGGGTTTGAGTGGTCACCTCGACGAGTTCTGGCCGGATGTGGCACACAGTCAGTGGTTCGGCGGCAAGGCCGAAGGGTGGGAACGGGCCCCCTACTGGCTTGACGGCGCAATCCCGCTGGCCTGGGTGCTTGATGATCCGGCCCTGAAGGCCAAGGTCAAAGGCCGCATGGATACCATCATCGCCAACCAGCGGCCGGACGGGTGGTTTTCGCCGTATCCGGCCGACGCCAGCGCAGCAAAATACGACTTGTGGTCCATCCAACTCATCAACAAGGTCCTGGCACAATATCACGAGGCCACCGGCGACGCGAAAGTGTTCGACTCCATGATGAAAAACCTCAAGGCCATGCGGCAGGCCATGGACCGCACGCCGCTGTTTAACTGGGGTAAATTCAGATGGTTTGAGGGATTGATTCCCGTTTATTACGCCTATGAAAAATCACGCGAACCGTGGCTGTTGGATTTGGCGAAGAAATTGCGACAACAGGGATTCGACTACGCGGAATATTACAATGGAAAAGATATCACCATCCCGACGGCGCGACGCGGAAAGTGGACATACGAAAAACATGTGGTCAATACCGCGATGGCTTTGAAGGCGTATGGTTTGTCGTGGCGATTGACACGGGACAAAACCGAGCGAGAATTTCCCCTCAAGATGCTTGAAATCCTCGACGGGTATCACGGACAGGTGACGGGCCTGTTCTCCGGCGACGAATGTCTGTCCGGACCCAATCCGGTGCAGGGAACCGAACTTTGTGCGGTTGTGGAGTCGATGTACTCTCTGGAACATCTGATCTCGCTGACAGGCCATCCGGTCTATGGCGATCGGCTGGAGCGAATCGCCTTCAACGCCCTGCCGGCAACTTTCAGCCCGGATATGTGGACACACCAGTACGATCAGCAGGTTAACCAGGTCCAGTGCACGATCAATCCCGATCACATGTGGTCCACCAACGGGCCCGAGTCGAACCTGTTCGGTCTGGAGCCCAATTATGGATGCTGTACATCGAATTTGCACCAGGGTTGGCCGAAGTTCGTCGCGCATCTGTGGATGCGGACGGAAAGGGAAGGAATCGCGGCAATCTCTTATGCGCCGAGTATGGCAAAATTCGCTGTCGGCGAAACGCCCGTGGTCGCGGCGACCGAGACCGACTACCCCTTCCGCGAAACCGTCAAAGTGACGATCACGGCTGAAAAGGCGGTACGGTTTCCGTTGATGCTTCGAGTTCCGGCATGGACACAAGGCGCGACAGTCCAGATCGGCGGCGACGAAGAATCCATGAAAGCCGGCGCGTTCCATCGGATCGAAAGGGAATGGAACGGAGCAGTTGAACTGACCGTTCGTTTCCCGATGAAGGTCAAGACCACACGACGATACCATGAGGCCGTCGCGGTTGAACGCGGACCCTTGGTCTATTCGCTCAAGATCGGCGAGAACTGGACCCGGGTCAACGCCGACAAACCCCATCGTGAGTTACCGCACGGCGACTTCGAGATTCGGCCGACCACACCGTGGAATTACGGCCTGATCGTCGATGAGGACAAACCGGAAACCAGCATCTCGTTCAGCGAACAGCCCGTGGGCGAAAAGCCCTTCTCGGCGGAAGGCGCCGGCGTGGTAGCCAAGGCGAAGGGTAAGCGGTTGTCGGACTGGAAACTCAAATACGGGTGGGCCGATGATGTGCCCACAGGAATCCAGACATCCTCCGTACCGGTGGAAGACATCACGCTGATTCCGTACGGATGTGCGCGACTCCGCGTGACGGAGTTTCCGCAGGGATAAACGGGGAATTGCAGCTATTTCGTGGTTGAAAGTGTAGAGGCCAGCCAAGAACAATTGATGACTTTTTCGATCAGGTCCAGCGGGATATAGTAATACTGGTTGGAGGCCTCAAAGCCGAGGCGCGAGTCGCGGCTTTGCAGGGCGTGGAGGCGTTTGGCCAGCGTGATCTCGCTTTCGATCAGCCGTTGTATCGCTGTCTGGTCCGAGGCGCGGCGGGCCAGGACAAAACGGCACTGATTGGCGACGCCGGCAAAATGGATGGCGGCGGCCCGGATGCAGAGCATCTCTTCGGCCAGCGATGACGGCGGCTGAGGGATGGCCTTGCCCAACTCGTCGAGGGCCGCTTCAAAACCAACCGCGACCTTTTCCAACTGGGCGGCGAAGATATCCGGAGGATAAATCGCCCGCCAGCCGTCGAGGTCGTCGTAGGGAATGCCGACCATGGTGGCTTTGTATCCGGTCGGTTTGGGCCAGAGGGGATTGGACGGGCCGACCTGGAGCGGGGCGTTATAGACGCAACCGCCGTTAAAGGGGAACTGGCGGAAGGCGGCGCTGCACTGTTTCCAGAAGGCGACGGCCGCGGCGGCATTCGGTTCGCCGTGGCGGCGGCGGGCGAGGGTTTCCAGCGTGCCGCCGGAGGTGATCTCGGCGACGGCCTCGATATTCGGCGAGGGATGGCCGCCGAGGGTCCAGCCGAGCATGAGATTTTCGACGCCGGAATCGCGGATCGCAGCGGTGTGCAGGGCGACATTTTCCACGACGGGCAGATAGGGCACGGCCGACAGCTCCCACGAGACGCCGAACTGGCACTTGGCGACGACGGACAGGCCGCGTTTGCGGGCGGCGGCCCAGTGGCGTTTGGCGCGCGGGCCGGGACCGATAGCGCTGAGGCAATACTCGCCGATCTCGGATTTGACGCCGCCGCGCTCGATGGGCAAACTCCATTCGCTGACGCTCATCAGCTCGACGCCGAGGGGCAACCGCTCGATGGCCGCGGGGGCCCAGTCGTCGCCCCAGCCCCAGTCCCAAGCGATCAGACGCTGGCGACCGTTGGCGGCGCGAATACCTTCGTAAAACGAGGCATTGAGTTCGGCGATGACTTCGTCGGGCTTGCGGGATTTGCATCGAGGGCAGTCACCGCCGCGACCATGCGACCAGCAGTTGGTCAGGTTTTCCGAGGCGGTGATGGTGAAAAATCCGCCGAGGTCCGGGACGGCGCGGCACAGATCCGCGACGGCGCCGCTTAACGCGGAGCGGACTTCGGGATTGCTTGTGCAAACGGAGGTGAAATCCTGTTCCGTGACACCTCGCCAGTTGGGATTTTTTTCAAATACCGGAGAGGAAGACTGCAGCGAACGCGGTTCGTTGAGATAGAGAAAGATTTTGATTCCGTAGCGGGCCGCACGCGCGACCAGTCCACTCAGTGCGGCACGGCGGCGATCGATATTGCTTTCCGGAGCCCAGGGCAGCGGCGACAGACGAGATAACACGGCCTGAAGCCAGACGGCATTGGCGCCGACAGCCGAGAGACGCGCGAGGTAGCCGTCGGGATAGGGATTCAGGGCGGGATCGAGCAGCGGATCACCGTAGAGGGCAAAGAAGGAATAAGCCATGCGTAATGGCGAATTCGGATCGCGCGGCCGAACAGCGGCGGAGGCGGGCGGGGCGCTGAGGGTCTCGACAAAGGAAAACAGCGGATCGTTTCCTTCGAGCGAACCGTCGGGAAAATGCGACCGGACGACGGCGGCGATTTCGGCGGCGCGGGCCGATTCGGCAGCCGTGGGCTGCGACCATCGCAGAGGCGGGCAGTTGGGTTTGTGCAGGCCGAGCTTGACGAAGAAGAAATCATCCTCGCGGAGGGTGTAGGCCATTTCCTCGGCCGTCCAGCCCAGCAGCGAGAGAAGCTGATCGTACGGAAGCAGGTGCCAATTACGGCGGATGATCGTTAACGACGATCGTCGTCGTTGGG
This sequence comes from Phycisphaerae bacterium, assembly GCA_012517095.1. GTDB lineage: Bacteria > Planctomycetota > Phycisphaerae > Sedimentisphaerales > Anaerohalosphaeraceae > FEN-1350. The sequence goes on along the minus strand of JAAYVQ010000041.1, from coordinate 7,168 downwards.
CATCGGAAAGACCGCGGGACGGCTGAAGCCCCATGCTGAGGCCGACTTGTTCTATGTCTTGCTGTTTGGCTCCCACTACGGCGGCCATCCGCGCAGGCGAAACCAGCGACCAGTTACGCCAGACAAATGCGTGCATGCGGCTGGGAAACCATGCGGCCTCCAACGGTGTAGGCGAATTGCCCATCGGCAATACGGTCGAGGCATCGGCTCCAAACGCGGGCCAGGGAAGAAACGGAATCGTCACTCCGGCAATCGTCAGGTCGGTCGTGTACGAAAGGAATTGGCGGCGCGTGAAAGGTGTTTCATCAAGAATGTTGTTGAGATGCTCTACCATATTGAAATCCTTTATCGTTAGACACCCTATCAGAATGACCTAACCTGAATGAAAGATTCAAGCGGATTCCCGCCTTCGCGGGAATGACAACGGGCTTTGTATCATTCGGTTAGAGTCTCTTTGATTTGAGTCCTTTGGATTATTTTTCCTCCGCCACAGGCAACACCAGACAGCTTGCCTCTTTGCCCAGGAACACCGTGTTGTTTGCGATCCGATTGTCGCCGGTCCGGGGCGGTTGGCCGTTTTGGCGATTGGGTTCGAGCGCCCGAAAGCTGGTGGAAGCAATGTGGACGCGGAGTCGGTGGCCACGGTTGAAGATCATGCTCGTCGGCCAGAGTTTGATTTCGACGGAGACGGGTTCGCCGGCCTTGAGCCAGATTTGATGATCCGGCCCATCGCGAAGCGAAAGTCGCAGGGCTCCTTCGCAGATGTTGAAGGAACGACCGTCGGGATATACATCACACAATCGTACGATCAGGTCGGTATCCGGTGCGTCACTGTTGATCTTGACTCGGGCGATTGCATTGCCCGTGACTTCCATCGGCTCCGACAATGGCTCGGTCGTGAACACCAGCACATCCGGACGCGATTCGATCGGCTGTTGATCCTTTGGGCCGGCGGGAATCGTGAGTTCATATCCGCCGATCGACGGAACCGGATTGACCGGATCGCTGGTAAAAGAGAGCTTATGCGACTCGGAAGGCGATTCGAATGCGGCCTTATGATCGGCCGACAGATAGAGCATTCGATCCTGCGTTTTGACCGGAGGCCAGGCGGCGGCCGTGTGCCATTGGTTGCCGGGCGCGCCTTCTTCGCCGATGGCGCCCATCGTGTAGTAAGTTACGGCCGGAGCTTCGAGGATACCGTTGGCCTGGCCCTGCAAGGTCGCAGCAAACCATTTCCAAGGATCTTGAACATCACCGGGTATCCTCTTGGCACCTGGAAAGGTCAGGTCCCCCGCCTTGTCGTTGAGAACAGCGTGTGTCCAGGGACCCATGACCAGCTTTTGTTTTCCCCTGGCGCCGGGACTACCCCGAGTCTGGTAACCAAGAAAGGCGTCCAGAGTGGCCTGAGCAAAGATATCGAACCAGCCGCCGATGTGTACACCGGCAGCGTTGACTTTGCCATAGCGACCGATGATTTCACGATCCAGCCAGTACTGCGTCAAGGGATAATTTTTCGTCCATAAATCGAGAGCTCGAGGCTCGAACTGGGTCATTTTGAGCCAATCTTCGACCATGGCCGTGCGAAAGATACCGCCGCGATAGATACTGTCGCGGAACAAACTCGGCGAGCCAACAGTCAGGTGCTGGCTGACCACATTCGGCTGACCCGTACCGGCCAGGAGATACTGCGTGATCGCGCCGGCCGACCCGCCCCAGGTTCCGATCTTGCCGTTGCACCACGGTTGCTTGGCGATCCATTCGGCCGAATCATAGCCATCCCATTTGCCATCAGCTTGGCCATCGGCGTCGAAGGGCAGATTCTCGCCTTCGGATGCAAATCGTCCCCGAGTATCCTGCGCGACAAACACAAATCCTCGCTTGTTGGCTTCAGAACCGATGCCGGTACCCATTGCCTTGTTATATGGAAACCGAAGGAAAATGACCGGCCAGGGACCATCGCCTTCGGGAAGATACACATCCGTGGCCAGCTTGGTCCCGTCGCGCATTGAGGCCTTGTAAGTTTGCGGTGCGGAAACCGCAAGGGAGGAGATAATCAGTGTAGTCAGAACAAGAAAAGATCGGTTCATGTGAATCCTATCCGTCCGGCCGATTCGAACGATTTATGCCTCTTCGACGATTTTCCAGCCCAGCGCATCGGCTAAAGCGAAAATGGGCGTTTTCAGGTCCCCATAACAGGTTACCCGGTGCCAGCCCCACTGATCCCACATCGTAAAGAGTTTTTCGATATCACCGACCGGCTCGACGGCCAGCTTGGTCCGACAGGCCCGGTCATCCGGATCATTGGCGACGGATTTGCCCTGATGGAACAGGATCTCTTTACGGCCCTGATCGATTTCGATGGTTGTCGTCATATAGCCCAACGGCAGGATCGAACGCACGGAAGCCCCCTGCCGGTCTTCCGAATGAGTCATAATCGTAAACGGATTGGTCTGTCCGTGCGGGCCGAAGGCCTTGTTTGAGGCCACGCAATGAGCATAGATGATCTGCCGCTTGGAGGTATCGATCACAGGATCGGAAATATAACCCGGTCGTCCCTGTGTCAGGGTCGTCAGCGCCACCATCGCAGCGGTGGATCGGATGTCACACTCGCATGCACCAATCAGGCCTTCGTTGCACAGTTCGTGAAAACCCAGACAGGGATAGGCATGGATATGGCCGCCATAGAAGCCCTCCAGACAATTTATGGTGATGGCATTAGCGTTGTGTTTCTTCAGGACGGCTTTCATACCCAGATACATCGCCGCCGAGGTTTCGAGGGTATCCGTTGAGACATCCAACACAGCACTGGCGGTCTTTTGCCATCGCCGGGCGACTTCTCGGCATTGGTCTTTATCCGCCACCTTCCAGGCCTCGTTGACCTCCGCGAAGGAAACATATTCCATGGGGATTCCCATCATTGGATCGGCCGGGCCAGAATCCTGCCCGCTGACCGCCAGGATCTTCGAGCTTTTCATGCGGGCCAGACACTCATCGGTGGGAAGGACTTTCACCTCGTCAGGCAAGCACTCAAGATTGCCGGCTCCGGGGGTTCGGGTTGTTCGTACACGACGAGTTGCGGCCACAAAATCGCTCATCGATCCTTTAGCCAGAGAAAAACATTTGACCGCATCGGCCAGATCCTCAATTCGGGAGGATGCCACGAATCCCACATTTGCCGCCTGGTTACGAAGGAAACCCGCCGTGTACACCAGAAAGCCCCCGCTGCCGGCAAACTGAAAATCGGCATAGAGCACCGGTTTTCCGGAGGTCGCGATTGTCTGGACGACCTGATTCCAGCAGTTCATCTGATACACGATGTAGCCGTCGATCCGACCGGTCTTGTCTTGTTCCACGATTTCCTTGGCCTGTTCGGGACCGGAGGCCAGGGAGGAAGCAAATTCAAATCCGGGGCATCGTTTGGCCAGTTCCCCATCGATCTTTTGCATGACGGGACGAAAATCAAATCCCTTATTGGGCCAGTCAGGACCGGTTTGCTGAGGACCATGGAGGGAATAGACAATCCTGATTCGCATCTTGTCGTCGGCGGCTGCAATACCCGGTAGCGTCAGCAACGACCCCGCCGTCGCACACGCCGCACAATTACCCAGAAATGCCCTCCGTGTCATTCCGCAAGCGATTCCATTACACCTTTTCTCAGGATTCATCGATTACTCCCTCTCTGACTGTATTTGTCCCGCATCGTGGGTTTTCAATAACCTTTACAGACCTGTCCTGGTATTCTCTGGTCAACTCTGAATCGCTTCCATTATCACAACCGATTATTGAACAAATACCCACCCTTGTCAATTGAAAACATCGGCATGCTTCCCCGTCCTTGAAAGACCCGAAGCGATCTTCCGGCTCGGATGTAACCATCTAACAATAGATTGAACAAACACATCAAAGCGATCAAATCCGACAGATCCGTACGGAAATCGATAGAACCACCGGCGGAAGTTTATCCATATCTTCCTCACGAAGACGATTTTTTCGGTGTTTTGACGGAAATTCGCTTGTTCCCGGCTACGGAATTCGGTATAATTAAGGTTGATTCTTCTGGAGGCAGTGGGGCAAGGATTTGTTTCTTGAAATTTCAGGGTGGTGATCTTGATGACTCTGGATTTAGATCGCCTCATTGCCGTTAATCGGGTAGATGGGCTTGTATCTTCGCTGAATGGCGCAGAAGAGTCGGTCTTTGCCCGCATTGCTCCATGTTTGATCGTCACCTACCGAACTGTATCCAAAACCCGATTCCAAAGGATCAACGGATGAATCTCAAGCTCAACGGATTTCTCGCCCTGACACTGCTCATTGGGATTTCGGTCTGTGCCGCCAATCCCGTCCCGATTTCGCTCCTGTCGGCCGGGAACTGCGATCTGGCAAGAATCCTTCCGGCCCAGTTGACGGATGTCACCAGACCCGGAGATATCGTCGTCGGCGTACCGAATATCCCATCGGAATGGCCGTCTAACGAATCCCCGCCCCTGGCTATTGACAATAATACATCAACTAAATATCTACATTTTGACGGCCAGTATAAATCCACCGGTTTCCAAGTCACACCCTCGGCCGGAAAAACTGTCGTTGTCGGCCTGACCTTCACCACCGCCAATGACGCCCCGGAACGGGATCCGATCGCCTATGAACTGTACGGGTCTAATACCTCCATTTCCGGCCCCTATACGCTGATCGCCAGCGGCGAGATTACGGATTTCAAGCAGGCATCCGTCTGGCCGCGGTTTACGATGAACACGACGCCGATCCGGTTCTCCAATTCGACCTCCTATTTGCATTATCAGGTAATGTTCCCGACCGTCCGGAATCCCGGTAGTGCCAACAGCATGCAAATCGGCGAGGTGGAACTGCTCGGTGGACCGGAAGGCGGTTGGCCTCCGGAGGTCAACGCCGGAACCGATCAGGTCATGATCCTTCCCAACTCGACTTTGCAATTGGACGGGACGGTTACCTATTACGGAAGCCATCCCGAATTGCTCACAATCGAATGGTCCCTTGCAAGCGCCCCTTCGGGCGTGACCTTTGACGATGTACGATTTGAACCCAATGCAGCTTCCGAGGATCCGAAGGTGATCTTGCCTCAGGTCCCCGGGGTTTATTCCCTTCGTTTGTACGCCACCGACGGGACGACGGAAGCCGAAGATACCGTTCAGATCGCCTTGGCGGAATCGGTGTATCCCACGGGGGATCTGAATCATGACTGTATTGTGAATCTGGCAGATCTATTATTGTTGACTTCCGGCTGGACCAGTAATCCCGGCGGCACCGGGTCGAATCCGGCCGATCTCAATGGGCAAGATGGGATCAACCTTTCTGACTTTTCTTTGATGGCAGCAAACTGGCTAATCGAAAGCCCTCAGGTGATTATCAATGAATTCATGGCCATCAATAACAGCAAGTTTGACGACTTCCAGAACCTCTCCGAGGGTGAATGGGTGGATGAAGACGGCGACTCCTCCGACTGGATCGAGCTGCTAAATGTCACCAATCAGCCGATTTTTCTCAACGGTTGGTACCTGACCAATAATCCGGATCAACCCAAGGGATGGGAATTGCCGGATGTCTCTCTGGAACCCGGCGCGTTCCTGATCATCGCGGCCTCGGGAAAAGACCGCAATGACCCGGACGGACAACTGCACACCGATTTTCAACTGGCCGGCGAAAGCGGTTTTATCGCGCTGGTCAAACCCGACGGCAAGACCGTGGTCCATTCCTATATGTATCCGCAACAATTCGCGGGGATTTCCTACGGATTGATGACCCCATTGTCGGTCAGTAAGACACTGGAGCTGGTCGGCGAACCTGCCGCGGCTTATGCGAAAGTCCCAACCGACAGTTCACTGGGTCTAAGCTGGATCAGTCCGGATTTTGTGCCGACCGGGTGGAAAACCGGTAATACGGGTGTCGGATTTGACACCGAGAGTGCTTACATTCCGCTCATCGGCCTGGATGTTTCCGAGATGTACAATGTCAACGCTTCGGTCTATATCCGAATTCCATTTGAGATTAACGATTTGACGGGCCTTAAAAACCTGACCTTGCAAATGAAATATGACGATGGATTTATCGCCTACCTGAATTCGACGACTCCCATCCAAAGCGCCAACGCTCCCTCCAGTCCGACCTGGTATTCCGGATCTACGAATTCACACGCTGATTCCCTGGCGGTGAATTTCGTCGATTATCCGCTGGCCGATGATACTCTGGCCAATCTGCGGGTCGGCAAGAATGTCCTGGCCATTCACGGATTGAACAGGCAGAGCGGCAATGGTGACATGCTGATCTCGCCGCGGTTGACCGTCCAGCAAACCACGATTAGTTCGACTCTGTCGGCCGTCACCGGATTCATGCCACAGCCGACACCGAACGACAACAACGCCTCCGGCCTGGCCAATCTCGGTCCGACGATCCGCAATGTCACGGAAAATCCCACCCCGCCCGCGGCCGCCACAGCCTTGCCGATCACCGCTGAGATCGCTTCGACCATGAGCCCCATCAACTCGGTCCAGCTTCACTACCGCGTCAACTTCGGGGCCGAATCGAAAATCGCAATGCGAGATGACGGCGCCGGCGGCGACGCCACAGCCGGTGACGGAATCTATACCGCATCTATTCCGGGCGCCGCGGCCGGACAGATGGTCCGCTGGTATGTCACCGCCACGGATATCAACGCCGTCCAGACCCGCGAGCCGATGTTCCTGGATCCCACCAATTCGCCGGAATATTTCGGCACTGTTGTGGTCGATCCTTCCATCAGCAGTAAAATCGGCGTGTTCTGGTATTTTGTCCAGAACACCTCGGCTGAAGGAACCGATACCGGAACCCGCGCTTCGGTCTTTTACCTCAACGAATTCTACGACAATGTTTTCATACGACTCCGCGGCGGGTATACGACGCACGGACGAAAGATTGCGTTCAACGATGGCCATTTCTTCCGGTTCGATCCCAATCAGGATCGCGTCGATGAAATCAACCTCAATGAACAGGGCGCAGATCCGACATATATCCGGCCGATGTTATCGTGGGAAACGTATATCCTTGCCGGTCACCCAGCCAGTCTTTCCTTCCCACTGCATGTGATGCGGAACGGCAGTTTTTATGCAATCCGGATATTCGTGGAACAACCGGACCGCCATTTTCTCCGCCGCGTCGG
>JAAYVQ010000312.1 GCA_012517095.1 Phycisphaerae bacterium | reverse complement strand
TCATCCCAGGATTTGGTCGAACTGTTCAGGGCTTAAGCTGTGCCGTAATTTCTGCAGCGCCAACAGTTCGATCTGTCGTACGCGCTCTTTGCTCAGGCCCAGCTCGTCGCCGATCTCCTTGAGCGTCCGGGCTTTCCGCTTGGGACCCGACTCGCCCAGCGCGAAATGATGCCGGACAATATATTGCTCTCGCTCGTCTAAATTGTCGCGAATCACCTGCTCCAGACTCCGCTGTGCCCGTTCGATGGACTCGATGTCAACCTCCGGGATTCGGAGATTCTGCTGGACCTGTGACATATCCGCCCCGACCATCCGGTCCGGCCGCGCCGACTGAGCGGGAATCTGCCGCGCGAAATCCTTGACGATCGCCCACGCGGCGTAGGTGCTGAACCGATACCCGCGCGTATAGTCGAATTTCTCGACGGCGTGCATCAACGACAGATTCCCCTCCCCCACCAGATCCGCCAGTGTCGCTCCGGCTCCGACATGCTTGCCCGCAATGCTGACGACCAATCCCAGATTCGATTCGATCAGAAACGCCTGGATCTCGTCGGCCTGGCGGGCGTATCCCTCGATGCGATCCAGCGTCTCGCTGGCCGGCCGAGCCGCTCCGATGCCTTGCATTTCTTTCGACGCCAGAAATTTCAGGTAATTGTAACGGCGAAATAGCGCGATCTCGTGTTCCCGGGTCAGCGCTCCCGACCCCGCCGGTTCGCACATGCTGCGCCACTCGCCTTCCAGGATCGTTCGGCTCGCGTCCGCCGCCGCAAAATCCGGGCTGTCGATGTAACTGAAATTGCGCGACTGAAGTTCGCGGGCCCGCCGCTTGTTGAGAATTCGATAGATGGAACTCCGGCTGCGACCGAATCGCTCCATCAACTGGCTTACCGGAGTCCTTTGTCGAAACAACCGATGGAGATGCGCGGCCTCCTTGGCCCCGACTGTCGGCTTGCGGAACGAAAACACTGGTTGATCGGGATGCTGCTCCTGGTAATTCAGGAGGGTATAACGAATGGTTTCCCGACAACGCCCGGTTTTGTCCGCAATCGCCTGGATCAACCAGGTCTGTGATCGCGGTCCCGATGGCGACAGCGTTCGCGCCAGTTCAAGAATCTGATCGCGCTGGGCCGAATCCATCCTCGTAAATCGCTTGTTCCGCCGAGCTTCCGGATGCCTGCGAAGAAACCGACCCAATGTGGATTCCGGATACCCCAGTCGTTTTTGCCCATCCGGATAGACGAACATCCGCCCCACTAAACCCGAATTCCGCCACCGCTGGAGGGTCTTGCGGGTCACCTGAAATTGTTCCGTCAGTTCCTCGGTCGTATAAATCTTTTGTCCCGCTTCGTTTACGGCAATTGGAACCTTGCAACTGACTTTATAGATGAACACGCTCAGGTCGTTGAACAAGATCTCGCTGCTGATCAACGGTTCGGATTCTTCGATCTTCGGCCGGTAGCCCGTAATCTTAAAGCAAATGAAATCATAAGGATAGGAGCTCCCCGGATCCAGAATCGTCAGCAACTCTTCGGCCGCCTCCACCTGTTTGAGTTTTTGCGGCCGGGGAGCATAGCGGAGTTCTTGATACAACTGTTCGAGTTTTGGGCTTGTAAATCGAATCATTTTCGTCAAGCCCATTATACCGCATTTCCTTGCGGATATCAAGGATTATCAATAAATTTTCCCACACCCCCAAATGTCGCAAAAGCTTCCATTAATCCATTTGTTATGAGGATAACTCCGGAGATAGATACCGTTGGTGGGATTGAGGCCAATGATTCAGCGCGCAACAAAAGGGAGAGCCATACGCCCTGTGGCTCTCCCGGTACGGATGCGGCCCGTTTCGTTTGCTTTAGCCAATCCTCGTCGTGCCGGCCGGAGTACGATCTGCCGTGCAAGTTGGACCAGTTCAAGGCACTCGTCTGGTTGGCTATTATGGCCGGACAGGTCATTAACGAGGGCCGCATGTCTGCACAGTGATAAAGAGCGGAACAAAGGTCGATCGGTTTACCGCCCCAAGGGTGATCAGGGGCCGTCTGGGGACGGAAACACGAAAGGAAAAAGGATTAGGTATTCGGTTGTCAAAGGCCGGCCGGCGATTCGCTCTTGTCTTCACGATGCCGTGTTTCAGTGTTGTGCTTCGCCTTTTTACCGGCTTGCTGTCCACGCGATATATCGTCTGGGACACCAAATCGGCTTGAGGTTTTTTCAGGTTTTTTTTCCCCACCCTGCAAAAGCCGATCGGGCATGCGTTTCACATGGACGATTATCGGCCTTTGTTACAAGATTATTCAAAACCGTTACGGCAGCCACCACTTGCGCTTCTTGGCCCCCGATGATTTCTTCGGCCGCGACAGCACAAAAAACACCAGCACCGCCACGATAACTACGACCATCACTTCCTGCGGACTAAATAACACACCCAGCACGATACTCTCCTGCGCGCCCATCAGCGCGATGATTCTTTCCCTTGCGATCGAGCGATAATGTTTCTACAATCCAGCGATAATCAGTATAGCGATTGGAGGTGATCTTGGCCATGAAGAAAATGCAAATCGTAATCGTTTCCGCGGCCCTGTCGATAGCGGGACTTCTTTGTTTCCCGGCGGCTGCCGAACCTGAAAAGATTCTCGACCTCGGCAATGGGAGATCCGTCTATCGCTGGCTGGGTTCCTGTGCCGTTTATGGGATCATTGACGGCGATTCAGCCCTGGTCATTGATGCCGGTAATACGCATGTCGCAAAAGACCTGAAAGACGCAGGCATCAAAAGCATCGACTGGATCCTCTTTACCCATCACCATCGCGAACAGACCTGGTTGCATGGGCAATGTAAGATAGCCGAGACCAAAATTGCCGCACCCGATGCCGAACGAGACTTGTTCGAAAAGCCGATGGATTTTCGAAAAATCATGCCTTCGTTGAACGACCGTTTCAGCGTTTACGGCGCCAGTTTCGTCCGCCCGTGGATAAAGCCGATCCACTTGGATCGTACGCTCAAGCCCGGCGAGGTCGTCGAATGGCACGGCCTGCAGCTTCGTTGCATTGACTCCCGCGGCCACAGCCCCGGCGCGCTGAGCTACGCCCTGCAAGCCGGCGAACATCGCATCGTCTTCAGCGGCGATACCCTGCGCGACGGCTCTCAACTGGTCACCTGGTTCGACAGCGAGTGGGACTACGGCTACGGTGAAGGACTCAAAGCCCTGATCGAATCCGTCGGTCGGCTGATCGGCGAAAACCCGACGATCCTCCTGCCATCGCACGGGCCGATCATCAACAAAGACCCGCTCGGCCAACTGACAACCTACAAGCAGCGGCTCGAAAAACTCCTCAAGCTCTATGTCCGTGGCTACGGCATCGGAACAACCGCCCCCGATGAACAGGACCTGGTCTCCAAACCCACTGCCGTCGAGGACATCGGCCAGGTTTTACCCCACCTGTATAAATTCAAAAAGAAGAACGACTGGCCCAACTTCGCTATCCTCATCGCCGACAGCGGTCGCGCTTTGGTCTTCGACGCAGGCGTCGGCCGCGAACGATTGGAAAAAACGCTCAACCAGATGAAGGAAAAGCTCGGCCTCAAGTCCATCGACGCGGTTTTGGTCACTCACATGCACGGCGACCATGTCACCGACGCCCTGTACCTCCGCGACCAATGGGG
>JAAYVQ010000040.1 GCA_012517095.1 Phycisphaerae bacterium | reverse complement strand
TTCATCGGTTCCATCGTTCGGATATCCACGGATGTATAACCGAACTGTTGATACCGATTTGTCTTAACCTTCACATCGCACTCACTGCAGAGGCCGAAATTATCGCATATCTGATGGTTTTGCGGGAATTCGAATCGTTCGTCCAGGACATTTCCCAGGGCATGGCGCCTTCGTTGAAAGTACAGATCGGAATGACATCGATAGATCATCCCATCCGGAGCGATTGGGATTACGGTGTTCTTGCACAGCACGGGATGGGATTGTCGAATCCCGCTGACGGCTTCGGGGTACAGATAGGTCCCATAGACCTGCTGGCCCCAGCGACCCAGGAACTCCTTGCTTCGGACTTCGACCCCATAGGTCGCCGCAAAGGACCGGATCGCGGCAATTTCCTCCGGAGGCGTCGCGGGGGTATCCAGATAATACATCCCGATACTGACCAGATCCTGCAAGTCGGCGATCCGGCGGATCAGATCTTCGTAACGGTTTTGTCCACGATGATAGCTGACCCGAATTCGCGGATATGGCGCTTCCCTGCGATTCCATTCCAGTGTTCTCAACCGCAAAAAATCCTGTCGCACCAGATTCGGCGGCAAAGCGGTCAGGATATCCACCTTATGACGGATATTCTCCAGAATCTCCCAAATGCCTTTGTACAAAAAGGGTTCGCCGCCCTGAAGCGTAATCGGGACATCCACCGGAAGTTCCAGTCGATTCAGACCGTCAATCCATTGTCGGGATTCAAGCCCTGGGATCCGGCTTTGACCGTATCGGGCTCCATGATGACGAGTAATACAATATTCGCATCGCAAGTGACACATATCGGTCAAATACACGCCGATATAATCGTATTCCGCCGGAACAACAATAGGTTCCAATGACTGATTCATATCCTGATTACCCTTCAGAATCGTTCCTTTTCGTCCGACCCGATACAAGATCCCTGCTTGATTTCCCGGAGTACGGAATTCCCGATGCACCGGAAACCTTGCCTGTCGCTGTTCAACCTAAACAGATTCGCCTGATTCAGGGTCCTTCGGTCTACAGAGCGCTTACCATCGCCGTCAAAATCGGTATTCACTCGCCTTTCGCAAACCAGCAGAACCTCCAACATTTGGAATCCTTTTCGTTACAATTGTCGTCCATTGGATCGCCCGCCCATCACGACATCCATTGGTTGAGCTGGGTATGCCTCATTCAAAACCCTGTTTAACTGGTCCCAATTCCGGCGGGTTCGGAGATCCGACGGATCGATTTCCATCGCCGTTTCGATGAATCGACGCGCCCGGTGACGGTCTCCGAGATGCCAGCACAATCCCCCCAGGTTGTTGTACGCCTCAGTGTCCCCCGGTTCACATTGGACCGCGGCGGTAAAGGTCTCAATCGCCGCAGGCAGGTCTCCATGACAAACATGATACCGCCCCATCTGATTCAGATTGGCGGCCCGATACCGAGGATTCACTTTGCGGGGTTGACGCCCTTCAGCGTGCCGAAGCAGGGTCTCAAAGGCCTTCCGTCCCAGGGCTTTGTCCATTGAGAAAAATCTCTCTCCCTGTTTCCGAATCATCGTCGAATCGTGGCGCGACTGTAACCACCGCAACAGACTCTCGGCGGAATTCGCTTCATAAGCGAGATACCCCTGATCAATATAGTCTCTGAAGTATTCGAATCCGGCAGGGGAATATACCAGGGACGGAACCCCGAAGAGCATCGCCTCCAGGCAGATCGAGGAACAACTTGTCAAGTGACAATGAGAACGCTGCAAAAGCATGAACAGGGGGTGGCTGGTCGTTTTGTCAATTTCGTAATTGGAAATGCCGGACCGGGAGAGAATGTCGATGAAACCGCCTTTGTCGTGCTTATACCTCGGATGACAGCGCAACAGCCATATCCATTCTTTCGGCGCCGATCGCATTGCCTCCAACACATGGGACGGAATCCCATCCGTCGGATAATCCAGCGTGATCAGGATGACCTTCGTTCGCCGTTCCAAGTCCGTCAAAAAGGCCGGATCAACCCCGTCGATCATGGGAATCGGATCCTGTAAGACCTTTCGGATCCATTCGTTGGGCCCGACGAGAGCCCGATGATGGCGGCAACCGGAAGGCTGGATCGTTTCGATAGCTCTCCGAAACTCGTCGCTCCAGACATAGAACCAATCGGGAAGGTATTCGTAACCGTCTTCCGGAATGTGCGCCCAGTACTCATAAAACGAAGCATTGGGGATGCCATGTTTCAACTCCACCGTTGTGATCCCCAGATCCCGGCAGGCACGGATCAGGCCCATCGCGGGGGGATTGGTATAGTAACACATCATCACGACAACGCGGGGCCGAATCCGTTGAAGGACATCCAGGAACAACAGACGGAATTGTTCGGTATTGTGAATCATTTCGAGGATAACGCCTTCGTCAAGGTCAATCGGACACAGGGACAGAACCTTCTGGCGAAGGTCTTGAAAATGCTCGATGTCGTTGGTTCCAACCGGACAGGGAATTCGAATCGTCATCGGCTTGAGAAAAACGGTCGGGTAATACCGGGGTAAGGTAGTCTGTACCAGTCCGCTGTTCAATTCGATCTTCAGGACACGATGGGAATCTTTGACGATTTCGAGATAGGGATCGACAAAACCGTAATATCGGCCTTGGATTCGAGTTCGGTATTCTTCCGCTCGGGAATAGAACAGATATTCGATACCCGCGTGCTGTTTGAATAATTCCAGTTGGGCGGGATCCGGGAGAAGATTCCATAAATTGAACTTTCCGTTTCTGGGCTCTCGGAAGGTTTTATTGTTTTCGTTTTCGAGGCTCGCCGCAAGCGCATTCCGGATGATCGGCCAGACACAGACTCCATCAAAGCGCAACGAATTGACATCGAACTGACGCTCGAGTTCACCCATAACCCGAAGAGAATCCCAATAGCTCATCGGTAAACCATCCGTATTCCGTCCGAAGTAATCCTGTTGGAGGCAGGCATCAAAAGGATCCCTTGTCCCGCACAACAGGAATACGCCATCTGCCGGCCGTTTCGCACGATATGCACAATCGTCTTTCCTTCAGAGTGAATGGCTTCCACCTACATATCCTGGACGGCGGTTTCGCATATCATATGGATTCTCCCAAACGGCCCTACAACCGAACTTATTTTGTCGAGGAATATGCCCCCAGAACCTTGAGGGAGTCCCGGATCGCCTTGAGTTTATCGCCCACTTCTTGCCGTTCGGAGGCGATCGTTAGACTGATCTGTTGATATAACTTCTGGATGCGGCCTCGCTGGTCGTGCATATCCGGTTCATCCAGCAATCGTGTCTGCGTCAGTTTGTCGGCGATTCCGGCGGACTCTTCCGCCAGAACCACCGCCTTATCCAGGTCGTACTGTCGAAGTTTTTCCACCTGTCGATGCAGCAGGTACTCCAAATAGTCCGCCATTTCGCGACCGTCGATTTCCGTCGGCACCGCCGTGTTTATCCCATGGGATTGAGACATGTCGTTCTCCTGTCAATGGATTCGACCCGACTGTGGTCGATCTCTTCAAGTAGATTTTGCGCCTCGGCGTGACCCGGATCCAGAAGCATAATTCGCTCCAGAAGTTCCCGGCTCCGCTGCAGACGCCCGTCACGGCGATAGAGCGCCGCCAAGCTGAACATCACCGATAAATCCCCCGGATGCATCTCCAGGTATAACTCCAGATACCGAATGATCTGCCCGAAGGATCCCATCCGACAACTGACTTGGAACAGTCCAAGCAAGGCCGTCATCTCATCGGAGTCGATTTCGAGCGTTTTCAGGTACCCGTCAAACGCCCGCTGGTCCTGTCCCCGCCGCTGAGCCGCCATCGCCAGCCCGCACAAGGCCTTTGACGATTTCGGATCCAGCCGACAAGCCACCCGAAATGCGGTTTCGGCCTCGTCCAGTTCCCCGCTTTGAAGGTGAATCACCCCCAGCCCCACATAGGGTCCCGCCTCGTCCGGAGCCAATTCCGCCGCCCTGTCGTAACACTGACGGGCACGAGGATAATCTCCCATACTCGCATGGCAGTCCCCCATCTCTTTGACCAGATCATAGTGCTGAGTCCATCCCTTGTCGGGAATGATCGTGCCTCGCAACGAATCTGACCAGGCGTCTTCGGCCAGATGATCGTCGGTTTTTCTCCGTTCAAACGATTCCATTCGCGTATCCTGCATGATAAAACTCGCTTCCTTCAAGTATGTCCCGCGCCTTTTGAAACAGTTCCAGGGCCTGCGACAACCGGTTTTGTTTACGACGAATTCTGGCTTCCAGCATCAACGAGGACACCGAAGGTCTTTGGTCGTTGATCGATGCGACCCATTGCCCGGCCGCATCGTACTGCCCGGCATGATAGAGGGCGTTGGCCCGACGGATTTTCATCCACAACCCGTTTCCGAACTGTTGTTCCGCCCCCTTATACAAGATTTCCGCATCCAACCACGCTCCGTTCCGCTCCAGATATTCGGCATTCGTAATCAGGTTCTCCAATTGGAACGGCCACTGGCTCTGCTGGGGTAATTGAATGTTCACCCCCGCGGATATCAGCGATTCCCGAAGCGGCAGGTTCGGATAGTGTCTGCGGGCCGAACGCAAAACCGCTGAATCCAATACGATTCCCCAATTCTCCGGTTTGGATCCCACCAGTTCATACGCCGTGGATACCGAATCCCCCTGCAACAGCGGATAGAGCGACTTTTCAATCCATGCGACCTCGTCAAATCCGATCCTCCATGTGTCGGGGATAACGGCAACATATTCCCCCTGGCACTGCCTCAAGGCCGCATCCATACGCTCTGGCTTTCCACATCCTTCGGCAACCGGAACTCCGAGAATATTCGGCACAATCGTTTTTCGCTGAAGCTGATCCAATTCCGATCGGGTCAGCGGAAGATAAATCTGGTAGGGATAAAAGGTATGCGACCAGATCTCCCGAAGCGCCTGTTCCGTCTGACTGGAAAAACGATCTGCCAACAGAATCAGGGATAAATCTTTCATCTTCGGCCAGGGTTTGGATGGTCGCGTGCTTTGGATGGTCAAATGATTCAGGATATAACGATTGAGACTCTTTTGTTTGCGCGAGGAAATTCTTTCGCATCGCTGTTGAAAGTCGGGAATCGCCGCATAATACTCTCCGGTGATCCGCGGGACATGCAGAAAATCGGTATAGAAGCTCAGCCGACGGGTAAGGTCCCAATCAATCAGGCAGATCAGGTTTTCATTGCACGGTCCGGCCCGATCCAGCAAATCCCGACGATGCATCAGACTGACGTGCAGCACATGATTAAACTGAAGCAACGCGAAACGATCGAAATCCCGGCTGATTTCGACATTCTTGGCCAGCACCGTTCTTCGCCCATCGGATTCAATCCGGCAGTGCGCCTTGTATAAATCGCTATAGATCACCCCAAACTCCGGATGATTTTGCGCCGCCGTCACGAGCGTTTCAACATGGTAGGGATACAGCAGATCATCGTCTCCGAGATAACAGATATACTCGCCGCGGGCATGGGACAGGGCTTCATTGAAGGAATAGGGTAATCCGCGATTCTGATCGCGGTCAATAAAGACAACACGCGGATCCGCATATCGATGGATCTCTTCGCGGACCGATTGTCCGCCATCCCGCACCACCACCGCCTGCAGATTTCCATAGGTCTGCCGAAGAATACTCTCCAGGGCCTGTCCGACATATGCCGGCCGGTTGTAAGTGGACATCAACACCGTCACCAACGGCCCATCCAATTGTCCGGTCTTCGACCTCACGCTGGTTCAATCCCACGACTCAGTTGACGATTTCGACGACAATACAATGTCGCCGTTTGAATCACTCGATGGATACACCGATCCGTCCGGGATTCCGTGTCGCCGTCGATCGCCTCAAACGCCGTCCCCCATGCGGCATCCATGCGATAGGGTAGACGGCCCGGATCCAGAATCGCAATCACCGGGGTCTGAACCCCCGCCGCCAGATCCAGGTACCCGTTATCCCCGCAGATCAGTACATCGCAATCCATCAGAACTGCGGCCGTCTCTCGACAGGTCAACCGACCGACTAAATTGACGCCGCCGTCCAGGATCGGCCAGGATTCCGGTCCGATTTGAATCGCTGTCGCGCCAAGCTCGGTCATGATTCGTCGATGGATTTCTTTCCGGATCTTCCATTTCCAGCCGATTTCCGATTCATCCTCTCCGACCGCCACCGCAACGCGAGGTCGTCGGGTCTCCTCCAGACGAAATCGCCGGATCTCCGCGGTGTCGAATGAATCCAGGCAGATCCACGGTCGCCGATCAACCAGTTGTACGCCCAGTTGTTCGGCATAATACTCCACCAGATTCCGATCCTGATCATAGGCCTCCTGCTGGCCTTTCAACCGGAAGGTTTGATCAAACTCACTTGGATCGATACGAGGATCGGCACAACCATATCGTTCCACGGCCGGATGATTGCGGAACAGATCGCCCTGATCGGAGCATACTGTAATCCGTGACCGCATTCCAAATCGACTTTTCAAAGATCGAATCGCCGGTTCCGCACAAACCGCTTCGCTCAGTCCATCGGCAATCACCACCAGAATCCGGGTTCCGACGGTTTCATCCTGCGGACCGCGAATCGCCGAACCGGGAATCGTCGCCTCCGATTCCGGAGTTACTGACCCTGAGTCCGGTAAAAAGGGGCTGTCGGTTCCCCATTCGTGAATCCCGGAATATCCAGAGAGATGGGACGATCGCTGAATTCGGAAGCGGCCCGAGCCAATTGACTTTCACGGGCTGTTTCCTGGAACAATCCAAAAGGATTTCCCGCAACCGTTCCCGGCCGGATGGACTCCGGAATTCCGGTAGAGGTATTCATTACGGGCGACTTCTGCTTGGCCAGTTCAGCCAGAGCTTGCGACGCTTTGAGAGCTTCTTTGGCCAGCTCTTCCACCGACCGCTGCTTGCGGACGGCCACATGAGCCGGTTGGCCGGAAACCGTTGGCTGAACCGGGCTGGGATTCCATACCGGCATTGGTTCTTGCAGGGCGTTCGGAGATTGATTCAGATTCACCGGCTGAATCGGAGTAATCGGAATCACTTCGGACGGCGGATCTGCAGGGCGAAATCCCGACTGATTCGAGGGATAGAATCCCGCCGGTGATTCAATCGGGGCCGTCGAAGAAATCGACGGATTCGATGGCAAGGGATAGAACGGCGGAATCTCTGAATTAATCGGCAGATCCGGTTTGGGGAAAGTCGAGTTTCCCGGTTGGAACGGTACTACGGTCGGTCCCCCCGGTATCGGATGAAACTCTGTGATCGGTGTTGAAGTTCGTGCCGGGTCGGGAAACAGGATTTCGTTCCGACGCTCGGCCGTCAACAATGGGGGAGCCGTATTCTGCAAGTCCGGTTTCGGATTGGATTGATCCTGAGCTTTCTCCAATCGATACAGTTCGTCATTCCAGGCCCGGAACATGGTCCGCAACGAAAATTTTGACTCGGCCAGATCTCGATACCGTTGCGGTTCAAAGGATCCGGACTGAATCTGACGACAGAAGTCTTCGGCCAGATCAAACACGAATTCGTGATCCAGTCGTTCCTCCACGCCCGGGAAATTCGCCACAACCGGTCGAAGACCCGCCGCCATCCCCTTCAGAACCCCTTCCCATCCCTGACCTTGAATTCCCGCCGCGACGATATAAGATTTGTCCCGAAGCCATACATTCAGATTTCGAGGCATTGAATCCATCATGACAACGCCGGACAAACGCATTTGATCGATCATGTGCCGGAGATACGATTCTGTCCGCCGATCTGTGCGGAATCCGACAAGATAGAGCCGATACGAGGGATCCAGATAGTTGAGCTTCTGCATGCATTGCAGAAGAAACATCGGATTGGCTTCGGCCGTCAGCGGTCCAACATACGCCAGATTTTTGCCGCGTTGTTTCGAGATGAATCCATACTCCCGACAATCCACACCTTCCGGGATGAAGACCACACGCGTCTTTCCTTCGATTCCCTCCACTTGCTCCAATAACGCCTCATACTCGGCTTTGAGTCCCGTCACGATCACCGTATTGATCTGTTCCCATCGAATCTGATCGATTCGGGACTGTGATATATCCCCCGGGCGAAACCGCAGAACCAACGAACAAACTTTCGGCATCTGTGACACGGCTTCAATTATCCCGTCACATCCCTCGAACCATGCGATCGGATTCCGTTCCAAGATGGAACGGATCTCATCCACTCGTCTGCCTACATGCAATTCCGTCTGGAATCGTTTCTGGGCATATCCAACAACCGTGCGGGTTTGATCGTCTTCCGATGCCGCAAACACCGCCAAACGAGGTCGCTTCGTCCGGAGAATCTCCAACATCGGTTGAAGGATTTCCTGTTTCGGAGTCATATCCAGCGATCGCAACAGCATTTCGATGGCACCACCGTAGGATTCCTGCTGAAGAAACGCATCCGCGGCGCGATTCAGAAGGTCGGCTGACAGAAGTCCCCTTGTTTCCATGATATCAAATTGCTGGACGGCCATCCCCGGATACCCCCCGTCCAAATACGCCTCGCATAGATTCCAGATAATTTCAGCCGAAACCGAACTGCCACTGAGATTCCGGGCCTTTTCAAATGCCGCAATCGCATCCTCCACCTGACGAAGGCAGTACAGAATAGCTCCACAGTCGTTCCAGGCCTGGAAATCCTGAGGATGTTCCCGTAGATAAGCCCGGACCTGCTCCAGGGCCTCCTGGTGCCGGCCGGCCTCGGCCAGTTTCATATACGACTCATGTCCCAGGCCTTGCGAGTTCGCTGCCATATTTTATCTCCTGTCGGTTCGGATATCAGAGTCGATTCGGTCCGGAAGACCGACTGACCCCCAGTCCTTCGTTGCCGGGTTCCGACAACGATACGGTGTCCTTGAACGGATGTGCAAATCCCGTGCCCGAATTGAATTTTGGGATTCAAACCCCCGAATGCCCCCCGGTTATCGCATCGAATTCCAGCCGTGTCAAATATTCAAACACGCATCGCATCTACCGAACAGAACCACCGTATTCCCGGGTAGAATCCCGACGAATACGGGATTCCAGCTCCGTCAACACTCCGCCCACGCGATCCAATTGCCGGACCAGGGAATATTTCCGTTCGACAAACGCTCGATATTGTTGCGGAAAATAATCGGTTGACTCGATCCGATTTCGAAACTCTCGCGGGGTCCGAAACAACCATTCGGATCCAAAAGTGTCTTGGGCTCCGGGAAAATCATGGATCACCGGCTTTAACCCCGCCGCCATCGCCTCCAGGATCCCCATCCCCTGGCTTTCAATTACGCTGGTACAAACGATATAATGTTTGTCAGCTAACCATGCGGGAATATCCTCCTGCCAGCCATCGAAATGGACGACATTCCCCAGACCCAGCGACCGAACCATGTGGCGCAGGTATTGATCCAGCGACTTATCCTGGATTTTCCCCGCGATATGCAGGTGGTAATCGGAATCGCAATGATGGAGTTCATCCATGCATTGAAGAAGGAGCATCGGATTCTTGACCATTCGAGTATCCCCGATGAAAGCCAACCGCTTTCCTCGCTTTCGCCGCTGAAACCGAATCCGATCCAGATCCACCCCGTTGGGAATAGTCTCCATCCGGATCCGTGAAGCCAGGTTTGGCTGTTGTTCCAATAATGCCTCGCGAACAAATCGATTCCCCACTGTGATCAGAACATCAACAGAATCCCAATTCACCCGTTTCGGCCAATCCAAATAGGCCTCATACCGATGCAAACGAATGATTTTTTTGCATCGGGCCGCATGACGACTGCCAATCTCCGCCAATTCGGTACACCATTCAAACCAGCTAATATCGGAATGATTCATCAACTGATGGACTTCGGGAATCGTGTTCCCTTCGAAAATGCGCACGGGAAACCGCAACCGGACAAACGCCTCGATCTGTCGCAGAAAAGTCGGCCCGTCTCCTCCACAAAAGAACGCCACGCCAGGCCGCGAATTCCGAATCGTCTCGGCCAACCGCAATAGAATCCCGCTGTCCGGAAAAAATTGGATGCCCAGCAACACACTCTCCATCGCGCCGGCAGGATTCCCTCCCGTCCAGATCGAACGAGCCGTCTCTTCAATCCAAACATCCTCAAGCCGTCCAGACTGTTCAAGATCGGCAAGACATTGTTTGGTTCGTTCATATTGACCTGCGGCCAGGTACGCGCGGACCAGATTCCGGCAGATCTCTGGGTCATCCGCAATCAACTCCCTCGCCCGCTCCAGGCATGCTACCGCATCCCCATTTCGACCCAGACTGAACAAGACAACGCCAGCGTCATTCCAGGCCGCGGCATCATCCGGCCGGTGTCGAAGGTAATCCTCGAAACATTGGGCCGCTTCTTCCGCTCGTCCCTCCTCGGCCAAAGCGATGCCCTGAGGGCAGGAATGTGCCGGTTCCAACGGTTTCTCCGATTCGATCCCCATCCCAAGCGTCGTACTCATCAGCCGATAAAGTCCATTAACGACATCGAAAACATCTTGGCCGCCACCTGTAACGACATCTCGTAGAGAACCTCATAGCGAGCCAGATCCACCGCAACCTGTGTGATATCCGCATCCTGTCGGGCACTGATTTCTTCGTCGGCGTTCATCTTGATGTCTTCCAGACTGCTCTTGAGGTTGGTCAGGGTTTCCAGCCGCCCTCCGATCAGCGGATACGCACGAACCAGCTTCTGTTCCACCAGTGCCAGCTCATCCACCGTCGCCCGCATGACGGAATCCCATTGTTCCTGCGACAGATTTTCCGTATTGGTGAGCAAGTCGCGACAATGAATCAGTACATTGAACACATCATAGGTTCCGGGAACGCGGACATAATCATTCCCGGTCTGGGTGATCCCGGTGGCGTCCACATACAACACTTCGCCCGTCGCTCCATTCACCACCGCCAGATTCGTTTCCGTCCCCGTCGCGGTTACCGTCGTCGTCCCCCCATCGATCGACAAAACCCATGCTCCCGCAGATCCCGATACGCTCAAGACAAAATCCCCCCGTACACTGGAAGTTCCCGTCCCCGCCGCCGTTCCGGTGGATCCGTAAAATACCGGTATTTCCGCATCATCCGCCCGAAAGAGTTGGTCCCCGACCAGAACCGCTGAAGTCTCTACCCCCGGCGCCACATTGATATTTCGTTCTTCCTGGCTACCCTGATAGATCACCCGTTGAATCTGTCCGTCACCCCCGCGCTCAACCAGATAGGGATCCGAGTCGCTCTGAGCCCCTCCGAACAGTCGCTGCCCCATTCGCTGCTTGTTGGCCAACGACACCATTTCTTCCAAGATTTCGTTGATTTCCGCCGCCTTTTGTGTCCGTACGGCCGGATCTGAATAGATCGGTGTCAGTGCCGAAGTCAACGAAGCCCGGGCTCCCCCCAAACCCCGCTC
Organism: Phycisphaerae bacterium; assembly: GCA_012517095.1. Classification (GTDB taxonomy): domain Bacteria; phylum Planctomycetota; class Phycisphaerae; order Sedimentisphaerales; family Anaerohalosphaeraceae; genus FEN-1350. Next base: position 9,414 of record JAAYVQ010000040.1, on the reverse strand, counting down.
ACCCGTCATCTGCTGAACCACGGACGAACTGAAGTCCAGAACATTGATCACTTCCGTTACGGCATTGACATACCGCTCCATCGAACGACTTTCCGTCCGCAGGGACAGAATCCGGTTGGCATCGTAGGGATTGTCCGATGGCCGGTTGATTTCCTGTCCGCTGGACGCCTGTTCCTGTAAACTCGACAACTTCCGAGTATGGCTTGAAATCGCCCAACTAACGCTGTTATAGATCGCTTCCAGTGAATAGGCCATGCCTTCCCTTTCGGGATTCTATCTCGCTTGGTTTTAACTCAGGGATAGGACTTCGTCCAGCGTCTTGGAGACCGTGTTCATATATCGCGCCATCGCCTGAAACATCCTTTCATAGAGCAGCATCTTGGCGGCTTCGTCATTCATGTCAACCCCGCTGATCTGCGATCGTTGTTCGCTGAGATTACGCCACACGCCGCTGGTATTTTCCTGCAGGGTTTTGGTCACCGCGATCCGATTCCCGACATCCGTCGCAAGATTGCGATAGAAGGACTTCGGGCTCAGATTGCTCAGATCCGAATACTCCGTATCCCCGATCTGGGCCATGGACAATACATTCGCGCTATCGGTCATCGCAACGCTCCTTGATACCGCAATCCGGGTTCCGGAGGTCTTAATATCCTCCGCAACCGCGATGGAACTGGCGTCCACTCCCGAAAAGAAGGTATTGATACCCGTTGCCGACAGAAATCCCGAGGTATCCGAATTGGCCAATGCCTCGATCTCGAACACCTCCCCATCGTTGAGATAGCCGGGACCGGCGCCATCTCCGGTCAATTTGATTTTGAGCCCTTCATTGATTCCCACAATAACGCCCGCCGTATATCCGGAACCCAGGTTAATCTTGGCCACGATCACTCCCGATCCATCGACAACCTCCAGTTCCATCGTCCCATTACCGATGGCCAGAGTTCCTCCGGGCGGAGTCGTTTGAACCGTACAGGTATACGTTTGATTTGTATTGCCCGTATAGGTTCCCAGAATCTCGATTGTCGGCGGCGCTTCGTCCGCCCCGCCTCCGGCTCCGGCCAGAGGTCCGGAAGGATATCCGCTCGGAAGAGCCATCGCTCCCGGAAGAAAATCGAACGAATAACCGGGATTGGCCACAATCTGAAGTCGCCCCGCATTGACCCCCGTATTCAGATTCAAACCAGGAATTGCCGCGATATCCGCCGCTACGCTGGATAGAGTCGATGTATCCGCATCCACCGTAATCGTATGCCGGGTTACCGCGCCGGTTGGAGAAGTCAGACGGATCACGATTTGCCCATCCCTCACCGGGGGAATAAACTGATCCACATCCGATTCGGTCATCGTCCAGCCGTAGAGCCGCTGAAAGGATCCCGACGACCCAACCCCCTGAACATGCAGATTATTTGTTTCCTGAATGATCTTTTCAGCCAGCGTATCCAGACTGTCGCTGATGTCCCGGATGATCGAATTGCGGAGGGAAATCAATCCTCCGATTCGTCCCCCCTCCACCCGCGTATTGTAGCTGCTCTGGCCGGCCGGAGTCACGCCAAGATCATAATCTCCGCCGTTTTCCACAAGTCCGACATCGAGTTTGGTCACATTGGATCCCAAAACGACGGTCGTATCGCCCACGACCACATCCATCACATCGTACTCCCGACGATAGGTCTTGATACCGATCATCTGGCTAAGCTTGGTGATCAACTGATCCCGTTGGTCCTGGAGGTTATTGGTTTCCTTGCCCCGGACCCCCAGCGAGGCGATTCGATCGTTCAGGTCCGCGATCTGTGCCGTGAGAATATTCACATCGCTGATTGTATCTCGGGCCTCGGTATAGGTCCGTTCCTCCAGATCCCGCGCCACCGATGACAGGTTCCTCAATTGATTGGCCAGCGTCTCCGCTCCGGACACGACCAGACTCTGCAGGTTCACGTCTGTCGGCGTGGCCGCCAATTGATGCATGGAATCGAAGAAATCATCCATCGCCGAACTCAGCGCCGAAGTCGTCAATTCCGCAAACGCGCTTTCCATCGTCGTCAGGGCTTCCAACTCTTTCTGGATCTGCGCCAAGTCCGACTCGTGACTGACTATTTCCCCATCCAGCAGTTTGTCGATCATCCGCTGGATGCCGGCGACCGATACGCCCTGACCGATCTGATGGCCGCCGGTATAGACATCTTCCACCGGACGAAGGTCGATCGTCTGACGGTGATACCCCTCCGTCGCCCCGTTGGCCAGGTTGTTTCCGACCACATCCAGGGCCAACTGCGCCGCGTGAAGTCCGCTGATGCCGATTTCATATCCGGCCATATATCATCTCCATCGTATCCGGCCGTTCATTATATCTGGACGCTCACAAGCCGGTCCTGAACCTGCCAGTTCGATCGGCCCTGGGCGTTATACGAGTCTCCGACTCCCCCCAACATCGCCCGCAACAAGGTACGATTCAACCGCGCACAGTCGGCCAACAACAAACCGGTCAGATGATGTTCCATCTGGAGCTGTCGTATCTGTTTGTGTAATTGTTGTTGTCGTTGTCGAAGAGGATCCCCTTGTTCAACCGGTAATCCGCGGATCAGACGCGTCAGATTTAACTGCGATTCCGGGCATCCGATCCACTCGGCCAGCCGGCGGCGAAGGTAATGTCTCCGTTGATCCAAACCGGAAAAGTCGTTTTGTCGGATTTGAATTTGATTCAGCAAATCCTGAAGGCCGGTTTCATCCCGGCGGATTACCGCCGACCGCAGTGTGTCCAGTTGCCCCAGGGTGAGTTCCATCCGTTGTTGTTCCTGGTCCAGGATTTCATGGAGTTCGGCCAACAAATTCCAATCCAGTTCGATTCGCGTCATCTTCATATCTGTTCGTCCAATCTCCCATCACCATCTTTCTCCGGCTCAATCGATCCCGCCTTCTGTTGCCGGGCCATGATTGAATACAGGTCCTTCCACAATCCAAATCCCCCTTCTTCCCCAACCGCCTGAGCCATAAACGACCAATACATCCCATGGATCTGTTCTGAAGACGAATCCTCCCAGTCGTCGTCGGGAATACTGTCCTTCATCACGCTCATCACCTGGTGTAGAAACACCGATTCGAAGTCCCGGGCGACCTTCTTGAGCTTTTCTTCCTGAGCCGTTCCTTCCCCCGCCATTGGCGGAGGTGTCGGCCCGATCCCCTGAGTCAGGGGATCCATCGATATCGCGGTCGGTTCCACAGTCATGCGTCCGATTCCTTTACATCGTCTTCAATTCGGCATGAAGCGCTTTAGCTTCCCGCAGCGCGTTGAAGATCGCAATCAAGTCTCTCGGGGTCGCGCCGATCGTATTCAGTGCGTCCACCAATTCCGTCACCGTCACGACCTTCGGTACCCGAATCAGGTGTCCTTCCTCCTCCGTCACCGATATTGATGTGTCCGGCACGATCTCGGTCGTCGCATTTTCCGTAAATGGTGCCAGCGGTTGTGAAACCAATTGCTGCTCCTTGATCTTGACCACCAGGTTCCCCTGGGCAATCGCCGTCTCCGAAATCCCGATATGCCCGCCCGCCACGATTGTCCCCGTCTTTTCGTTGATCACCACCACGGCCGCCAGGTCCGCCTCCACTTCGATTTCCATCAGTTTTCCGATAAACTGAAGTTCCTTGCCCGGACGAATCGTATCGGGGATATACACCCGAACCGAGCCGGGATCTTCCATCTCGGCACATCCCTTAACCACGGTGTCGATCCCATCCTGAATCCGTTGCGCCGTCGTCAGATCGAAATTTCGCAGGGCCAGTGTAAAATATCGCCGTCCCCCCTCAACCTCGATCAGGGTTGACCTTTCTTCCCGTTCAACATGGGCTCCATTCGGAATCCGTCCAGAAGTGGGATGGTTCTTGGCCACTTTACTGCCGGTTTGCCCCTCGACCGTCCAGGAAGCCGTCGAGATCGCGCCCGTTCGGGCGACGGCATACACCTGACCATCCAACCCCTTCAGTTCCGTCGCCAGCAGAGTCCCGCCCTGTAAACTCTTGGCGTCGCCCAGCGTCGAGACATTGATATCGATGGTGGAACCTTCCCGGCTGTAAGGCCCCAGTTCCGCCGTCACGGCCACCAGAGCGATACTTCCGCTGGTTAACAAATTCGGATTGAATGTCAATCCGTCTTCCCTCCGCAGAAAACTCGCAAGGGCCTGGGCGCTGGGGAGTTTGGAATCGCCGGTATTTTGGAGACCTGCGACAAGACCTGTCCCCGTCAATGGGTTTCCCCGTTCGCCCACCACGCTGGTGATGTCTTTGATCCGGGCTGCATAGGTTAAAACCGAGATTCCCAGTACCCCGAATAGTACAATGACGATCTGTCGCATAGTCCATCCCCTCAATCAGAACGGCCACAGGAAATCAACAATCTTGCCCAGCCAGCCCGGTTCGTTATAGCTTTTGGTCACGCCCTCGTTGAGAGAAATCAACTTGAAATTCGCCACCTGGTCGCTGCGCACCGAATTGTCGAAGAGAATATCGCGCGGCTGCACGATTCCGCTGGCCTGAATGATCTGCTTGTCGCCTCCGACTTCCCGCTCTCGCGTGCCCATCACCACCAGATTTCCGTTGGGATGAACATCGATAACCACAACCGTGATCCGGTCTTCGAATTTTCGCTCATCCTTGTAATCGCTTTTGCCTTCCAGGGATTTCGAAGATTCCCCCTCAAACTTGAGACTGGGAATCGAGGGGATAATATGATCGATCTTGGCGTTGTCTCCGTTAAAATCGAGCGAATTGGATGTGGTTTTTTCCAGATCCCGTTTGACCTTGTTATCAACCTTGCTGTTTTCGCTGATAATGATTGTCAGGACATCGCCGACTTTACCCGCCTTGTCGTCGGAAAACACTCCTTTTGTCACCTTGGTTTTTTTGGCATAGATCGATCCGGCTGTTATATCTCCAGCGAAGATCATTTCCATTGTGCATATCGTCAGGAAGAGTAGTCGTTTCATATCTGGATCCCTTCATGATATGGTTCGAGAGTTCCATCCGGCCGAATTCTGGCCTTGATTACCCGCGAATCCTTGTCTGATCCCATCTTGACCGGGACAAACTCGCCGACTTTGCCATCCGCCTGGGCCTCGCCCAGAGAAGAAATCAACAACCGGCCCGTTTCCAATTTTACGACCACCGTTTGACGCCGATGAACCACAACCGGCGCCTCAACCGACGACAGTCGCTGCGGTTCAACTTCCATCCCTTTGGAAATTCGCTGCCGTGTCAGCATCCCATAGGGAACCGCCCAACCGGCCGGTTCCGGTTCATTGGCCTCCACCGTTTCAACCGTCACATTCCCGCTGGTGATCTGTACTCCCGCCGCCAGGTCTTCACCGGCAACGGCCCTGCGTCGGAGGTATTTGACTCCGAACAATACATCCTGTTTCGCTATGACCTTTCCCTCCTCGATCGCCTCTACGCACACACGCGCCAGACCTCCCTGGATCGGCGCCGTCAGCCGTGGTTTCAGCTCCACTTTCCGCCCCGCTTCGATCGCAAGCGGATTGGGGGCTCGGACCAGAACGATCTTGCTGGGTGTCGGATTCAATCCCTTCAGCAGCGACAGAGCGACATTCGCCAATCGATCCCCGCCGAGATTTTGCTCGTTCCGCCGCACGGAAACTTTTTCGGCGCCTCGCAGCGTAACCGAATCCGACGCTACACCACAGGATGCCAACCGACTGATGATGGTAGGTCGATCCAATACGATCTGTTGCCCGATCACCGAAAACCGACCCAGGCCCGCCACCCGTGCCCTGGACGCCAGCGCCTCGTCTCCCTTTATGATGGCGATTTGTTCCAGTGTTATGGTCTCGGATTCCACCATCGGTTCGGGCAACAAATAGACCTGAATATCGCCTTCCGCCGACGCCGCCGCTGTGGCCAAAAGAATCCACGCGATCGCCGACGATGCAATCCTTACGACAACGAGCCGAATCTGTCGTTGTTTCATCTGTGCACCTCTTACCGAATAATCGTGCCCAACTGCGTTAACATATTGTCCCCAACGCGGATCACCCGCGAATTGATCTCGTATCCCCGCTGGGCCGTAATCAGGTTCACTAGTTCGCTGACCATCTGGACATTCGATTTTTCCACATACTTGGATAGGATGCTTCCGTATCCCTGTTCGCCCGGCGTGCCGGCCGTCGCCGATCCGCTGGCCTCCGTCTCCCGATAGAGGTTGCCTCCCTCGGAACTCAACCCCGCCGGATTCTGAAATCGATACAATTGCAGGTTTCCCAGAACCTGGTTGCCGGTAGGCGTCTGCGCGTTTACGGTTCCGTCCATCGCGATGTCCACCGACATGGCATCTTCCGGTATCGTGATCGATGGGCTGACGGGATAACCGGACGCCGTTACCAATTGTCCGTCGGCGTCTTTCTGCAGGGTTCCATCCCGCGTGTACCGTTTCTCGCCGCTTCCGGGTAAGGTCACCTCCAGAAAACCATCACCCTGGATCGCGATATCCAGTTCGTTGTCCGTTCGCTGCAATTCCCCGATCGTAAACACCTTCGTGGTCGCCGACGGCTGAACGCCGCTGCCGATTTCCAGCCCGCTGGGGGCGGTGATTCCGCTGAGCACTTCGCGATCCGCTTCTCGCAATTTCAGGTACAGAAGATCCTGAAAATTCATCATCGACCGTTTGAAACCCGTCGTATTGACATTCGCCAGGTTGTGCGCGATGGAATCCACCATCAACTGCTGGGCGTCCATGCCCGTCGCCGCCGTCGAAAAAGCCCTGATCATGCTTTGTCTCCTGATTTCATTACCCGTTGGCAACCGTCATGATCGCCCGGGCGTATTCCTGCCGTTTGCGAAGGACACTCATGGTCGTTTCATACATTCGCGATACCACCATGAGGTTCACCATCTCCTCAACCGATCGGACATTTGAGGCCTCTTGATACCCCTGATGGATTGCGGCGTTTGTGGCCGGCGTTGAAACCGCGTCCGCCGGAGCCGAGAAACAATTGAATCCCTTCGCCGTAAGACGGCTTTCCTCGGCTCCGAAATCCACGATTCGGAGTCGTCCCAGCGCCGTGGTTCCGGATCGAAGCGATCCATCGGCCGAAACCGTAATGGATTGTTCGCTGATGGTCGTTGGAATCACGATCGGCCCGTCCGCGCCCTCCACATTTCGGCCGTTCAGATCAACCAGCCGTCCATCCCGCTGAATCTGGAACGCCCCGTTGCGGGTATAGAGCGGCCCTTCCGGCGTTTCCACAACGAAAAATCCCTTTCCCTGAATCGCCATATCCAACGATCGATCCGTCTTGACCAATTGCCCCTGCGTGAAATCCCGCGTACTGATCGCGGTAATGGCTCCGTCTTCCGGCATCGTATCCGGATTCTCCGACAGTCTCGAAAGCAGTTCCCGGCTGAAACTGTTCAAGGTCCGTTTGTACCCGGCCGTACTCATGTTCGCCAGGTTCTGCGCGACCGTTTCGTACTCCTGCGTCAGCGCCTGGATGCTGGTACTGAGTCCTTCGATCGAATCAGCCATGATCCCGCTCTCCGCTCGTCGCGACCATTTCCGGATTCTCGGCGTTCATTTTCCGCATCTGTGAATCTCGCCGGATGGCGATCGCGTTGGTCGTACGGATCAATTCATTGACCGTCGTATCATCAAGCCCGACCAACTCGACTCCGATCGATTGATCCTGGGCCGTATCCCGTAATCCGCGAACCTCACCGATATCCTGGATAACTTTCCCGGGTTCCAACTCGAAGACCACCAGCAGCCGTTGTCCATGTTCCGTCGCCAGTTCGGTATGAATTCGAAGACCCGGCCCGGAAATCTCCGTGACCGTCGCCGGAACAAACTGCGGCACGACCAGGCGCCCCCGTTCCTGTTGTCTTTGGACCGGAAATGGCGCTACCTGCGCCGGAAATTCAACCGGCACACGGAGAAATCGTCGGCGATTCAAGAATCGGACTGACTCCGTATGACTCAGTTCCAATCCATCGGAGCCGCATACCATCGTCAGCGCGTCGAACTCATAGGTCGAAGTACCCAACCGATATCGGACATTCCAGTGTTCGCCCGGAGGACAGGATACCGGAATTTCCGGTCGCAAAACCAATTCAAACTCGTCGCTTTGAATAACGACGGCATCCACACGAGACCCTTCCGGCCGCGTGGACAAAGCGATGGACACCGTTTTTCCAACCGGAATATCCCGGCTGCTCAGGCCGGGGTCCCGGCCTCTGCGAATCGGAAGGCCCCCGAATCCGCTCTGGAATCCGAGTTTTTGTTTGATCTGTCCGATCAGGACATTCATTTTCTTTCGCTCAATGAGATTGTGCCCCGACGCAAAATATTCCTGCATCAGTTGTGAAGCGCCCCGAACGAATAAATCCGACTGGAAAAAGACCTCTTCCATTCGGCCGGCTCTTGACTGACGGGCTATCGCCGTCAGGATCTCCCGTTGTTGCGCCGTCAGACCTCGCTGGTCGCACAGAAATCGAAATTGCTCTTTGTGCTGGTACTTTTCATGTACCGTACGCTTCCGCCGCACCAGAACCAGCGAAATCAGAAGAATCCCGATCAGCAGGATTCCTCCCCAGATGAACCAGGGGTGTGTCAAGAACGCCCGCAGGGAATCCGGAAGCGGATGATGGCTGTTGAGCCGTCGCATCGCGGAATAACGCTCCAAAGGCGTCAGCGCCAACCCTCCGGTAATCAAGATGGCCTCAACCGCTATCCACATATATGCTCGATATTCCCGTCGTCATTTATCGAATCAGGCTGGTCAGTTCGCTCAGAATAGCGTTGGCCACACGGATTGTCCGGGCGTTGGCCTGATACCCGTTTTGTGCCTGCATCATGTTGACGAATTCCGTCGCGATATCCACATTCGACTTCTCTAAGCTTTGTCCCTTGATCACCCCCGCTCCGCCCGTGGCCGCCGTCGTTCCGATCGGATCTCCCGAGTTTGCCGACGGCAGGAAGTATCCATTCCCGACCGCCTCAAGACCGCCGGCGTTCTGGAAGACACCGATCTGCAGCGCCGCAACATTCCGTTTCACGCCGTTGGTAAAAGTTCCCAGTACCATCCCGCTCTGATCGATCGTCACACTGGACAGGGATCCCGCCTCATAACCATCCTGCGACAAGGCATTGGCGCTGGATTGTTCGCTGTAGAACTGCGTCAATCCCGTAAACTCTCCTTCCGTTCCCAGATCGAAGGTGATGTTTTGGGTACCCGGAATGTTGTCAAATTGGACTCCGATTGTCAGCGGTTCCGCCGAACTGACCAAACCGGCATACGACCCATCCGAGTTGAACTGAATCCCCGAGATTCTCCGATTGAATGTCGCCGAATCGATATTGTAACCGCTCCAACTCGGCGCGGTTTCTCCGGAAATGCTCGGAATCACCAT
>JAAYVQ010000311.1 GCA_012517095.1 Phycisphaerae bacterium | reverse complement strand
GAATTCAATCACGCCATCGCTGGGGAAGTTGCCACTGAAGAGCCGCATTTTGCCCGAACCACTGGGGCGATACGCCATCCAGATGAATCGATCCGTCCCGACACCGAACAATTCAGTGCCGTTGTAATCTCCATGCTCGACACCGAGACAAAACCGGCTGGAGGTCCGCCGGACTTTCGTTCCCTTCAAATCGATTTCCGCCGTTCCGGCCAGTTCCTGGAGCTTACCAAACGCCATTTGATCCTGTTCGCTCATGGGAACTCCTATTTGGCGATGACCAGCGGACTGAAGATCACATAGAAAACCAATGTAATCGCCACGACAAACAAGCCCGCCCAGACCGCACCACGAGAGGGCGTCAGATCGATCGTGGTGTTCGGGTGGAATTCAACCGGCTTGGCCATCGGCTTGAGAATATTGGCGATAATAATCAGCAACAAGCACAACACAAAACTGATCGCCATTCGGTTGAGGAACTGGATGCTCGGTATTGTAAATTTCAGTACGCCATACGAAACGATACTGGTCAACAAACCCAGAACGCCAACGCCGCGCGGGGCCCTGCGAAGAATCAGACCAAAGGTAAAGACGGCCAGGATACCCGGCGAAATAAAGCCCTGGCTTTCCTGGATGATCGTGAAGATGCTGTTGCTGATCTTGGGATTACCCAAGTTTGGGGCCAGGAAGATCGCGATCGCGGCAAAAACGACTACGACCACACGGCCGACAAATACTACCGATGCAGAGGATGCCTTCGGAGATAGAAACTTCTTATACAGGTCCATCGAGAAGATGGTCGAAGCTGCATTGAGCATGGCGGCCAACGAACTGACGACCGCTCCCAGCAATGCCGCCAATACAAATCCGACGATCCCTACCCCTTGCGGCAGAACATTACCGAGAAGCTGTCCCAGCGCCGTATCGTACTTATAGACGATGGGTTTTTCAGTCACGACGATCTTGCCAGCAGCCTTGGCGGCCTTGGAGGTTTCAGCATTGTAGGCGTCGATTTCGGCTGCGAGATCCGTATTGACGGCCTTAAAGGTCTTGTCTTCCGATTTGAATACGGTGAATTTGGCCGGAGTAATTTTACCGAATTCGTCTTCCGTCATTGGAAGGACATAGGGATTGACAACTTTGAGTTCCTTGACTGCAGCGTCATTCGGAAATACCGCTATCATGAACCGCCCGGCCTTCCAATTCGTCACGGCCTCGGCTGTGGGGGCCTTGGCCACCTCGACACATTTCGTCTGTGGATTGGCCTTGAAATACCTGGCCATAATTGGAGCATTGTCTTTTACGGATTCTCGCTGCATGTCAGCCGAAAACAGATTGAATGCGATAATGCCGGGGATGACAATCACGAACGGAATTAGCAGTTTCATAAACGCCGCAAAGACGATTCCCCTTTGTCCCTGGGCCAGAGAGGCCGATCCGAGGGTTCGCTGGGTGATATACTGATTCAGGCCCCAGTAGTAGAAGTTCGGAATCCACAGGCCCAGCAGAAGCGCCGTCCACGGCAGTACCGCATCATTGCGCGGCAAATACATATTCATCCGTACGCTGTTGAGGTCCATAAATCGCTGGAGGGTACCGGTCCCGGGCTCGAGCGTCTGGACGGCGACGGTGCCGGTCTGGATGTTGGTGATTGCCGCGGCCTCTTTGACGCCGCCGAGCTTGTCGAAGGCAAACCACATGATGGCCGCCCCGCCGAGGATCAGGGCTGAACCCTGAATCAGGTCCGCCCAGGCACAGGCTTTCAACCCGCCCGTCGCTACATAGATCATCGCAATCAGGCCGATCACGAAGGAACCGGTCAAGAGACTGACATTGTATCCCATTTTGGCCGCCAAAGTCGTCAAGGTCAGGGCGCCGGAATAGGTCACGGCACCGACCAGAAGGATGTAGATCAACATCATGAACAGGGCCATGATCGTCCGGGCGCCGGCGTTGTAGCGGACTTCGAGGAACTCGGGCATGGTATAGATTCCCGCCCGCAGGAAGTACGGAAGAAAGGCGAACGCGACGACGACCAGGGTAATCGCGGCCATCCACTCATAACTGGCGATGGCCAGGCCGACATGGCTGGCGGCATTGCCGGACATACCGACGAACTGTTCGGAGGAGATATTGGCCGCGATCAGGGAAAATCCGATCAGCCACCAACTGAGACCTCGCCCGGCCAGAAAATAATCCTCGCCGGATTTTTCATTGCGGCTTTTGATCATTCCAACCGCCACGACCATGACAACAAATCCAATAAAAATTGCAATGTCAATGAAGGACAGCGTCATAAAGGATCTCCTTGCGTCTGGCTCGGATTGAGCATTCCGTTTTGTTCGGATCCGGTCCTAAAACAACAGGCCTTATTATCCGAATCGTTGTCGGTTTGGCAACAGGAAATTGCCTGCGGACGACGAAATGCAGCCGGCCGGAATTGGAGCGTAATGGCGACCGAAGAGATCAGCTTCCGGTCAGTCCCAGCCGCTGGAGTTCGTGGCGGATCTGTCGCTTGGCCCGGACAAATCCCGTGCGGGCAGATGATTCGCTGCAGCCG
>JAAYVQ010000310.1 GCA_012517095.1 Phycisphaerae bacterium | reverse complement strand
GGGCAAACAGATCGCGATTGCGGACGATCCCAAAACTGGAGAACCGGCCGCCTTCGACGGCGAGAAAGGAACATTCATCATCGCGGCCCCGGACAAGAACGCCCCGGGATTTTTGTCGAAGGGTTTCCTGGTGGATAGCGGCAAGGGGTACCTGCAATTTTCCGGCACGAAAGACTTCTTTCTCAAAGGCGGCGCCGACAGCCCGGAGAATCTATTGGCCTTTGCCGATTTCGACGCTACCTTCGATACCGAAGGACTCAATCGCGAGGGCGAGGCCAAAGGCAGGGAATTCATCCACCATTACCGGCCCCATGAACAGGATTGGAAACCCGGCGATCCTTCGTGGAAAGGCGGCAAGGGTAAAGGCCTAATCGGCGCATTCAATTACCTTGCGGACCAGGGAATGAACAGCGTGTACTTCATCACCTACAATCTCGACGGCGGCGACGGCAAGGATGTCTGGCCGTGGACCGACCCGAAGGAACGATTCCGTTTTGATTGCAGCAAGCTCGACCAGTGGAATATCGTCTTCGATCATGCCGACCGACTTGGAATTCTCCTGCACAACATCGGCCAGGAACAGGAAAACGACCAGGGTCTCGACGGCGGCGAACTGGGACCGCAGCGGAAACTGTACTACCGCGAGTTGGTCGCGCGATTTGCCCATCACCGCGGCTGGGTGTGGAACCTCGGCGAGGAAAACACCAACTCTGACGCCCAGCGCAAGGCGTTCGCCCGATATATTCACGACCTGGACCCTTACGATCACCCCGTTGTGGTGCATACTTTCCCCGGCCAGTACGAACAGGTCTATCGTCCCTTGCTGGGTTACGAATGGCTGCAAGGGGTATCGTTACAGACGATGGATACGCACGAACAGACAGTCAAATGGGCGACAGAATCGACGAAGGCAGGGCGACGGTGGTTGGTGTTCCTGGACGAGGTGGCCCAGGCGGATATCGGCGTTAAGCCCGACGCTGACGACCCGGCTCACGACGAGATCCGGTCGCGGCATCTGTGGGGTAACCTCATGGGCGGCGGGGCGGGTGTCGAGTGGTATTTCGGGTATAAATATCCCAATAATGACCTGAACTGTGAGGATTGGCGCAGCCGGGACCAAATGTGGCGACAGACCCGGATCGCCCTGGATTTCTTCCATCAATATCTGCCATTCCGGGAGTTGGTTCCGGCCGACTCGTGTGTCGAGGCGGGATCATTCTGTTTGGCGAAAGAAGGATCCTTCTATGCCATTTATCTACCCAAGGGCGGATCGACTCATCTTGATCTCGGCGACAACGCCGCAGATTTCCGTATCCGGTGGTTCAATCCGCGGCAGGGGGGTGGGCTTGTATCCGGCTCGATCGAGGTCCTCCGCGGCCCCGGCAAACAGACGCTTGGCCTGCCTCCCGCCGATCCGGAAAAAGATTGGGTGGTACTGGTGGAGCGATGAAAAACCGGTATAATACATGCGACTGAAAATCGAACCCTACTGAGGATCGAACCATGCAAAAAACAGCGATAACGCGTCGCCAATTTATCGGGGCCTCGGCTGCTTTGACCGGAGGCGTGATGCTGTCCGGGTTATCGGGTTTTGCGGCCGATGCACCCGTCAAGCGGACCGCCGTCGATCAGGTCCTATTGGGCAAATCCGGCGTCAAGCTCAGCCGTCTGGGTATCGGCGTCGGCTCCAACAGCGGCAATGTCCAGCGGGCCCTCGGTGATGAGGGTTTCAACAAACTGGTCCGATACGCCTATGAACGCGGCATTACCTATATCGACACCGCAGACAGCTACAAGACGCACGCATATGTCCAGCGGGCGATCAAGGGATTGCCCCGCGAAAAGTTTTTCATCCAGACCAAAATGGGCGGCATTCCGGAAAATCCGCTGGCCGAACTGGATCGGTTCCGCAAGGAACTCGGCGTCGATTACATCGACAGCGTCCTGATCCACTGTATGGTCAGTCCCGACTGGGACCAGAGTCACAAGCGGGTCATGGATGCCCTTGAGCAAGCCAAGCAGAAGAAGATCATCCGGGTTCACGGCCTGTCGTGCCACAGTTTGCCGGCGTTGAAACGGTCCGTCGAGCTGGACTGGGTGGATGTTCATTTGGTCCGCGTCAATCCGCAGGGGGCTCACATGGACACACCGGCCGAAAAGTGGGACGCCCGAAGCGATGTGTCACATGTGCCGGCGGTCATGGAACAGCTCAAACTCATGCACGAGAAAAAGCACGGTGTGATCGGCATGAAGCTGATTGGCAACGGCGACTTCACCAACCCCGAGGATCGCGAAAAGGCCGCACGCTTCGCCATGCACTGCGGGTATCTCGATTCGGTGGTGATTGGCATGAAAAGCGCCGCCGAAGTGGATGAAGCCATCGATCGTCTCAATCGCGCCCTGGCCGAAATGCCCAAGCCGCAGACATGATCGGACACGGATGTTCACGATCCGCGATGCAACCATCTCTGATGTGCCCGAAATTCTCGCCATGATCCGCGAGTTGGCCGAGTATGAGCGCCTCTCGCACGAGGTTTCCGCCTCCAGGGAATCATTGTCAGAAAATCTTTTCGGTCCGAAGCGCGTGGCCGAGGCCATGCTTGCTGAATGGGACGGTCGGGCAGCGGGTTATGCGATCTATTTCTACAATTTTTCGACTTTTCTCGGCCAGCCCGGCCTGTTTGTGGAAGATATCTTTGTCCGCCCGGCATTTCGCCGTCGGGGAATCGCCAGGGAATTCTTTCGCCGCTTGGCGCAACGAGCTATAGAGCGAAAATGCGGCCGAATGGAGTTCAGCGTCCTGGACTGGAACAAGCCGGCTCTCGATTTTTATCGCTCTGTCGGTGCCGCCCCCCTGACCGATTGGACCATCCATCGCTTCGTAGGCGAATCCCTTCTACGACTGGCCGAATGATCTGGATTACGCCGGAGTTTCTCCCGATCGAGGATTCGTGAGAAAAGTCCACACCTCATTGGATGCGAACTGATCCACCGGCTGCAAAAAGGCCTCGGGTTCGATCTTCTGGTCGGCGTTGAAGGGTTTGGGCTTCGGCCAGACGAACAGCGTATCCACCAGCAGCTTGCGCGGCTCCAGAAGAAACGATTCGATCCGGATTTCGATGGACCGCGGCTCTTCCGGCCCAACCGCGTGCGGCGGAATCAGCAATCGTAATCCCCCACCGGCTACCGGCCGGTTTCCAAGGCATCGGAAATCCTGTCCCGACTGGTTCAGCCGGCTCTCCCACAGATACTGAAACGCATGGGCCTGCGAACTGTACAGGTGATGAATCCGCGCGGTGGACTGGACAAGAAGCAGGTGTTCGACGGGAAAAATCCTCCGATAGGCCGTCAGTACCGCGGACGCATCCCGACAGAATAAATCCACATCGTACGAGGGATTGTTGGCCAGAACTTGGATCCCGGTCAACTGGGGTCCCGGAGTTTCGAATTTGACCTGAAGGTGCGAGGATTCCGCCCGCGTGAGCACAAACGATCCGGGCCGGGTATTGGTCTGGCCGAATTCCAGTCCCTGCTCCAGCATCGCCTTTTGCAGCTCGACCGTCCGCGACGATTCGGTCGTCCATGGGCAGGCGATCACCAGTCCAAGCTGGAAATGCACGCTCGTTCGCGATTCTCGATTAATCGGTTCCATTGGGATTTCCTTTCCGTCGCCATTATATCCGATCTTCGAAAAGATACCATCGTTCTGTTGTTCCAACTGCGGATTCAAGAACGCCGTTATCGGACCCCGAGGGAGTCCATCCGACGGGAATTGGAATCCCGATTGCCCGGCATGAGAATCTGTAAGGTCTGTCCGATCTGTAGGACGGATTGGCCCCGATCCGCTCTTATCAAAGTCCGGAAATATCGTCCCGTATCGGGAAATACGGAGTTGGAAAATCCAAATCATTTCAGCAAGATTTCACAAAACCCGCGGGGAGATGTATCCGAAAGGGACGGTGTGTGTCAGATCGTGTTTCCATACGAGGATTTGTTATGCAGTCGTATGAATTTGTAGCGTGGGATACTTTTGGTAATCGTCATGCCGGCGTTCAACAGGCCGGCAGCGAGGACGATGTCATTGCGTCCCTTCGGGAACAGAATCTTACTCCCGTATCGATTCGGACCACGGCCAATTCCCCGACGCCGAAAACGCAGACGATTCGCTACAAAAGAGTCAAATCGCATGACCTGGCGACCTTCTGCTGGCAACTGAGCACCATGCTCGACGGAGGCCTGGGGATCACCACGGCGATCGAAACCGTAGCCACGGAAATGGAAAACCGCTACTTTGAGGCCTGCCTCCGCCATATCTCGGCGATGCTGGAATCCGGCACGCCGATGAGCGAGTGCGTCAAGGAATACCCGAAAGTGTTCAATACGCTGGCCTGCGCGATGATTCAGGCAGGCGAACGCGGCGGTTCGCTTTCGCAAGCCCTTCAGCGATTGGCGGTCTATTATGAAAACCGCGACAAACTCGGTCGAAAAGTCAAGGGAGCGATGGCCTATCCGATCTTCGTGGTCGTCTTCGTCGTGTTGATCGTCATTGCCCTGATGACCTTTATCATCCCTCGATTCCAGACGATGTTCGATATGATGCACGGCAAGCTTCCCGGATTCACCAAGGGATTCATGGCCGTCTATCATGGGATCGCCTCCAATGCCGTGTATATCGTCATGGGTCTGGCGGCCGTGGTGATCCTGATGATTCTGTATGGCAAAACCAAATCCGGACATACACGACTTGGTCGCATCGCGCTGGCGATCCCACTGTTCGGAAAGATCAAACTGCAGGCCTTTGTGGCCGTCTTCTGCAAGACCCTGGGTACCCTGATTTCTTCGGGGGTTTCCGTGCTGGACGCTTTTGATATCCTGTTGAATATGACCACCAACGAGGTGTTGCGGGACGGGATTCGCCAGACGCGGGAGCGGCTGACCGAAGGTTCGAGCATTTCCGCCAGCATGGCGGCCAGCCGGTTCTTTCCCGATGTGGCCGTCAAGATGACCCAGATCGGCGAGCAGAGCGGCTCGCTTTCCGAAGTTCTGGAAAAAACCAGCGAATATTACGAGCGGAAAGTGGATGCGCTGATCTCGGCTTTGTTGGGATTGATGGAACCGGTCCTGATCATCAGCGTCGGATCGATCGTTCTGGTAGTCATTCTGGCGATGTATCTGCCGATTTTCTCGATGTCGGCGAATGGATAAAGTGGAATAACCATGTACGAGAACCGTTCGGCCGTATTCCTTCATTGTACCGAGGTGGTACGGGCGGCCGAATCGGAAATCGTCGAGAATGTTTTGTAGGAGATGGTACCATGACGCGTAAGGGCTTCACACTGATCGAACTGATGGTCGTCATTCTGATCGTCGGCATCTTGGCGGCGGCGTCAATTCCGTTGATGCGGGGCCGAGTGGATTCCGCCAAATGGTCCGAGGCCAATGCCACGGCCGGCACGATTCGATCCGCCGTGCGGGTGTATTTCGCCGAGACCGGCAGTTCCGCCGCGATTATCGGCGCCCTGGACGATGCTGACATTCAGTCCGCTCTGGGCTTTAACGATGCGGACTTGACCGGGACCTATTTTGTCCCCGGCGATTACGAGATTACCGCCGTGGATGCGACGGGCAAGGCGACGATTGTCGTAACCGGTTCCACGGCCGACGCTCCGACGGGCTCGATGACCCTCAATCCCGACGGTTCCTGGGTCAAGAACTGACCGGCACCAGACATCCACGGCCGGCATAACGACAGTTCCGTTATCCGGCCCGGATAAGGATGGTTCGGCATGAATCAACGGATTCGAGTATTTGCCAGGGGCGTGACGCTGCTGGAAGTGGCCGTGGGGATTGCCATCCTGGCGGTTGCCTCGATCGGCGCCATCAACTATCAGTATCACGCCACGCGCCAATCGCTGGTGGCTCAGTCCGAAATGACCGCCACACGGGTGGCCCAGCTTCTTTTGGAAGACTGGAAGAGCCGCGGTGGAGACGAAACCTACAATCCGGAAGAACTCGGGCTGGGTTTTGTCGCCATGCCCGCCGAGGATGCGTATCGGATCAAGGTGGACAACCTTCCGATGACCGTGTACCTCGACTGGAAGGATGTGGAAAAGGACGAAGAGGCCGGCGTGACTCTGCGGGAAATCAGCGTGGAATTCCGATGGCGATTGGATCGCACCGATGGCGCGATTCGTGGCCAGGATCCGGAATATGTCATGACGACATTGGTTCGCCGAGATCAATCCTCGGGTTGACGGTGGCGAGAGGAACGACGATGGAATGGAACCGAAAACGATACCGGGGCGTCACCTTGGTGGAAGTGGTGGTGACGATGGCGGTGGCGGCGATCCCGTTACTGGCGGTGGGAACGCTGTTGGTCGGCGCCCAGAATAGCTGGGAACAGACCTATGCGACCGTCCATAAACCCATCCGGGAAGACGCGTCCATCCTGACGACCGCTTTCACGACCGTCGGACGCAAATCCAATCGTTCCCTGTATTTCGTCTATCGAATCAACAATGGCGCCTACACCGTGGCGACCCCTCCCATCGGCAGCACGCTGGCCGAAGGTCAGGCCGTCGAATTTCGTTATTGGTCCGATGGTTTCGATGAAGCTACCGCCACGCTCAAGTCGCTTGAAACCACGAATACCGGAACCGATTACGCTCTGTTCTATCTGGACGGAACGACCCTGAAAGTCGATTACGGAAAAGTCGTCGGCGGAGTCGGCGCGGTATCCGGGGGCCAACGCAACACGGCCGGGATGCCGACGACGGTGATCCTGGCCGAAGATGTGGATATCCAGACCAACGATAAAATCTTTAGCCATACCGTGATCAGCGGGGCCGGGCAGGGATGCGTTCGGCTGAATACGACCTTGAAAGACGAAGACGGCGATTCGGTCGAGATCAAAACGGCCGCGTTGTGCCGCGCGGTCTGGCCGCGATAAGCGGGTACCGAAGATGAACAGATCCAAACGACAATCCGTTCGAGTGCGATCGGGATCGATTCTGTGCATGGCCGCGATGGCGATTCTTCTATTGGCGATCGCCGGCATAGGTCTGTTAACCATTTCCGACGGTCTTCGACTGCGGACGGCTGTCATCAAGAATGAGGCCGCCGCGATGGCCGCCGCCGAGGCCGGTTACGAGAAGGCCGTCTTTTGGATGAGCCAGCAACCGGACATGATCAGCGCCCTGAATGATGCCCAGGCCAGCGGTTCTCTCGACTTCGACGGAAGTTCCTGCGACTATTCGGTCAAGATGTCTTCGTTCCTCGGCGCCAGTCCTGTCTATGAGGTCAAGTCCATCGGCCGCAGCGGCCGTTTCGAGCGTACCGTCGAAGTCCATCTGGTCCAGGCCATCGGCGGCTGGGCGATGGGGATGTGTCGCGTTTCGACCGGAGGAACCTCGACAGTGGAGGTGAACTTCGTCAACGGCGAAGTCATCGAAATGCCGATTCATATTAATAGCTACGGTGATCCGAAGGATAAAACGCGGGATATCTTCCTTTCCGGCGATCCGAAATTTCTCCGCGTCGTTTCTATGGGTGAGAGCCGGTACTCCTCCGGTGGACTTGATAAGTATAGTTCTGTGATGAACGTCTTTGATAACGGCATCTATTTTAATCAACCCCCCAGTCGTATCAACGATGCTGAAACCGTATCTAAAAAGATCACCCGGTTCCGCGACAGCACTTCGGCCAGTTATATTTATACGCCCAACGGTCCCAAGACCGTCAGCAATCCCCAGAATGCCGTACAAATGGAATTCTATGTCGATGGCGGCGTTGGCAAGATCCGGGTTACCAACAATTGTTCCGTGCGCGGTTTTCGGCAATCCAGCGACAGCCGAACCTTCGATTTCAAAAATACCCTTGCCGATCCGGATCAATTTGATCGATATTATATTTACGGCTATCATGTCCGCTCTTCCAGCGCTGCATCCAATGGAGATATCCAGACAGTCAAGGTCGAAGACACCTATGTCCAGCAGTCCTTCGGCGGGGTCAAAAGCCAACCGGGCGGCCAGATCTATGTCAATGGTAATGTCATCATCGGCAGCGGCGATTCTACATTGGCCAATGCCAATCAGGTCAAAGGTCGGATTACGATTGTGGCGACCGGGAATATCTGGATCGCCAATTCCATCCAGATGGACGGAGACCGCGCCGCCGACGGAAAACCCTCGGAGACCAATCCCAATGCCCTGGGTCTTGTCGCTCAAGGCGTCGTCAAGGTCGTCGATCCGGGAATGAGCGATTATTCCTATGTCGATGATACACCCGTTGTCAATGCGGCACATACCTATGTTCCGATCGGTATTGCCGATAATGCCAAGCCCGCGGAAATTCACAAACGCCATCTGCCGGATCCATTAGTCGTTGAAGCGGGCATCACCGTGGGCGGAGGGGGATGGGGAGCGGAAAATGTTTTACGGAATGGGTATGGAGGACGCAAGGAAACCTCCGGGGTTCAGGACGATCTGGTCCTCCGCGGCACGCTGTCCGAAGTCTGTCGAAGTGTGGTGGGAGTCACCGGAACCGATGGGTTTCTCAAAAATTATTATCTCGACGAACGGCTCCTGACGGGGATTCTGCCGGGCGACATCTGGCTGCGGGGCAAGTTTGTTCCCCTGCCGGCCGGATGGAGCGATTACCGGGTCGCCGTCAATCCGTGAGGGTGAATCTCAACGAAAGCGATGGAAATCCGATGGGACTGAATGTAAAAGAATTGGTTGGGATCGGGCATGTTGAGGTCGTGGGCCTGGATATTGGCCACTCGTCCGTCAAGATGGTCCAGTTGGATCGTCAGGGCGATCAGTATTGCGTGGTCACCGCCGCTATGCAGGAAATCGAACGATCTGCGGATCCCGCCGAACATCAAAATAAAACCTCCGCCGCGATTCGTCGCTGCTTTGCCCAATCCGGACGCGCCACCCGCAATGTCGTCTGCGGAGTCGGAGGTCCCGATGTGATGGTCCGCGGCTTTTCGTTTCCCAACCTCCCGTCCGAGGCGATCGGACAGGCCGTCCTGCTCGAAGCCCAGCAAGTCTGCCCCCTGGATATCCAATCCAGCGTAGTCGATTATCAGTTGCTGCATTCGCCGGGCGAAAAAGCCGGATCCAATCGCGGCATTCTGGTCGTCGCCACAAATGAGGCGGTGCAGTATAAAAAGCGGCTCAGTCAGATGGCTTCGGTCAATGCCATTCGAATGGATGTCGAGGGATTGGCCCTGATCAACTGTATTCAGGCCTGTGACGGTTTGTCCGCCGACAGCAGCGTTGCGGCGATTCAGGTCGGATGTTTGGCGACCAGCGTGGTCATCGCCGATGCCGGCGGTTCCGCCTTTGTGAGGGATCTGTCCTCCGGGGGAGACGCCATCATTGATCGGATCGCCAAAACGCACGATCTGACTCGCGAAACGGTGGATAACATCTTGAGAAAACGGTACACCTCCAATGAATTGCAGGAAAAAGTCGGCCGCGCCTTGCCCGACGCCGCCGATGGTTTGATCTCCGATGTCAACGAAACCCTTCGATATTATGCAATGCAGTCCGGGGCCGTGCCCGTGCGAAAAATCTACCTGTGTGGGGGATTTGCTCTGGTTCGTGAGTTCACCTATCTGATGAACACCCGGCTACCGGAACGGGTAACTTTGCTCAATCCGTTTGCCAAAATGCGTTGTCTCATGGATGACCGGCGACGGGAATTTCTAATGGATATCGGCCCGATGATGGCGGTCGCAACGGGCCTGGCGATGAGGACAATCTGACGATGTTTACCATCGACTTACTTAAGGGAACGGGAGTCCCGATCAAAAACAGCCCCGGCACGGTGGCCCTCAAGGTTCTGCCGTTTGTCCTGCCCCTGCTCGTGGCGGTGTACTTGTTTGGGAGTTTCGAATACAACCGGACGGTGGTTGCGATGGAAATCTCGGGCATTCAGAAGATGAACGACAAACTGACGGAGTATTCCGCGGAGATTCAGCAGGCCCGACAATGGACTTCCGCCACCGAACAGACCCGGAAAAATCTGGCCGAAGTAAAGCGAGGACTCGGCCGCCATCTTCAGTGGTCGCCCATTCTGCAAACCCTGGTCGAACAATTACCTGACACAATCGCTCTGAAGGAACTGAAGCTGTCCCGCAGCACGACCCGAAAAAAAGTCACGGAGGGAAAGGAATCGAACAAGCTGGTGAACAAAACCATCATTCACCGAATCCTGTCGGTGCAGGTCTTCGGCGAATCGTCGTGGGAAACCGATGAGGCGGTCCAGCAGTATCTCAGTCGTCTGGGAAAGGCCCCAGCGATCCACCAACGGTTAAAAGATATTCGAATCGTGTCGCAGCAGACCGACGAGGCGAACGGAAAGCCCATCACGATTCATACGATTGAATGTGAATTTCAGCCCCAGGAGTAGCCGAGCTATGCGACCGGCGACAAAACGATATGGAATAATAACGGCCGTCTATCTGGCCGTGTGTATTGCGGGAATGGGCCTGTTTTACGGACTGGTCTTGAGTCCGCAGAATCTCCGCAGAACCCAGTTACATTCAGACCTTATGGACTTGACCGAACAGTTCGACCAGGCCCAGGAGGCCCGGACCGAGCAGAGCCGAACCCGCTTGCAGGAACGATTGGCCGCGGTCCAAAAAACCTGGCAGGATTTCGTGGTCGATCCCACCCGGGCTTCGACTCTGGCGTTTCAGATCGGGCAGATGGCCAATGACCTGAAAGTTGCCGAGTTTAGCGCTCATCGCAAGGAAGCCCAGACCCAGGACGAAATGGAAAGTTACAAGAAAATTGAAGAAACTTGGCTCCAGATCGCGTTTCGCGGTTCTTTTGAGTCGTTTGCGCAGTTCCTCAATCGAATCGAACGAAACCAACCCTCGATGTTCGTGGAAGAGTTTACGCTGAAGAAAAATCAGGATCCGACGGTTCAGCCCGAAATGGAAGTCACTCTGTGTTACTTCACCGAACGCGACGAACCCGTCGAGACCAAGAAAGAGAGTAAAACCCCGAAAACGGGTGTGGCAAAACCGGTGGCGCAAATCGAATGAAAACGATTGTCATAGCCAATCAGAAGGGCGGTTGCGGCAAGACCACCACTGCGGTCAATCTGGCCGCGGCGCTGGCCCTCCAGGGCCGTCGCGTTCTGTTGGTCGATCTGGACCCCCAGGGCCATGCGACTCTCGGTTTCGGATATCGCCCCGAACGCCTGGACTGGACCGTTTATGAGGCCCTCACCGGAAGGGTCGCCGATTGGCGCTCGATTGTTCTGGAGACGGCCGTTGGCGGTCTTCGGCTGATACCGGCCAATATTCTCCTGTCCGGCGCCGAGGTGGAATTGGCGCATTGGCCCGGGCGAGAATCGCGTTTACTTCGCGGTCTGGCGTGTCTGGCAGATCGTTTCGATGTATGTGTGATTGACTGCAGTCCCTCGTTGAATCTTCTTACGCTCAATGCCCTGGTTGCGGCCGACGAGGTCATCATTCCCGTCCAGACCCATTATTACGCGATCGAGGGACTCAAGCAGCTTCTGGAGACGATCGATATCGTACACGGCCGGTTCAATTCTCGGTTGCGGATTCGAGGCGTCCTCCTGACCTTTGTGGAGAATCGAACGCTGTTGTGTCAACAGGTTCGTCAGCAGATGAGAGACTTTTTCGGGGATCTGGTCTTCAAGACCGTGATCCATCGCAGCATTCGTTTGGCCGAGGCGCCCAGCGCCGGCCAGGCCTGCGTTACCTTTGATCCGTCCAATCTGGGATCGAAGGATTATTTCGAGTTGGTGAAAGAGATGTCCTATGAAGTCCAAAGCAGGGTTACACAAGAAAATCTCGTCCATATTTGACGGCGTGCCGATTCCCGGTCCGGTGTTGGAGAATCCGACCATGCAATCGGACTCGGCGGGTTTGACGGGTCGAGGAGGCGGCGATCCGGCAACGCCGGGACTGGCTTCGGTAGAGGGCAAGAACGCTTCGCTTTCCGTCGTTATGGATACAAGTGTTGTCGGGCAAACGGGGGGGACGAGTCTCCCTCGAAACACAGGCGCACCCCGAAAAGGTTGGTTGAAAGCCGTCGGTGGGGGGGCGGCGGGCTCGGGAAGCCGTCCGGTGGGCAAGATCGCGCTGATCGGAGTTCTGACGGCGGTTTTCGTCCTGGTGTTGGTGATGGTTCTGGGACCCACTTCTTCCGGAAAGGCCAGTCAAACCCCGGCCGATGCGGATGAGAATCCCACGATTGCCATAAAGACCGCTGAAATCCCCGTCTGGTCGATTCCCGATCCCTATCCGGCCGGATTGCGGGATCCGATGGTCCTGGTCGAACCTCCCAAGCCCGTCGAGGAAACTCCCGAGGTTCAAAAACAGGAACTGTTTGTGCTCAAAGGCGTGGTTCTCGGCGCCAAGGGAAACACCGCAATTGTGGGAACGGAAATTGTCGGCGTCGGGGATGAGATTCAGGGCGCCAAAGTCATCCGAATCGACCGGGGCGAAGTGGAATTTGAAAAAGACGGACAGCGATGGGTTCAGACGGTGACGCCGTAAAATCAGCGTGAAACCGTCGAATGATCAGGAACGGAAAGGGAAACACATGGGCACAGGGCATAACAACTTCCGGCAAAAGGGAGCCGGGTGGATACTGGGGATACTGATTACTTCCGCCGCATGGGCCGCCGATTCGGTGCCCTCGTTTGATGGCGCCGAGATTCTGACCCCCGTCCAGAGACGAATGCTTCAGAAGGTCAGCGTCGATTTTCGCGGCACGCCGATCGACGATGTTCTGAGAATCCTGGCTCGACAGGCGGAAATCGATGTTGTCAAGAGCCCCAAAGTCACCGGCGAAGTCACCGCCACGCTCAAAGATATTCCTCTCGGCGAGGCCCTCGACAACATCCTGTCGGCTCACGGATTCGGTTACATCCCGACCGAAAACATGATCCGCGTCGTCCCTCAGGAAGAGATTTATCAGGCGAAGGAAAAAAAGGTCAGTCGTGTATATCGGATCACCTTTGCCGATGTCAAGGAGGTCGAAACCGCCCTTAAGAAATTCATGTCCGAGACCGGCAGTATCTCCTCCAATGCCGGAACCAGCAACATCATCGTGACGGATATGGAAAGCAAGATCCTGGCGATCGACAAATTCCTCGAGGAAATCGACCGGCCTACCCCCCAGATCCTGGTCGAGGCCCGCGTCTATGATATCACCTCGACCGATCAGTTGGATCTCGGGATCGAATGGAATCTCGGCCGAAATACCAATTACGGATCCACGGGCATTACCGGTATGGGCGACAATAGCAAGCTGGTCGATCTGGATAATCCGACCGATCCGTTTATAACCGGACGGATGAGCAGTTCCACCAACAAGGCCGATGCCATGCAGAATGTGTTTCGTTTTGGCGTTCTCAACGAAGCCGTCAATCTCGACGCCCTCATTCGTGCCGAACAGAAGGAAGTGACCGCCAAGCTTCTGGCCAATCCACGAATCATGGTTCTGGATAATCAGCAGGCCACCATTAAAATCGTCGAAGAAGTTCCCTATCAGGAATTGTCCGAGACCTCCGGCGGCGGCAGTATCGGAACGACCAAGTTTAAGGATGTCGGCGTGGAATTGGTCGTTACGCCCCACCTGACGCGCGACAGCAAGATCCGGTTGTCTCTCAAACCCAAATTCAGCGTGCGGACAGGCGAAGTCTTTCTGACCACAAACTCCATTCCTCAGCCGGTGGTCGCCAAGCGAGAAACCGATACCATCGCCCTCATTGCCGACGGCCAGACGGTCGTTATCGGCGGGCTTCGCAAGCAGGATCTCCAGCAGGAAGTCAAGAAGATCCCGTTCCTGGGCGACATTCCCCTCCTCGGGGCCCTGTTCCGCTTCGAGGGTGAAACCACCGCCCTCAGCGAACTGGTGGTCTTTATCACCCCGCACCTGATTATGGACCAGCCCATCATGTCCGAATCCGAACGGATTCGGTGGAAGGAAACCGAAATTCCAATGCCGCGAAATGAAACGACTCGTCTGGGGAAAGGCAAAGTAGTGGAAGAGAAAATTGTGGAAGAGAAGGATGGTACTCAATAAGTTGTGCGGCAACGAGGTTGCGGACAACGGCGTCCGGGAGATAACGAGCCCGGGCGCCGTTCGTTTTTGTGATTCTTACTTTCCGGCGCCCTGTCTTGCCGCTCGCCGGCGATCCGCTTCTTTCAGCAACCGCTTGCGGATCCGGATCGACTTGGGACAGATCTCCACCAACTCGTCGTCCTGGATGTATTCCATGCATCCCTCCAAACTCATCCGTCTCGGCGGCCGCACCCGCGCCGCGTCGTCCTTGCCGGCCGCGCGAATATTCGTCAAGTGCTTGGTCTTGGTCGGATTGACCGGGATGTCGTTGTCCTTGCAGTGTTCGCCGGCGACCTGGCCCTCATAAATCGGATCGCCCACCTCTACAAAGAACACGCCCCGATCGAACAATGCGTCCAGTGCGTAGGAAGTTACGATTCCCGTCTCCGTCGAGATCATCACCCCCGCCTGCCGTTGCGGAATCGCGCCGCGCATCGGCTCGTAGCGGTCGAAGGTGTGGTGAAGAATCGCCCGTCCCTGCGTCGCCGTCAGCATCCTCGCATGCAGGCCGAACAATCCACGCGACGGAATCCGGAATTCCATGTGCACAAAATCACTGGCTCCCGCCTTGGCATCCATCAGGGTCAGTTCCGCCCGCCGTTCGCCCAGCAGCGACATTGCCGTACTCTGACACTCGACCGGACAGTCGATCGCCAAAATCTCCACCGGCTCCTGCATCTGCCCGTCGATCTGCCGCAGAATCACCTGCGGCTTGCCGACGCACAATTCGTATCCCTCCCGCCGCATCGTTTCCAGCAGGATCCCCAGATGCATCAGTCCCCGCCCGGACACGATGTATTCGTCGCCCGTCTGTCCCGGTTCCACACGCAGGGCGACATTGGATTGAAGCTCCTTCTCCAGCCGCTCGCGAATATGCCGACTGGTTACATACTTGCCTTCGCGTCCCGCAAAAGGGCCGTCGTTGACCCGGAAAGTCATGTTCATCGTCGGCTCGCCCACCGAAATCACCGGCAACGCCGTCGGTTCGTCCGGGCAGGCGATCGTATTGCCGATATCCACCGGGTCCAGCCCCGCGATTGCGCAAATATCCCCCGCCTCGGCGCGATCCACGCTTTTCTTGCCCAACCCTTCGAACAGGTACAATTGTGTGACCTTCTGCTGGGTATGGACGCCGTCCCGGTCGATCACCGTCACCTTTTGACCATTGGTTACGGATCCCGAAAAGATCCGCCCGATCGCGATCCGCCCGACATAATCTGAATAGTCCAGCGTCGTCACCAGAATCTGCAGGGGCTTATCCGGCTCGGCCTTCGGCGCCGGCACCTGATTCAAAATCGCCTCATAAACCGGCTCCATCGTCGTGCCCGGCTTGGCCAGGTCCCGCGTCGCCCAACCCTGCCGCGCCGAGGCGTACAGAATCGGGAAATCCAGCGCTGCGTTGTTGGCCTCCAAGCTCACCAGCAGGTCGAACACCTCGTTGACCACCTCGTTGGGCCGTGCGTCCGGCCGGTCCACCTTGTTGACCACCACGATCGGCCGCAAGCCGTGTTCCAGCGCCTTACTCAGCACAAACCGCGTCTGCGGCATCGGCCCCTCGAACGCATCGACCAGCAGCAACACCCCGTCGGCCATCTTCATCACCCGCTCGACCTCGCCGCCGAAATCCGCATGACCCGGCGTGTCGATCACATTGATCTTGTATTCCTCGCCCTCGGCGTTGGTGTATTGGATTGCGCAGTTCTTGCTCAGGATCGTGATCCCCCGTTCCCGCTCCAGCGGGTTGGAGTCCATGATCAGGTTGTTCTCGCCGCCAGCCAGCCGATCCAGCTCGCTCTGCC
The DNA here is from genome assembly GCA_012517095.1 of Phycisphaerae bacterium. Lineage (GTDB taxonomy): Bacteria > Planctomycetota > Phycisphaerae > Sedimentisphaerales > Anaerohalosphaeraceae > FEN-1350. The sequence continues at coordinate 102 of JAAYVQ010000310.1, read as the reverse complement.
GGAACATCCCCGACTGGTACAGCAACTGATCCACCAGCGTCGTCTTGCCGTGATCGACATGGGCGATGATCGCCACATTCCGAATATGTTCAACTGCCATTG
>JAAYVQ010000309.1 GCA_012517095.1 Phycisphaerae bacterium | reverse complement strand
GAATTCAATCACGCCATCGCTGGGGAAGTTGCCACTGAAGAGCCGCATTTTGCCCGAACCACTGGGGCGATACGCCATCCAGATGAATCGATCCGTCCCGACACCGAACAATTCAGTGCCGTTGTAATCTCCATGCTCGACGCCGAGACAAAACCGGCTGGAGGTCCGACGGACCTTCGTTCCCTTTAACTCGATTTTCGCCGTTCCGGCCAGTTCCTGGAGCTTATCGAAACCATAACGATCTTCCGTTGCCATCATGTTTCCTCAGCAGAAAAACCGGGTTACCAGAATAGGATGTACAGTGCCACAGTGGCAATGATGACCAGGATTCCAAATCCCACGGCCGGCCGGGAGGTTTCCACATTAATCCGCGCGTTGGTCGCAAAGACAACCGGTTGCGGTAATGGTTTAATGATTCCGATCAGGGTCATCACAACCAGAACGACGAAGAAACAGATGGCCATGCGATCCAGAAACGCAATCTGTGGAGCAAACTGAGCAATCGCAAAATAAAGGACTGGATTCAGCAACAAAGCAACAACACCGGAAATGCCCGGGGCGCGACGATTGAGCAGACCGAAAACAAACACGGCAAGAATACCCGGAGACACATAGCCCTGAAATTCCTGGATATACTTGAAGATGCCTCCAAAACGCGGATCGGCCAGTTTGGGTGAAACCACGCATCCAATCACCACAAACACCGCCACGCAGATCCGTCCGACCAGAACCAATACACTCTGCGACGCTTTCCGATTCAGGTACTTGCCGTAGATATCCATGGTAAAGATGGTCGAGGCCGCATTCAGAACCGCCGCCAAAGAACTGACGATCGCCCCGAGCATGGCCGCCAACACAAATCCCAGAATCCCCTTGCCTTTGGGAATTAATTTTCCAATCAGCAGACCCAGAGCCGAATCGGTCTTGTAGCCGATCAGCGACTGTTTCTCGGGTTCTTTCCCGGCAGCACTTGCCCGGGACTGAATGGTTTTATTATAAGCGGACAGTTCTTTGGCCTTGTCGGGATTGTTTTGCTCCCAGCCCTTGTCAAATACAAACATCGTCAACGACGCAGAATTGGCTTTTTCAGCATCGTACTTGGCCAGAACTTCCGCGTTGGCTTTGATCATCTTGGGATCTTTGGCGGCAAAATCGGACATGTCCTTGCTGAATAGGTTAAATGCCATGATCCCGGGAAACACGATAATGAAGGGAATCAGCAGTTTCAGCGCGGCCGCAAAAACGATACCCTTTTGCCCCTCGCGAAGGGAAGCAGAGCCGAGAACTCGCTGGGTGATGTACTGGTTCAGACCCCAATAGTAGAAATTCGGAATCCACAAGCCAACCACCAGCGCCGTCCAGGGAATATTCAGGTCATTCCGAGGCAGGACCATGTGCAACTTGTCCCGGTTCAATGTCAACAGTTTTTCCATCCCGCTGGCCGCGTCGGAAAGGCCCGTAGCCCCGGCGCCGGAAAAGGTCGCAAGTTCGGCGACCGGCGTTTGCCCCATCTTCTCCAGCGCAAACCACATGATCACCGCGCCTCCGACTATCAGGGCCGAACCCTGAATCAGATCCGCCCAGGCACAGGCCTTCAGACCTCCAAAGGTTACATACAAAGCGGCCATTATTCCCATGATCCAACAGCAGGTAGTCAGAGTGATCTTGAAGCCAAACAAGGTTAGCAAGTCGCTCATCGCCAGAGCGCCCGCATAAATGACGGCCGACAAAGACACGCCGATCAAAATGACCATCATGAAAACGGCCATAATCAAGCGGGCCCAATGGTTATAGCGATGTTCGAGGAACTCGGGGATCGTAAAGATTCCGGCCCTCAGGAAATACGGTAGGAAGAAAATGCCGACCACCACCAGCGTGATCGCCGCCATCCACTCATAACTGGCGATGGCGATCCCCAGATAATCCGCCGCCTGGCCCGACATGCCGACAAATTGTTCAGCGGAAATGTTGGCCGCAATCAGCGAAATTCCGATGAGCCACCAGGTTAAACCCCGCCCGGCCAGAAAATAGTCCTCACTGGATTTCTCGTGGCGGCTCTTGAACATTCCCACGGACACAACCGACACAATAAAGGCGACAAAGATTATGATGTCCAGCAAATACTCCATATGAATCTCCTTTTCCTGCGGCGCACAATCCTGAACTTCCCGTTCGTTCAATCGCATTTCAACTGTAACAACGGGGACTATTATCCGAATCGTTGTCGGTTTGGCAACAGGAAATTGCCTGTGGACAACGAAATGCAGCCGGCCGGAATTGGAGCGTAATGGCGACCGAAGAGATCAGCTTCCGGTCAGTCCCAGCCGCTGGAGTTCGTGGCGGATCTGTCGCTTGGCCCGGACAAATCCCGTGCGGGCAGATGATTCGCTGCAGCCG
>JAAYVQ010000039.1 GCA_012517095.1 Phycisphaerae bacterium | reverse complement strand
TTTTTATTCTTCCGATTTTAATACCACCAGTAAGACTGGTGGATGGAAATAACCGTTGTCTTCCCGTTGTTTTGGAAGACAACGGGCAAGCTATGCTTGAACCCGAAAATGCCACCGGTTTTAACCGGTGGTAGTTTACTCATTTTGGAGGAAACGATGAATAGTAAGCGAATGAAGAATAAAATGAGGATTGTAAAGGGAATCGTTGGATTGTGGCTCTGTGTCGGGCCCGTGTCGGCTGGCCTTGTGACTGTCGCGGATTTTGAAGACCTGCCGTTGGCCCCAGAGTCGTACTGGAATGGTGCCGATGGGAGCGGCGGGTTTGGCAGCGGGCAGGCCTGGCTTGACAATGCTTTCACCGACTGGGGTGGCGGTGTCACCTCCTGGGAAGGATTCGCGTACTCCAATTGTACCGATACGACATTGGCCGGATTGTCGGGTCAATACACCGCCGCCGGTGGATCGGCACAGAGTGGCAGTCTCTATGCCGTGGGATATCGGGGTTTTTCGTCGTTGCCCACGATCACATTGTCAACGCCGATGTCGATATCGGGACTGTATATCTCCAATAACCTGTATGCGGTCTCCGTTCTCCGCGACGGTGATGCGATGTTCGGCATTGAACCGTTTTCGGATGGAGACTGGTTTACCCTGACCATTACCGGTAAGAATTCCTCCGGACAATCCACGGGTAGTCAGACCACCTATCTGGCCGATTTCCGTAATGGGAATCGATCTATCCTGACGGACTGGCGTTTTGTCGATCTGTCTTCGCTGGGCGTTGTCTCGTCGCTGGAATTTTCTATGGCTTCGTCCGATGTTGCGCCGTGGGGGATGAATACGCCGGCCTATTTTGTCGTCGATACGATTATTCCCGAACCGGTGACGGTGGTACTGTTTGGAGCCGGATTCTGTTTGTTACGGAGACAGTCGTCCTGAGATGATGCGCGCCGGGGCCATCCTGTTGGTCTTGAATTCAGTTACCCTCGCCGGGCCGTACAATGAGTCCGGGGTGGCTGGATGGGTAGATGGCTTTTTTCGCCCTGCTCCTCCTCCGGGTTCGACCGGCTATACCCGCCACCCCGATCCCAATTCGATCCGGGTCCATCCGCTCTTTCGTGGTTGGGCGACGGGTTACCGCGATTATATGCCAAGCGGTTCAAACTGGGATCCGGGCAATATCTGGAAAAATCCTTTCCGTGCCCTTGGCCCGGCGACCGGAAATCTCATGGATATCGTCAGTCTCGGTGATCTTACTGAATCCGAACTCTTGTCGGGAATCCTGCCGGGTTCAATAACGCTTTCCTTTGGCGATCCAAACCGGCCTGAGTCTGAATCCATTCGCAACGGTAGAGGATATGACTTTGCCGTGTTTGAAAACGCCATCCTTTCGCTGGTTTCTACCCCCGGTGGCTCGATTGCCGGACGGACCATGGCTGAGCTGGCTTTCGTTGAGGTTTCGACGAATGGAATCGATTTCGCCCGATTTCCATCGGTCTCCCTGACGGCCGGCCGAGTTGGGCCTTACGGGACGATCGATGTGACGGATGTCTATAATGTGGCCGGCAAGCACCCCAATGCAGACAGTGTTTGTACAGGAACCCCATTTGATCTTGATGATCTGCGGGACCATCCAATGGTTCAGGAGGGATATGTGAACCTTGATGATATCCGTTTCATCCGATTGGTCGATATTCCCGGTAACGGTTCATTTTCCGATCAGTCTACCGATTTTCCCGATCCGTCGTCGTACGATCCGAATTCTGTTTCTCATTTTCAACCCTATTCGTCCGTTCACCCTATCTATGATGCATGGCTGACTTTTGGCTCCGGCGGTTTTGACCTGGAAGCGGTCGGCGTATTACGAGAGCAACAATTCAGTGCTGACATTAATTTGGACGGGCGTGTTGATCTGGAGGATTGGGCCCTGTTTGCCCGGGCCTGGCAAAAACGGTTCGGACAGGTCGGTTATCTCGCTCGGTGTGATTTGACTTCCCCGAAAGATGCAAGCGTCGATATGGATGACCTTGTTCAGTTTTCCGGGCAATGGCTGTCCGTTGAGGATTGGCGGATTGAATCGACCCGATACGAAGGTGCATTATGAAACAATCGAGAATTGTTGGATTTACGCTGATCGAGGTGATCCTTGTCGTCTCCCTGCTGGCCGTACTCCTGACGATTCTGGTACCGACCTTGCAGGTAGCCCGTTGCCAGGTGAGGGGCACGGTTTGTCGAAATCATCTTCGCCAGTTAACTTGTGCCAACTTGTCGTACACGGTTGACAATGACGGTTTCTTCGTCCCCGGCGCCAAAGACCTGTGGAACCAGGCGGGCTTGTATCGGTGGCATGGAGTTCGCGATTCTCGGGATCTTCCGTTTAATCCGATCCGGGGTCCGCTGGCATCCTATCTCGATACCGGCCGAATAAACGAGTGTCCCGAGCGGATCCGCTTTGTCCGCGGCGGATTATGGGAGGAAAATTTTGAGCAGGGATGTGGCGGATATGGATACAACATGACCTATCTTGGCAGCCGTCTGTGGGAGGGCATTCCCGATCCGGTGGGGCAATACGAACGGACAACCCGAACGACGGAAGTGGCCTCGGCCGGCCGAACCCTCATGTTTGCCGACTGTGCCCTAAGCCGCCAGGATGGATCGTATATTGAGTATTCATTTGCCGAGCCACCCTTTTGCGTTGTGAACGGGCGGGTTATGACGGGTTTTTATATGTCTCCGACTCTGCACTTTCGCCATCATGCTCGCGCCAATATCGGATGGGCAGATGGACATGTCGATGCTCAACAGATGGCCCCGATGGATTCCGTTAATGCTTATGGGATCGAATCGGCAACAATGTTTCTGGGCTGGTTCGATCCGGCCGATAACAGTCCCTTCGATCTGAAGTAGCCGGGAGGCGGTATGGCCTTCCTTTCCCTTGATCGATTCTTCAGTCGTCAGTCGGCCCGAAAGGGATTCTCTGGTCTGCTGGAGAGTGTCAATCATCTTCTCTGGCCCACGATCTGCCTTGGGTGTCGATCCCGAAAAGATGATCTGGACACCTTCTTATGTGCCGATTGCTGGCGTGACCTGATGGCGGCCTGCGGCGGAGATTATTGTCCCCGTTGCGGGAGACAAGCCAGTCGTTATAGTCGTATTGACAACCGTTGCGGCGATTGCCAGGATCGCTTGATTGCCTTTGATGCCATTGCCCGTGCCGGAGTCTATAGCGGCGCTCTCCGACAGATCATCCTGTCGATAAAATTCCAGGATCGGGGAGAACTGGCCGAGCCGCTGATACGGATTTTGAACGCGTCTCTGGGATCGGCCGCCTTTGCGGATTCAATCGACTATTTTGTGCCGGTTCCATTGCACTGGCGGAGGCGACTTTCGCGGGGATTCAACCAATCCCGCCTCCTGGCTGGAGGACTTGTTCATCCCACCGCCACGGTCAATACCGACCTGGTTCGAATCCGCAATACGCCGACGCAGTGGTCGCTGGATCCCGCCCAGCGCAGACGGAATGTCCGTGGTGCCTTTGCCGTCCGGAAAAATCACAAATTTTCAGGCAAAAGAGTCTGCATGGTCGATGATATCACAACCAGTAATGCGACCCTGAATGAGTGTGCCGCGGTCCTTCGCCGGGCCGGTGCCGAAAAGGTGTATGCTCTTGTCGCGGCCGTGGCCATGCAGGATCGAGACGAGTAATCGCCTTTCCATTTCTGGACTGTCAGCAATCGTGAAGGGGCTGGTGCTGTCAACCCCCTGGTATAATCGAACGGCAGAGATTCTCGTTTCATGATTCGCGGATTTCGACAAATTGCCTTGTTGACGGCCCTCAGCAGGGTCTTCGGCTTTTTACGGGATATGGCTTATTCGCACTACTTTGGTGCCGAGTGGGTCATGAACGCTTGGATTGTGGGTTTTAAAGTGCCCAATCTATCCCGACGCCTCTTTGGGGAAGGAGCGGCTTCGGCCTCGCTGATCCCTGTCTATACCGAAGATCTCCATCAGAATCCCCAACAGGCCCGTCGTTTGGTCAACACGATTGCGTCGGTGATATTCGTGGTTTTAACGGCGGCCACGCTGGTCGGCGAAATCATTATCCTGTTCTTCTATGCTTTTATTGCCGAGAAAGTCGGAACCCGACTCGGTCTGGCGATCATGGCGATCATGCTCCCATATATGGTCATGGTCTGCCTGGCCGCAATCCTCGGCGGGATTCTGAATGTTCACAAACATTTTGCCACTCCTGCGGCGGCGCCGGTACTGCTCAATCTGTTCTTGATTGGCGGGCTGGTCATAACGGGATCAGTCTTCCGGATTCCGCCCGAATCGCAAATCTATATCCTTGCGATTTGTGTTCTGATCGCCGGGGCCGCCCAATTGGCCATCCAGATACCGCCTCTCCGATCCAGGGGAATTCGACTGATCCCGGCCTGGGATGTTCAATCTGAATCGTTCAAAAAAGTGTTATGGTTGATGGGGCCCATGGTTCTGGGCCTGACCGCCACGCAAATCAATACCCTGATGGACGATGTGATTGCGCTATCCTTCGCCAGGGCCGATGGGTATCCTCTCTGTAAGGGGGCCGTATCGCATCTGTATTTTGCACAAAGGTTGTATCAATTTCCGCTCGGAATCTTCGGGATTTCCATTGCCACGGCGATCTTCCCCGTCCTCAGCGCCGATGCGGCCCGCAAGGATTACCCCGGTCTCTGTGCCACCTTGTCCCGCGGACTTCAGGCCTCCCTGTTTATCGCCATCCCTGCGACCGCCGGCCTGATTCTGGTAGCCAGACCGATTGTGATGGTTGCTTTCGAGCATGGGAAATTTCAGGCCTCCGATACCGATGCAGTGGCCTGGACATTGTGTTTCTATGCCCTGGGTCTAACCGGTTTCTTTGCTCAGCAGATTGTCATCCGGGTGTTTTATTCCCTGCAGAATTCCAAATTACCCGCCATTACCGCCTTTATCGCCGTCGTTGTGAACCTGTGCCTGAATCTGATTTTGATCTGGCCGTTCTCGACGGGCGGTCTGGCGCTGTCCACCGCGATCAGTTCCTATCTGCAGGTCGTTATCCTGATGACTGTACTGGCCCGACGATATGGGAAAATGGTTTTTGTTGGTTTCTCCTCGTCGATCTTCAAGACGATGCTTGGGACGATCCTGATGATCGCGGTCGGTTGGTTTGCCTTGGTCGGAACTGAGACCTTGTGTCCTTCCGGATCCTGGAAAAAGGAGCTGATTCGTTTGAGTCTGGCCATCTCTGCGGCGGGGGGGATTTATCTGGTAACCGGTTGGCTGACGAAAAACCCAATGCTCTCGTTGATCGTTGAGCGTCGGTCACGAACTCGGCTGGTCGAGACGATTGTTCCCAAATGATTCAGCGGTGACGATCTTCTTGGTTTCCGGGTATTTGACTGAAAATAGTCCGACGGTTATAATACGCCAGTTGAGGATTCCAAACGGAATCGAATCCGGAAAGTCAATAGCCGTTATCAAACAAAGAATGGAATACCCATGATGCCAATGAGGATATGGATCGCAGGGATGATGCTAATGGGATGGGTGTTACAAATCGCCGCGGCGCAGACTCCCACTGTCCCTTCCTCGCCGATAGAAAAGTCGGCGGTTACGCCGCCTCTCCCGACAAATCCTTTGTTGGCGACCCGGACTGAAAAGGCGTGGACTCTGACCGGTGTTTCTCCCGCCGATGAATTACCCCAGGATCTATCCTCTCAACAGGTCGCCGCCCAATTGGCGCGAATGGCTTACGAACGATATCGCGCCGCCGATGCATCCGCGAATCAAACCGCTCAGGCATGGATCCTGTATCGGGCCGCCCTGTCCCTGAATCCGCGTATCGCGATTGAGGAGGATCTGATCCGTGTAGCGACCAGCATTCCCGATCAGGACTTAAGCAGCGCGGTACAATGGGCGTATCACGCTTATGCCTCGAATCCGGCCCTCGATATGGAAGTGGCGCAGCGAGCCGTACGGTATCAACTGGATCGTCTTCAAGACCCCGATTCGTGGATTCGAAGATATGCCATTCGACTGGCGAAAACAAACGAGATAATCGATCGAGACCTGCGGGAACGGCTAATCATCAAGCTTCTCGAAATCGCTCAGACTCGCAATGCTGTTTTGACGGCGGACTTGACGATCCAGGGTGCCCAAATCATCCGTGAAAAATCGAATTTTCCGGCCGTGGCGCAGTTAGCGGTGTCCGCGCAGGCTAGCGATCCCTATCAACTGGGCGTCATTCCCCTGATTCTGCAGGATCCGGAAGTGTATAATTCGTACATGCGGATTCAAATGGAGAGGGTTTTGACTCCGCAGAAACGCCAATTGGTCAAACAGAACGATGTGCTATACAAGGTAGCTCTTGAAAAATATGAGATTCTGTCTTTCCTTCGTTTTCGTCGTTTAGCTCTTCTGGTCGATCCAATGGATCCGGAGGCGGCGGCGATGTTTGCTCGCTTTGCCGAAAATCAGAGATTGTACGATCTTGCCGCGGCCGGATATGAATATTCCGCCGCATTGGGGGAATATGGATCCGTACAGGACCCGGATCGCGACAAGACTCTGATGCAGATTCATTACAGGAATCCTACCGACCGTGAAATCTGTTTGCAGATTGCCGAACGAATTCGTCGTTCCGGTCGATTCGATCCGATGGTTGAGGGTTTAGCCGCTAAAGCCGCCGATCACCTGGGCCGTCCGGAGCAGGCCCGTGCCATTCTGGATCAGACCCAGCAGCGGATCGAGCAGCTTTTGGCGGAAGATCCCAACTCGGACGCGATTCGTCCTCCAATCCTGGCGACCTACTACGCCTTTGTCGATCCGAATCCGGAAAAAGCCCTCGCATCGGCCAATATTGCGCGTCAGCGATTTCCACAGGTTCCTCAGATCCGCTCGTTATTCGGATATGCCCTTTCCATGAGTGCCGACCCGAATTTGGCCAGAGATTATGTCCAGGATCTGACCGATCAGGATTCGATCGCCGCCTTGACGGTCGCCAAACTCGCATTGGCCGGCAACGACAAGAAAACCGCGATTCCCCACTTGTTGCAGGCCGTGGAAATCGATTCTTCTCTGCTGGCGGTGGAACAAGCCGTACAGATTCTTACCGATTTGGGGCAAGCTCCTCCTTCGACACTGGCCCCGGAAGACCGCAAGATTCTGGAAGATGAATTTTCCCAGGCTTTGGCGCCCTCTTTTATACCTCCCGCCAAACGATTTGCGGTTAAGTTCAGCGTCGGCGGAAATAGCACCAGCATGTCGTATGGCCGCGAGATCAAGATCTATCTTTCGATTCAGAATCTTTCTTCGGATCCCATTCTCTTCCGGGACTATGGATTATTTAAAGGTCGCCTTCGTATTGACGCCTTTGTCCGCGGCGATCTGACGCGAGATATTCCCCGTCTAATCGAGACCCGGATTCTGCCCTTTTCGCCGATTGCTCCCGGAAAATCCATGTTGATCCCATTGCAGATCGATACCGGTTCTCTGGCCCGCTTGATCTGGACGCACCCGCAGGCAAATCTGGAAATCGAGCTTGTGGGTTATCTGGATCCGGTCCCCGGCGAGGCTGACGGAGTGCGCAATCCGTTCCCCGATGTTCCGCCGGCGCGGATAACGCTCAAGCGAACCGGATTGCCTTTGTCGCGAGCGATCCTGATGGAACGACTGGATTCCGTTTCAAAGGGGCAAACGGCTCAAAAAATTCAGGCCGCCCGCGAGATGGCCGGCCTGTGGATGGAGCAACTTGAAAATAGCCGGTCTGGGATACCGTATCGTTATTACCAGATTGATCCGGTCGTCTATCTTGATGCCCTTCGCCTTTGTCTCGGAAATGAGGACTGGGTTGTGGTGACGACGACTCTGTCGGTTCTCGATGCCATGTCCGATCCTGTTCCGTATGAGATGGTACAAATTGTGTCTCCATTATTGCACAATCCCAATTGGCCGGTGCGAATGATGGCCATGAACCTTCTCAGCCGTTCCGGACCGGGGCAATTCCAAAAAGTCCTTGATTGGATAGCCGCCTCAGACACCCATCCCCTTGTAAAAGACCTGGCGAAAACTATGGGGGTTCAAAAAGTCTCGATAGATGCCTCGAAATCCCCCTCCGGGGTATCGTCCTTCAGTCCGCCCGCATTGACCCCTGAATCCGGGCAGACAAGGAAATAACCTCCTTTTTTTGAACTACCCTCTTGCCTTCATATCAATGAAATGGTAATATCCCCGTTTCGATAAAAACCGTCGAGCGATGTTTCTAAGTCTGAAAGGATACGGCAATGCCAGCAAAAGTCGATGTCGAAAAATGTACCGGCTGCGAGTCTTGTGTGAGCGCTTGCCCCAGCGAGGCCATTAAGATGGAACGCGGCAAGGCAAAAGTTGACGCCAATAAGTGTGTGGATTGCGGGGTTTGTGTGGATGAGTGCCCCGTTGAAGCCATAAGCATGGAGTAATTTCGGCGGTCCCATCGTCTAGCCAGGTCTAGGACACCGGGTTTTCAACCCGGCGACAGGGGTTCAAATCCCCTTGGGACTATTCTTGAAAATGCCTTTCGACTATTTTGGCGGAACCGGCAACTTTAACTCCTTTAATACCAGCCGCATATCCTCCCACACCTGCTTGCGCGTTTCCTCCGTGTAATTGCGCAGCACATAGGCCGGGTGGTAAGTCGGCATCAGCTTGATCGGCGGCAACATCGGAGAGAAATAATAGTCGTGGAACCGTCCCCGGAGTTTACCGATGGCCAGGTGGGTATCCAGCAGGGTTTTAGCCGCGTGACTGCCCAGCGCCACGATCACCTCTGGCCCAAGTAGTTCCAGTTGCTCCTGCAGATAGGGTGAGCATTGTTCGACTTCTTCTGGTTTGGGATCTCGGTTGCCGGGCGGCCGACATTTGAGGATGTTGCAGATGAAGACCTCCGACCGTTTCAGACCCATGGCCGCGATAATCTTATCCAGCAGTTGCCCGGCTCTCCCGACGAACGGCCGGCCCTGACGGTCTTCGTCTTCGCCCGGCGCTTCACCGACAAATGCGATTCGCGGCCGGGGATTTCCCTCCCCGGGAACGGTATGCGTCCGGGTTGCGGCCAGTTCGCATTTACGGCACCCCGCGATCCGTTTAACAATCTGTGCCAAACCCGATTCGACAACCTGCCGTTTCTCATTCTCCTGAACTCCGGTGGAACTGGCGAGTGGACTACCCGACGGTTTGGCTTCCGAATTGGCCGAAAGATTCGTTGCTAATACTTCCGGTCCCCGGACAGTAAAATCGCCCACAAAGAATCGGTCCACTTGTAAGAGTTGTTCCGTGACTCGCTGTTTCCGCGTTTTCATTCCTCGATTCCCATTTATGCTCTGTTTAGCCGATGAACCGAATCAGGCGTTCGTATAACACACTACGGTCTGCGTCAGGATATCCGCCGTCAGGTGCAATTCCATTTCTGCCGTATCGCACACCTTCACGACGCTTGCGTAAGCGTGCGATTCCGGCAACAAAGCGGCCAACTGGTTTGGACATTTTTCCAGCAGCGTCTTATGAAAGACAACGTCGCTTTTCTCGCAGAACAACGCAATATAAAAGATACCGCTTTCCACCAGATCCTGGAAGAAGTGACTCCCATACGATAACTCCGGCATCAGATTTCCCGAAGGATACGACATCTCGCACAGCGTGGAAAACCGATTAATTTCCGCGAAATGAACGGGGACTCCCAGCGAGGGCGTTGTCGTTCCCCACCGACCCGGCCCCATGAGCATCGTGGCACCTTTGAGCGGGCCGTCGATCAGGGCGTTGAGTTTCCCAACCAACCGGGCGATGGCATACTTGTCCTGCATGGGAAGCGAGATATAACCTGCCGGGTCCACAAACACGATTCGGCGGATCAATTCGGCGACAGAACCGCCCATAAAGCTGCCCGAAGTCTGGAACAGGATCTGCGACGACAAAAGGTTTTGAGGAATCTGTACCTTTCGCCCCAGTCCCCGCGTTTGAAGAGGCCGGCATTGCAGCAGGTTGATCCGTGGAGAGTGATCCTCCCCAAAGTTAATCGTGAATTCCACATCCACCGGGTATTGGTATCGTTTCTCCAGCGTCTCCATGAGCCGTCGTAACAAGCCCACAACCTCGGTCTTCGAACAGACCCCGTCAAGTGTCAGAATCCATTGCGGTTCCGTTGGCAGTCCCAGTTGGCTCATCCGGCTTTCCGCTTCTCCGTCGCGTTCCGCGACCAGTTCCTGGAGATAAGTTGTCTCGGTATTCAGTACCTTCCGGGCCGGAATTGCCTCCAGATGGTTTTCCTTCAAATTCAGCACATCCAGGTATCGTTGGGAATACTGTCGCAGGTTGTCCATCGCCGCCGACGGCCGCACCAACGGGGCGTCCATTGCCACGATTCGAGGATAATCATCCTCCACCCGGTTGACCGCCCGCGTCCCCAATCCCATTACGATTCTGGCCATTCCCGCCTCCGGATCCAGTGTCCGATTCCAGACGAAGGTGTTGTACGAAACCCCGACGCCCGCAAGGTCCGGGTAAAAATATTGCCCGTGATGCGTTCCCGAGACCCGCTGAACCAGCAGTGACATCTGTTCATCCATTTGGTCCAGTCCCCGCTGAAGTCGGTAAGTCAAGGCGTCTTCGTTGACGGTACTGGCATAAATCTTTCGCACAACCTGCTCGAACTGCTGGTAACGATCTTCGGGCGAACCCTGATTGACCAGAAAGATACTTTCGTATTTACCCGCGAAAGCGTTTCCGAAACTGTCCTCCAGTAAACTGCTGGAACGAACGATGATCGGCGATTGGCCGTAGTACTCGATCATCTCCATGAACTGCTCTTTGATCTCGTTGGGAAATTTGCCCTTCAGGATCGCCGAAGCCAGGTCGGGGGCCTTGGCAAAGTAACCCTCCGGTGTCTTCTGTTCCATCCGTAAACGCCACAGTCCGTTCTGGACGATGAAGGTATGAAAAATATCCGAGCCGATGTAAAACGAGTCGTGTTTTTCCAAAATCTCATTCCAGTTGAATTCCGGATTGCCTACCAGAATTTTTCGGGCCAATAACATACCGACCGACTTTCCCCCGATATATCCCGTTCCCACCAGACGCGCCTTGATATCCAGCAGATCGCGAAGGGAAAAGTGTTGCATGGCCAGCGATACCATTCGTTCTTCGCGACCGATCATCATTCGGCACATCCGATCCACCGCCTCCGATACCTCCACAAATGTCGGCGGCAAATCCACCATCTCCTCGGCCTGCAGAAAGATCCGGTCCCAGTAATCCACCTTCCGCCGCGTGCTGGCTCTGGCCCGGTCGGAAATGTACGAAAACAGCCGCGCGGCATCGACGCTGTTGGTCACGGGCGTGAAGGCCTTGCCCTCGTCGCGGTGCGGCAGAAACATCGTCGGTGTGTACCGGTTCCACACCTTCAACGGGTGGATGTACCGTTCGCCTTCCAGCTTATACATGTCCAGAAGCAACTGCGTCGTGCTGCGGATTCGCGCCACCGTCTGATACGAATGGTAATCCCGCAACAGCGCGAAATACGCGATGGTATCCAGTTCATACAGATAGGGGCAAGTCACCATAAAAAAGTTACCCACCATCAGATCCGTTGCCCAGGCGCTCAACAGGTCAGACAACGAATCAAAGACATAGTAGGCCCCCACTCCCTGCTCGGAGATCAGCGTATGGACCTGCGTGGAAAAAGTCTCGAATCCGCTCTTGGCATCCAGGGTCGCGATCGTCAGGCCTTCCTGCGGTTCCAGCAGGGGGGGGTGATCGGCGAAACGGACATACACCATCTTGCGTTTTTCTCGGATCGCTCGCTGGACAAAGGGGACAACCAGTTCCTGGTAGTGAGAAATATCGTCCACTTGCCAGACGACATTGTCGCCGTACTGCAGACGGGTCAGGATATCATCCAGCGGATCGATGCCGGTACTTGGATATCGTTCCATAGATTTCCTCGTTCTCGTTGGTACAAGCCGGCATGGACGTTTCCCGGCCGGCCGATATTGTAATCGATAATCGTTCCTCTGCCGCGCAAAAAAAGATCCACCAGCCCTGCGGCTGGGGGATCTTCGATCGGCTCCGACAGCCGTTCCACACGGCTGTATTCCGCATTTCGATTAGACGACGCCCTGCGCCATCATGGACTTGGCAACCTTCAAGAAGCCCGCGATGTTCGCTCCGGCGACCAGGTTGTTCTTCATGCCGTATTCCTCGGCCGCCTGTGTGCACTGGTCGTAGATAGCGTTCATGATCATATTGAGGCGCTTATCGACCTCCTCGAAGGTCCAACTCAGCCGCATCGAGTTCTGGCACATCTCCAGCGCACTGGTGGCGACGCCGCCGGCGTTGGCCGCCTTGGCCGGCCCGAACGATACGCCGTTGTCCTGGAAGACCTGAATCGCTTCCGGTGTCGAGGGCATATTGGCGCCTTCGCCGACCGCGATGCACTTGTTCTTTACCAGCGCCTTGGCGCCCGCTTCATCGACTTCGTTCTGTGTCGCCGACGGCAGGGCGATATCGCACGGCACCGTCCAGATTCCCGAGCACCCTTCGACATACTTGGCCTTCTTGTGCTCGCCCACATAATCCTTGATCCGTCCGCGTTCGATTTCCTTGATCCGCTTGACAGTATTGAGGTTGATGCCCGCTTCATCCACGATGTAGCCGTTGCTGTCCGACATGGCGATACACTTGGCGCCGAGCTGTTCGATCTTCTGAACCGCGTAGATGGCGACATTACCGGATCCGGACACGGTGACCCTCTTGCCTTTCCAGTCGGTTTTGCGGTCCTGCAGCATCCGTGTGACAAAATAGACCAGGCCGTAACCTGTGGCCTCGGTCCGCACCAGCGAGCCGCCCCATTCCAGACCTTTGCCCGTCAGCACGCCCGTGTAGCAGTTGGCCAGCCTCTTGTACTGCCCGAACATGAACCCGACCTCACGGCCGCCCACGCCGATATCTCCCGCCGGAACATCCGTATCCGACCCGATGTGCCGGAACAATTCGCTCATGAAGCTCTGACAGAACTTCATCACTTCGTTATCGCTTTTACCCTTGGGATCAAAATCGCTGCCGCCCTTGCCGCCGCCAATGGGCGTGGTGGTCAGCGCGTTCTTGAAAATCTGCTCAAACCCCAAAAACTTGATGATGCCCAGATACACCGACGGATGGAAACGAATTCCGCCCTTGTACGGACCAATCGCGCTGCTGAACTGTACGCGAAATCCGCGGTTGACCTGCACCTGGCCCTTGTCGTCCAGCCACGGAACGCGGAACATCATTTGCCGTTCGGGCTCCACGAGGCGTTCGAAAACTTTCATCTTCGCAAACGCCGGATTTTTCTGAATGACGACCTCGATCGATTCGGCCACCTCGCGGACCGCCTGATGAAATTCGGTCTCGCCGGGGTTACGCATCGTAACTTGCCCCATGATGGATTCGACAAATTGGCTTGCCATGGTTTCTGAATCTCCTGTCTTGATTTTAGCTGATTCCCTGTTTGATTACCCAAGCCGGTGAATCGAATCTCCCGGCTTTTTGATCTCTTTGTACCTGTAAAATTCAAAAAGATTTGCTTTACAAATAATCAAGCTTGCTTATAGTACGATAAGTTAACTGATCGTACAAGATAACTTTTATAATACCTATAATAAGATATTCTTATGAACTTAGAGACCATTCGAATCTTCTGTGACCTGGTGGAAATGCAGAATTTCTCCCGAACTGCGGATAAACACGGCATAAGCCAGTCAGCCGTATCGCAGCAGATCGCACAACTCGAACTGATTCACAAATGCCAACTCATCAACCGGAAAAAACGCCCTCCGTCTCTGACGCCGTCCGGAGAAATCTTCTTTCTGGCCGGAAAAGAGATTCTGGATCGATATGACCGAATGGTTAGCGATTTGGCCAACCAGAGCAAATCTCCCACCCGAATCAACCTGGCGGCGATTTTCAGTATCGGGATGCATACACTTCAGCCGTTCGTGAAGAAATTTATGGCCAAATACCCCAATGTCTATCTGCATATCGAATACTGTGATGCTGCCGCGATTTATGATCGCCTCCAAAAGGGAGATATTGATTTTGGCATGGTTGCCGTCCCTCGCAAGATGCGCAATATCGATGTCTTCCCTTTCGAAGATGAACCGTTGGTCTTGGTATGTGGCCCGGGACACTCCCTGGCCTCCCGAACTCAGATCGACATTCACGAATTGCAGGGGATCGAGTTCATCGCCTTTGATAAGGGAGTTCCCACGCGAACCTTGATCGATTCGATTCTGGGTCAGTATGGCGTGACCGTAAGGATCGCCCTTGAATTTGATAATATCGAGACCATCAAACGGGCGGTGGAAATCAGTTCAACCGCCGTCAGCATTCTTCCGGAACCGGCCATTCAGACCGAAAGAACCGCCAATTCGCTTCGCGCAATGTCCTTCGTTAACGACCGATTTATCCGACCGACGGCTGTCCTGGTTCGCAAGGACAAACGACATTCGCAGGCTGGCCGATATCTCCTTGAACTCCTTCAACGGCAAAAATCCATCGAAGAACGATAATCCATTCGGTTGAATGGGATTGGATCTTGTAAGGCGAAACGAAAATCCGCGGATGTGACTCCGCGGCTTCTGATTAACCTGATCCCGCAAGGGCGGAACCAGTATGAGGGGTAAAAGGTCCCTGTTTCTTTGCTATAACACTTCTGTTCTTTACAGTGTCCGACGACGACGCAGCCAACCGACAAGACCAGTACCCATTCCGGCCAGCAGAATCGCGCCAAGTGCGGGAATAGCCCGTACTTCAAGATCTTGTCTTTATACACAAGTTGAATCTTGGTTGCCGATACCCATAAAAATTCAGTGCTGCTTCATAAGATCATTTGAACGCTGATTTTCGAAATTCTAATAATGCCGATCACAAAACCTAAAATATCGGAATGCAGCCGATTGGTGCGTATTTGGATAGAATGACCTGAGAGGATTACGGTTTCATCGGTAGGGTGATAGTGCGAAAGGAGCGTTTGTTGGGATCGGTGAGGAGTTTGTTTTCACAGCAGCCATTGACGAGTTCATCGGAACAGTCGGCCGGGGAATCGACGGGGATCATGCGGGTTCCATCGTCGCTGAGGAGCCAAAGGTCGGGGGAGTCAAAGAAGAAAAGGGCCTCGGGGCCGAAGTCGTCGGCGAGTTTCAGGGGGCGGACAATGGTCGGCTGAGCGGTGGGGTCGCCGGACCAGCGGGCCAGGGCGAAGTCGGATTTTTCGTCGTGGCGGCCGGCGACAAGCCAGAAGCATTGATGGACGGGGGAATAGTCCATACTGCGGAGTCCGAGGCCGTCAAGATTCCAGAGGAGCGGGGGGCCGAAGCGGGCGGGTTGGCCGGAGAGAACCTGGTCGGGGTTGGTCAGGGGGACGACGAGGGCGGAGGGTTTGCCGGTTTTGGGATCGATGGGACGAGGGTTTCGGAAACCGATATAGAGTGTCTTGCCGTCGGGGGAGGCGGCCAGGGCTTCAATGTTGAGGCCGTCGTCTTTGGGGGCGAGCTTTTCCCGTTGTTTCTTCGGCAGGTCTTCGCCGAGGCGGGTGGCGGCTAAGAGGTTCAGAGATTTGGCGGCTGGATTGGCGAGCAATTGCTGGAGGAGGGTTGAACAGGGTTTCCCGACGGGGGTGAATTTGGTTGTGCCGGCATCAACGGCCAGGTCGAGGGCGAAGAAGCGATATCGGCTGGGGCGGAGTTTACCGTCTTTGTTGCGGCCGTGGGATGTGATCCAGTAGATTCGGTTTCCGACGCGGGCAGCGCCTTCGATGTCGGCCTCGGGGCCGTCGGGATCGGGCTGGAGATAGGGGGAAAGGTCATAGGTGGAGACAGGCAGGCCGGGGTGAGTGCGGTCGTAGATACGGAGGATGTTGTTTTCGTCGTCGGCCTCGACAAGGAGGGTGTCATTGAGGGCGACGGCGGCGGAAGCATCGCTGGAGCCGCGGAAAACGATCATCGAGGGGGCTGGGTCCGAACCTGCCTGGCAGGAGCCGAGGGAAAGGCATAAGACCCCCAGGGCAGCGATCCACCCGGAGGTCGAACAGTTCCAAGAAAAATGGCCTTTATTCATTCGAGTATCCGATGTATAACTATTGGCACTTTCGGATATTCTATCCGAAATCCCAGAGAAAGGAAGTGAAAATGATCGAACGACAATTTGATTTTCGGCGAATTATTCCATGTCTGGATGTCAAAGACGGACGGCTGGTCAAGGGTGTGAAATTCGTGAATATGAAGGATATCGGGGATCCAGCCGAGATCGGTGCTGCCTATAGTGAAGCCGGAGCCGATGAACTTGTATTTCTGGATATCACGGCCAGTGTTGAAAAACGCAAATTTACGCTGGATACGATTCTGCGAACAGTGGAACGGATCGCGATACCGCTGACGGTAGGAGGGGGGGTTCGGACATGCAAAGACATTCAGGAGTTGATGGACATCAATGTATCGAAGGTGTCGATTAATACGGCGGCCGTTAAGAATCCGGATTTGGTCCGCGAAGCGGTAAAGGAATTCGGAGGCCACCAGATTGTCGTGGCGATCGACACCCGCAAATCGACCAAGCTTCCCAGCGGATTTGAGGTGGTAATCAACGGGGGGACGCAAGGAACGGGACTGGATGTCGTCGAGTGGGCCAAACGGGTGGTTGGAATGGGGGCCGGAGCGCTTTTGCCGACGAGTATGGATACCGACGGGACCAAGAGCGGATACGATATTCCGATGACGCGGGCGATTGCCGACGCGGTGGAAGTTCCGGTGATCGCGTCGGGCGGTGCGGGAAAACTGGAGCATCTGGAACAAGCGATTATCGATGGGCATGCGGATGCCGTTTTGGTGGCTTCAATCGTGCACTTTGGAACCTATACGATCGGACAGATCAAAGAGTTTCTGCAATCCCGCGGGATTGCGGTAAGACTGTAAGCATTCAATTTTGACGATGGTTTATTCTGAAACGGAGTTCGGCATGAAAGCGAGATGGATGGCGGCGTTGGGTTTGGGGTTGTTGTTGGGGATCGGCGGTTGTAAGACGGCACAGGAGGTGGAACTTCCGCCGGATTACAGCCGACCACTGCCGCCGGGGGAGTTGGCGCTGCGCAAGATTACCGATCCGGCGGATATCCCCAGCATGACGATCGCCTGCTATGAGCTGGACAAGCTTCGAGAGGCGATCGACAACAGTCTGAGTTATATGAGCAAGCCGTCGAGCCAGAAATTTTATCCGTACGGCGAAATTTCTCATGCGCAGGTAGTTGCGAGTCTGGAGGCATTCGGGCAGTTACTGGATTCGGGGCTGACGGGCAAGCAACTGGAGGCGGCAATCCGCGAGAAGTTCGATGTCTATACTTCCGTGGGCTGGGACAACAAGGGAACGGTCCTGTTTACCGGATACTACACGCCGATTTTCGACGGCTCGATGACGCAATCGGGACGGTTCCAGTACCCGCTATACAAACAGCCGGCGGATCTGGTCAAGGGAGAGAACGGTGAGATTCTGGGACGCAGCGGCCCGGGTGGACAATTTACGCCGTATCCGAGCCGGGCGGAACTGGAGGCGTCGGGGGAACTGAAGGGAAAAGAACTGATCTGGCTGAGCGATCCGTTTGAGGTGTATATCGCGCATGTGCAGGGATCGGCGAAGATCCGCACAGCCAACGGTAAGCTGGTGACGGTGAGCTATGCGGCCAACAACGGGCACGAATACGCCAGCGTGGGGCAGGCCCTGGTGAAGGCGGGAAAGATCCCGGCCGACAAGCTGAGTTTGAAGTCGATGATGGCGTACTTCAAGGCGCATCCGAACGAAGTGAATCAGTATGTGGCGGCCAACCCGCGGTTCGTGTTTTTCCGCGCCGATGAGGGCGAGCCGCGGGGGAGTCTGAACGAGCCGGTGATCGCATTGCGGACAATCGCGACGGATAAGAGCATTTATCCGCGGGCTTCGCTGGCCTTTTTGCAGTCGATACTTCCGCGAACCGTCGGGACGGAGACCGTGACGCGGCCGTTCCAGCGGTTTGTGCTGGACCAGGACACCGGCGGCGCGATCCGGGCACCGGGGCGCTGCGATGTGTATATGGGCCAGGGCGACGAAGCGGGCGAACTGGCTGGCAAGACCTACCAGGAAGGGCGGCTGTATTATTTCTTCCTCAAGCCCGGTCAGACGCCGGGGCCGGCGTTTGATTCCAAGCCGATCGAGACGCTTCCGGGCCGGATCGATCTTACGGATCCGACAATGAATCCGACGAGGACGAGGTAATCAGCCACGGCAGGTTGAAGCGATAGTACAAGCGGCTGCTGATCAGGTGGATCAGGCCGTCGGGGGTCTGGGTTGCGGCCAGATACCCTTTGGGTTCAGCGTGAGTTTCGTCGAGGGTAAAGGAGCCGGTCCATGCACCGCCCTGCAGAGTCTTGGCGGGGCCACCGGGGGTGATCAGTTTTTGTACGGGCCAGGTCTTGCCATCATCGGTGGAAACGGCGGCGAACAATCCAAAGTATTTGCGGAGGTTACCCTGCGCGTCGCGGATGGAGATTCCGACGGGGCCGGCGAGGGGATTTGTAAGGCGACTTGTTGGATCCGTAAAGCTGACAAACAGGAGAGGGCCTTCGCGGAGGCGCATCAGAACCAGTCGTTGCCCGCTGCCAATCGGATTGAAAGGGGATGGCGAATAGGACCAGGTGACGCCGCCATCGAAAGAGACGCTTTGGGGCATTTGTCCTTTGATGGTGTCGCCGCGGCCGAAGGCCAGGAGGCGGCCATCAGCCAGTTCGACCAGACGCGCATGAATGCCGGCGATCCAGGCGCCGGATTTTCCCTCGGCGAATTTGGGGGTGGGTTTGCCTTTGCCGGGGTCTGTCCAGGTCT
Source organism: Phycisphaerae bacterium (assembly GCA_012517095.1). GTDB lineage: Bacteria > Planctomycetota > Phycisphaerae > Sedimentisphaerales > Anaerohalosphaeraceae > FEN-1350. Next base: position 1,243 of record JAAYVQ010000039.1, on the reverse strand, counting down.
TGCCATTGTCGCGGCTGATGTGAATGGCGGTGCCCCCGGAGCCCTCAGTGACGGCATCGCAGGGGAGGATCATCCGGCCGTCGCGGGTCCGGATCAGACCTGAGATGACCTGGTTGCGGAGGCCGTGTTCGGGATCGATCAGGGCGGCGGGTGACCAAGAGGCCCCGTTGTCCTGGCTGGTGCGCAGGACTAAGGCCAGTTTTCCCCAGGTGGCATCGGTGCTGAGTCCGTTGAAGTGATAGAGCGTTTTGTCGCCATCCCAGGCGACTTCCGAGCCGTGGTCGTTGCGGTCGGGCACATCCCAGAAGAGCGAAGCGGGGTCCCATTCGGTTTTGCCTTTGCGAAGGCGCGAAGCGGCGATGGCCAATTCCCGGCCGGGTTCGGTGTTGCAGGTGTACCAGACGGCCAGAAGGTCGCCGTTGGGGCAGGCGGTGATGGCTGGACAGTGATTATGTTTGGAGAAGAGCGGGCCGTTGGAATCAGCGGGGATACGGACATATTCAATCGGGCCGAAGAAATTGGGCTCGGCGACGGGTATCCATTCGGCGTTCTGTTGGGAAACATTTTGTGCCCAGAGAGGTGTCGAGACGCTCTGCGGAGAAATCATGACCTTTGGCGGATCGCTTTGGACAACGCGAAAACCGATCATTTCGTGACGGTCGTCAGGCAGGGCGGCGGAACGGTTGGCGGAACGGAGGTAGATTAGCTCGGTACCGTGGCTGCCGCCGCGGGTGATCTTGAAAGAGCCGGTCTCGGGGCCGAGGGGGTCGGTTTCGGCACGATCGGGATAAGAGCCGTACCAATCGGCGCACCATTCTTCGACATTGCCGTGCATGTCGTAGAGGCCCCAGGGATTGGATGGCCCTTGAGCGACGCGGAGGGAAACGGGCCGGGGCTCCCAGGTTTCTTTCTGGTTTTTGTGGAGTTCTTTTGGCAGTGAATCGCCGGTCGAGTATGCCGTGGTCGTACCGGCACGGCAGGCGTATTCCCACTCGGCCTCGGTCGGGAGGCGATAGGCCTTTCCTTCCTTTTGCGAGAGCCACTGGCAAAAACGAACGGCGTCCTGCCAGGAGACGAAGATTACGGCTTGGTTATCTTCTTTGGAGAAACCGTGTTTGCCTCGAAGCGATTTGTGGGAAGGGTCGAACTGCTCGAACTGGGAGTTGGTCACTTCCGTCGCCGAGATCGAGAAGTACCGGCCGACTTCGACCTGACGGACGGGGCGTTCGTCGAATTCACCGGC
>JAAYVQ010000038.1 GCA_012517095.1 Phycisphaerae bacterium | reverse complement strand
TAAACGGGCCGTCATCGGATAGTATTGTGCGGGCGTCGGCGGTTTTGGATTTGATTACCTCGAAGGGTGATCCAATCCCGGAGGCCCTTCCGATGCGATTATCACACGCGGGTTCCGGATACGAGCGAGGAAAACGGCATGTACACGGTGGAAAATTTCGTCGCGGCGGCGGAGAAATACGAGGCATCCGACATCCATCTGACCACGGGGGAACACCCGCGTTTACGGATCAAGGGAAAGCTTCGGACCATCGGGGCGGACGGGGCGGCACTGACGGAAGACACGATCGCGAACATTATGCAGGCCACGTTGTCGGAAGGGCAGAAGGAACGATGCCTGAAACTCTTTAAGGCCAACGGTTCGGCCGATTATTCCTATGAGGTCTCTTTGGGGGGCAAGCCACTGCGGTATCGGGTACAGGTCTATCGGTTCATGGGGAAACTGTCGATCGCGATGCGGAGGATTCGATACGATATTCCGACATTTGAACAATTGCACCTTCCCCCGATCTATCAATCCGTGATGGGGAACGCCGAGCAGAAAGGGATTATTATCGTTGGCGGGGAAACGGGGAGCGGGAAATCCTCGACGCTGGCGGCGATGCTCGGCCAGCTTGGCAAGCGTCCCGACAAGCACATCGTCACAATTGAAGACCCGATCGAATTCGTGTTTCGGGACATCAAATCGCTGATCCACCAGCGGGAGATGGGGCTGGATTTTCCGGATTACGGAGAGGCGCTTCGGGCCGTACTCCGGGAAGACCCGAATATCATCATGGTGGGGGAAATGCGGGACGCCGAGACGGTTCACGCTACCATCAAGGCGGCGGAAACGGGGCATCTTGTGCTGACCTCGCTTCATACCTCGACGGCGGCCTGGACATTCAGCCGAATCCTGAATTTCTTTAAGGAGGCCGAACACGACGCGGTCAGGATTAACCTGAGTTACAATCTTCTGGCGATCATGAACCAGATGCTTGTGCCTTCCGAACAGAGTTCCGTCGGCCTGGTTCCGGCGACCGAGGTCTTTATCAATACGCCCGCCGTCCGGCAGTACCTTCGCGAGAAGGAAAAGGAATCCCAGCTCTCGGACGCGATCAAGGAAGGGCACGACGGGATGCACAGCTTCAATATGTCTTTGGCCCGGTTGATTAACGAGGGACATATCGGCATCACTCAGGCCAAGGCCTACTCGCATAATCCCCAGGAACTCGAAATGCTCGTGAAGGTCACCAACGTTACGGTCTGATTCGATCGGTTATTTCGATCCGGAATAGTTGTCTCGACAAACATCATGTTTGCGCCGCTGGACAGATTATTACTCGTTCCTCGTATTGGAGGAAAAATTTCGGGGAATTTACTTGACAAACGAGCCGGGAGAGGCGATACTATTTTTCATCATGATGCAGATTCAGCCAGTTCGTTCAATTTTGATCGCCCTTGTGGGCGGGCTGCTGCTCCTGCGCCGGTAAGGCGCAGACGAAGAACATACCCTACAACCACCCCATACCCATTTTCCGGGAGATTCTGTCGAAACCGGCAAATTCGGATTTGACCTTTCGTTTCCCGAAGGGAAAGGAAATACCGAAACGATTTCATTCGTTCAGGCACGAGATTCCGTTGGATTTTTGACGGTTTTTATGTCATAATTCACGGTTTTATCAGGAGATACTACTATGGCAAGTGAGAGAGTCGTCATTTTTGATACAACATTGCGCGACGGGGAGCAGGCGCCGGGGGCGGCGCTTTCGATCAGCGAGAAATTGGAGATCGGACAACAGCTCGCCAAGCTGGGCGTGGACATCATCGAAGCGGGTTTTCCCGTATCTTCGCCTGCGCAGTTTGAGGCGACACGGATCTGCGCGGAAAACCTTCAAGGCCCGGTAATCTGCGGGCTTGCAAGGGCCAATTCCAAAGACATTGAGGCGGCGGGAAAGGCACTGGCCGCGGCTCCGAAACGGCGGATCCACACTTTTATCGCGACCTCGCCGATTCACATGAAGCACAAGCTTAAAAAGCAACCCGACGAGGTGCTGAAGATGGCCGTGGAGGCCGTAAGTTTCGCGCGGACTTTCACGGACAATGTCGAGTTTTCGCCGGAGGATGCCTGCCGCAGCGAGATTCCGTTTTTGTGCGAGATTTTGGCGGCGGTAATCGAGGCCGGGGCGACGACATTGAATATTCCGGATACCGTCGGATATGTCTTGCCGTATGAGTACGGGCGGATTATTGCCGAGCTGAAGGAGAAGGTCCGTGGGGCCGAGAAGGCGGTGTTCAGTACGCACTGTCACAACGACCTCGGTATGGCTGTAGCCAATTCGCTGGCCGGGGTCCGTAACGGCGCTCGTCAGGTCGAATGTACCGTCAACGGCATCGGCGAACGGGCGGGCAATGCGGCAATGGAAGAGATCATCATGGCGATCCACACGCGGCCGGACTTTTTCAAGGATGTTCAGACCAACATCAAGACCACGGAGATCTTCCGGACCAGCCAGCTTGTCTCAAGGCGAACGGGTTTCGTCGTGCAGCCGAACAAGGCCATCGTTGGAGCCAACGCCTTCGCACACGAGTCGGGGATCCATGTGGACGGCATCCTGAAGGAACGCAGTACCTACGAGATTATGACGCCGGAGACGATCGGGCTGCAGGGCTCGCGGATGGTGCTGGGCCGGCACAGCGGACGGGCGGGTTTCGCCGATCGATGCAAGTCGCTGGGGTTTGAGTTGAGCAAGGAAGAGATCGACGCGGCCTATGCGAAATTTACCGCCATTGCGGATAAGAAAAAAGAGGTATTTGACGAGGACATCTCGGCGATCATCAACGACGAAATCCGCGTCGTGCCGCAGGTGTTTTCGCTGGAATACTTGCATGTGGCCAGCGGGACGGGGACGCTGCCCACGGCCAGCGTGAAAATTCGCATGAAAGATGAGATCAAACTGGCGGCGGCGTTCGGCGACGGGCCGGTCGATGCGGCGTATGAGGCGATCCGGCAGGCGACGGGTGTGTCGCCGCAGATTGAGGACTATACGATCCGCGCGATCACGGCGGGTACCGATGCGCAGGGCGAAGCAACCGTACGGATTCGCAACGGTAAACGATCTTTCATGGGCCGCGGCGTCTCGACGGATATCATCGAGGCCAGCGCCAAGGCGTTTATCGACGCGCTAAACCGGATGGCCGGAGCGGAACCCAACGAACGACATGCGGAAACGAAAGCTGAGTTATAAAGAGAAATTCTACATTCTAAGCACGAAGCACTAAACAAAAAGGCAAATTCTAAACAAGAAATTCAAGATGAATTGGATATGCCTGAAAACAAGAGATCAAAACCATTTGATTTGGAAGACAGAACTCTTCGATTTGCCAATCTGGTTCGAGATTTCGCAAAGGAATATCCGAAGAATTCGGTGTTCTGGGATGATGTTCGGCAACTGATTCGATCCAGCGGTTCGGTCGGCGCCAATTATATTGAGGCCAATGATTCGCTGAGCAAGAAAGATTTTGCCATGCGGATCAAGATCTGCAAGAAAGAGGCCAAAGAAAGCCGGTCCTGGCTGAATTTGCTCGAACGGCAAAACGAATCGGTTGAAGAAGAACGGGCAAAACTCGAACAGGAAGCGGCCGAACTGACTTTCATTTTCGCCGCAATCCCGCGAAAAAGCGAATCCTGATTGTAGATTTTCTTTTTGGGATTTGTTTAGAATTAAGGATTTCGAATTTAGTGCTTGACACGCTTTGTGTGAGATTGAACAGGAGTATATATAGATGGGAATGACGATAACGGAAAAGATTTTGGCGCGAGCGGCGGGCAAGGCCCGTGTCGAGCCGGGCGATCTGGTCGATGCGAAGATCGACATGATCATGTGTCACGATGTGACCACGCCGCCGGCGATCTCAATGCTCAAGGCCAAAGGGATCGATCGGGTATTCGATCGGGACAAGATCGTGGTCACGCCGGATCATTTTCAGCCGGCCAAGGATATCCAAAGCGCCGAGCTGCTCAAGCGGCTCGATACCTGGGCGAGGGAAAAAGGCATCCGGCATTATTATCCGGTGGGCCGGGCGGGGGTGTGCCATGCGCTGCTGCCGGAACAGGGCCACATCCGGCCGGGCGAGGTGATCGTTGGCGGGGATTCTCACACCTGTACCTACGGGGCGTTCGCGGCCTTCAGCACGGGCATCGGTTCGACTGATCTGGCCGCGGCGATCGCGACAGGTACGCTGTGGTTCAAGGTACCGGCCACGATGAAGTTCGTGCTTAATGGAAAGCTCGGCAAGGGGGTGTATAGCAAGGATGTCATCCTCGAAGCGATCCGCCGGATCGGAACCGACGGGGCGTTGTACCGGGCGATGGAGTTTGTCGGGCCGGCGCTGAAGGGCATGAGCATGGAGGCCCGGATGACGATCACGAATATGGCCATCGAGGCCGGTGGCAAGAACGGCGTGATCGGTTTCGACGAAGTCACGAAGGCCTATCTCGATGAGCACCTGCACGACAAAAAGGACTATACGGTATTTGAGTCCGAT
>JAAYVQ010000308.1 GCA_012517095.1 Phycisphaerae bacterium | reverse complement strand
GGGTTTCCATCTGCAAAGCCCTGTTGGGCTGGGAAGGACGCGTATCCAGAAACAACCCGGCAAGACGAGGATTATCTACGGACGCGCGAGACCAGAAATAGGGAGTAAAAAAGGCGACCGGGCCTTTGAAGTTTCCCGTGCCTAAAAACAAGGTCCAGCAGTGGTCCCCGGTCGGGACATGTATCCCGGCGGTGACGGATTTGGCCGGGATCAGGGGAAGCGGCAGATACCCATAACCGAACAATTCGCCGCAGGTTCCTTGTTTCAGATTCAATCCGTCCGGGGGCCACAGCACCCATGGGCTGAGCTGCGCCACGCCGTATACCCCTTCAGGATGATCCCAATCCCTCCCCTTTCCAGCACCGGGTCCATTGGCCCATTCAACGAAATTCAGGGCTACCCCGCCCATGATAAACTTCGGTGTCTCCGTGGCAAACCGCGTATCCCGCCACCAACCCAAACCGCCCTCGATATCGGAATACAGATCTTTGGGATCCGGGCTGTCGTACTGGGCATGCATCCAGGTGCCAAATAGGCCGGTTTGAAAACGATTCCCCGGATATTCCCGTACCAAAGGCCATGCCGCCACATACATGGAAAACCCCGCATTGAAGGCTTCCGGTACCTTTTCATTGGGCACCAGCAGATATCCGGCCATCTCTCCTTCCTCAATCGGATTCGGGGCACCAATCAAGGGAGGTAACGACAAGACAAATACGAGAGCCAAGCAGGAAACGAACCTTGTGATGATTCTGTCATTCTGCATGCGAAAGTCTCCGGCAACTCGATCGATAGCGGTATGTTATTTTTGCCCTGAGAGCATACGATAAGCAATGGGTGTCTGTCAAGTCCGGGCAATCCGACTTGGGATAGCTCAACGGAGAAACAATAGGTTGGAAGGGGAAAAGCGGTTCCATGTGATTTTTGTGCTGACAGGGTCAATGGATAAAGTAATGCAACAGTCAATGTCAGATTGAATCCGAATGTGCCAGTTCCTATCGGGGAAGCTCAACTCCCAATTTGCGGCTTCGCGCATTTTCCAGAGCTCGCCAGGCCGCACACAAATCCTGAATCGCCACGCCGACGGACTTAAAAAGGGTGACCTCTTCAGAATTTTTTCGACCGGGGGCTCGGCCGGTCAGGACTTCACCCAGTTCAGCACTGAAGTGGGATTCATTGATGCGTCCCTGTTTCAGGGGAATCAGCAAATCACCCGCTTCCTCCAACGCCGAGGGTCGGTGATCCACCACGACCCTGGCGCGACAAACCGTATCGGGCGGGATCTCAGATACTTGAGGTTTGTAGGAACCCACAGCATTGATGTGGACCCCCGGCGGAAGTTCGTAATCCTGAAAAACGGGGATCGGCGACGGCGTGGCTGTACAAACGATATCGGCATCGATCAGGGCCTGGGCGGGACTTTTGGCTCGCTCAATCGGCAGGCCGACACGCTTGGACAATTCTTCCGCGAACCGATCCGCTTGTGCCGGATTCGGATCAAAGACTCTCGCCTGTCGAATCGGCCGTACCGAACAGACAGCTTCGAGTTGTGTGCGGGCCTGAACGCCGGCGCCGAAGATCGCAACCAGATGGGCGTCAGAACGAGCCAGAATATCCGTGGCGGCGCCGGAGGCCGCACCCGTACGGATGGCTGTGAGGGAGCCGCCGTCCATGATGGCCAGAGGAACGCCTGAGATTGCATCCGACAAAATAACGATGGCCTGAATCAGCGGCAGACCCAGGTTTCGGTTGTTGTCAAATAAGGTGATGAATTTGACAGAGAAGAGTTTTTGTTCACCCGAATGACAGGCCATGATAAGTGCTGTGCCGTTTTCGCCGGAAACATCGATGTGCTGACGGGTGGGCAACACAACTCGTCCCGTGGACAACTGGATGAATGCTCGCTTCATAGCGTCAATGGCATCGGGCATGGGCAACGCCCGTCGGACTTCTTCGGAATTCAGGTAGAGCAGAGGGGGAGTGTTCATAGGCAATCAGAACGGTGAGATGGACAACAGGGTTTCAGAGACAGTGCCGAAGGTGCAACCGAAAGCCCGCCCTTGGATGTGCAGCGCAGTTCCGAAGGCATAACCAGACCCACCGCATAGACGGCGTCGATGGTTTCATCGAGCGGGATCCGATTGACATAACCGCCGAGAATCATGTCGGCATTAACAAAGGCCGAAGCCGCAGCGCCGGCATTCCGGGTATGGCAGGGAATTTCCACGGAACCCTGTAATAAGTCGCAAACGGAGCCCATCGTGTTTTGGAAAGAAATCGCGGCCGCATCGCAGGCCTGTTGGGCACTTCCCCCCAGGGCTTCAACCACGGCCGCCGCGGCCATCGCTCCCGAAGCACCAATCTCGACCTGGCAACCGGCGACTTCCGCGGCAAAAGTGGCACGCTGGGCCACAATCAAACCGATAGCCCCCGAGGCCAGCAGGGCCAGCGCGATCGGTTCGCGACTCAACTTCCGCTCTTCGGCAAGGGTCACGATCGTTCCCGGAATCACGCCCGCCGAACCCCCTGTCGGTGCGGCGCAGACTACGCCCATGGCGCCATCCACATGCATCACCGCCAAAGCCCGCGCTGCGGCCCGGGTATGGGGGCTGTGGAAGGAAAGTTTTCCGGCTGATTCAGCTTGGAAGATAGCTCCGGCACAGGCGGGTAACCATTGCAGGCCGGAAAACTTCGGATCGAGCCCTTGGTCAACAGAATGGGCCATGATGTCGTAGCGTCGTAACATTTCTTGTATTACATCCATTTTGGGGATTCCGAGCAACTGGGCCTCGTATGCCAGCGCAAGTTGCCCGAGAGATAGGTTCTGTTCAGAGGTGAGTTGAACCATCCGGGCTGCACTGGCGAACAGGGGCTGACCGGATTGAACAAAATAGACCGGTTCGGATTCCCAGATTCGCACAGAATTGTCGAGGATCTGCAGATCATGTCTCTGCTCGGCTGAAAGCTGTGTCGTACGGCGGGCTGTCAACCTCACCCGAGGATCAAAGGGAACCATCACAGGTGATTCCAACAGAGCTCCATCGCTGCCCAACAAAGCACAAACACCTTCGCCTTGGTTCAAAGGGGCCTCGATGAGCGTTTCCCATGCCGTCCCATTAAACCGTACAGGATGGTCATTGATTTGAGTGATCTCGACCTCGCCGCCGCCGATCGATCGCGCGACAAGACGCAACACATCGCCGTTTTGCGATGTAAGCTCGATTTCAACAGTGTTTGGATGATTGGGATTGTCAAGGGAATGAAGTTCAAAGCAAATATCCAAACCCTCTCGCGCGGCATCAGAAATCGCCGTGAAAAAAGAGTCCTCCGTAAGGGACTTCCCCATCAATCCCATTGCAAAGCCCCGGTCGGCTCCCTGCTGAACATAGGTTGCCGCATACGAACCGGTAGGGTCAAAGGCAAACATTGCTCGTCGCGGTGTGCCGCCCACCATTGAGCGTGCCATGCTTGCGATGTGAAATGCACCCGCGGTGTGGGAACTGGAAGGCCCCCGCATCACGGGACCCAGAACATGGTTGAGTATGCTGACGGTTTTCATGTTGGTCTGGTAGATTATCTTGAAGTTCGACAAGGAGTCAAGTATTCAGATACAAAAGGGTCAGATACAAAGGAGGAATATGTATTACTACAGCGCGAGTAATTACCCGAATTCATGGGGCATACACGATCGCAGAGATTCGACCTCGATACCGTGATATTGTAACATAACCCGCGTGGTTTTCGTATGCCCCACGCGGCCGTCGCGATTGTGCCGCGGATGATACGAAAGGATCCGGGCCGTCTTTTGATACAGCCGTTCCCGATCCCGC
>JAAYVQ010000307.1 GCA_012517095.1 Phycisphaerae bacterium | reverse complement strand
CAGCAACTTCGCCAACGCCGGTTGCAGCGAAGCCATCTGCTCATACGTCATACTCGATCCTTCCCAACAAACTCGTGTTGGGAGAATCATCGGCATTCCGATTCCATTTTCTTGAGCCCCTGTAGCGCTGTCATATTAAAACCTTCTGGTTTTTTTCAATTACTGCGCCAAAAGGGATTTCGTTGGAGTGTCTTATCAAGACAATAGAGGAAATGGAATCAACCTGGTCCCGACCCTCAAAGTGCATGGTCAAGATTCCTCAAACGGACCAAACTCCCCCAGTTCTTACACTTCCCGAAGCCGATAAAAAAATCGCCCCTTCCTTATCGTATCCACTATCTGAGGGATTTTCTCTGTCTCCAGAGGATCGGTTGCTGTATCACAATCGTGGGACAGGGCTTCCGGTGGACTGTGAAAGGATTCTTCGAATATTGGTGGAGCGAATTTCCCAGACGGTCCCCAATCAACTTCTCGACCCAGACTATAATTCGCTCAATCGTGGCAATTTTCCTCGATATATTGCCCGTCTTCGTGATTGGATCAAGAAACAGAAAGTACCGGTTGTCTTGGAAAACATTCACGGAGAAGGATACCGTTTGATGGACAAGTAACGCATTTGCGCTTGTCACAATCCTGTCACAAATCGGCCACAACTTTGCCACAGTTTTGCGACAGACAGATTTCCTTCTGTGGATTACAACGCCGAACGATGCAAATCGTTTTGCGAAAGGACACAGATGGAAAAGTTGTTGACGGTCAAGGATATTGCGTATGAGTTGGGGATCTCGCCGTGGAAAGTGGAATACCTGTTGCGAAGGAATCATCTTGTTCCCGTAATACGAATCGGGAATATTCGAGGATTTGAGGCCGACACTCTCGAAATTGTCCGCGAACGGCTTCTCGATGAATCGTTACCGGATAATCGGGACATAGGATTGAGGTAGATATGGATTCCGATATCTACCTATTGATCAGCACCGAGGAGGCCGCCCAGCGACTGGGTTTATGTGTCAGCAGCTTTTATCAGGGCCTGTCCTCCGGCCGGATCGGTCCGACGGGCGTCAAGATCGGCAAGCGGCGTTTGTTTGATCCGGAGGAGCTGGCCGCCTGGGTCAAGGCGGGATGTCCTTGCCGTCGGCAGTGGATGGCCATGAAGGGGAATGGTCCATGAAGGCCAATCCTCTGGTCATTGTTCCTCCCTCTCTTCAAGATCCGGCGGCAGAAGGGGCACTGCTGGGATCCATGATCTGCGATCCGACGATCATCGACGAGGTTTCTTCGTCCGTTGGGCCCGACGACTTTTACCGGCCGGAACATCGGATCATATTCGATGGGATCCGGGACACCTTCGCCCGGTTCGGCAGTTTTGATCTGGTCCTCTTACGAAATCAGCTCCAGCACAAGTTGGCCGATGTGGGTGGGGTCGAGTATCTGGTCAAGGTGGCCGAGTCCACTCCCTCCTCGGCGAACTGGCCGTATTATGCCAGGATCGTTCAAGATGCATCAAATCGACGGAGGATGATAGCTGCGGTCCATCAGGCTGGCCAATCGTTGGCGGACGGGTCGATCTCGATGGATGAGGTTTTGGCCAAACTCCAGGAGGATCTTGGCTCCGTACAGGATATGCAAGCGACAGAGGCCGTCTGGGCCAGCGAGGTCGAACCCAAAGCAATCCAGTGGTTGTGGCCCAATCGGTTTCCGATGGGGATGACCAGTATTCTGGCCGGCGAAATGAAGCTCGGCAAGAGCCAGATCGCCATGCAGATGGGGGCCATTGTCTCCCGAGGCCGATCCTGGCCGGACGGAGCGGCGGGCTCTGGACCGGGTGTGTTCTGATGGTGACCGGCGAGGATGATGCGGCCCGGGCCATCGTGCCACGCCTGAAGGCCGTCGATGCCGATCTGACCCGGATCAAGATCCTGGAGTATCCCTGCCTGGACCTGTTCCTGTCGTCGGCCCCGCTGGTCGTGGAGGCCCAACGAATCCCCGATTGCAAGCTCATCATCATCGATCCGGTCACCGCCTTTATGGGCGCCTGCAACCAAAACGACAATAGCGAGGTTCGTAGGGTCATGCGGGGTCTGGGCGATGTGGCCGTAAAAACCAACACCGCCATTGTCTTGGTGACACACCTGAGTAAGAAGATCGAGCTGGGCGTCAAATTGAGAGTCTTGGGGTCGGTTGGATTTGCCGCGGCTGCCCGGAGTGTCTGGGTGGTCTTCCAGAAGCCGGAGGATGCCGATACCAGACTCCCAAGCCCGGTCCGACCATCCGGATCTATGGGCCGGGGATTCACCAAGCATGGCAACCGCAGCCGAGGATCTGGCTGTTGATCCTCGACGCCGACAAGTGGAAACGTCGGGTCCAGGATGGATTCCTGGTGCCCAAGTTGGAGGAGACCGGATCGATCTCCTTATTTGGGACCGATCCAATTCTGCATCGGGCCTTTGCCGAGCATATCACCTCGGAAGCCTGGAGTCCGGAAAAACAACGCTATGAACGGGTCCCGGGATTCGCCCACAACCACTGGCTGGACTGCATGGCTGGCTGCTGTGCGGGCGCTGGAGTCCTCGGGATCCGGTTGATCCAGCCCCTTCCGCCGCGTCGTGTACCTCAAGCTCAATCGGAGCCGTGGGTTGAGATCATCACAATGCCCGGAGTTAGTCCAATCCGAACACACTATTGAAAAAAAACGGATTTGAAGCGGAACAATGGAGTCCTGAATCCGTCCATAACAACAAGGATATCCAAACCTTCTGTTGAAAAGGAAATGTATGCGAATCTACCGAGAGACCTACAACGATCGCAACAAACAACGGCAAACCGCCAGCCGCTGGTACATCGACTTCCGAGATCATCTGGGAATCCGCCACAAATTGCCGGGATTCACCGACAAACGGGCCAGTCAGGCCCTTCTGGATAATGTCCTATCCCTGGTGTCGGCCAAGATCTCCGGCCAGCGATTGACTCCTCAGATGGAACAATGGCTGGAGGCCCTACCCGAATCCCTTCTGAGCCGGCTGGTCTCCTGGGGGCTTCTGGAAGGCCATCGGGCCGAAGGCAGCAAGCCCTTGACGGAACACATCGAGGATTATTTCCGATCCCTGATCCATCAGGGTGATACCCCGCAACATGCCCGTCAAACGACTACCCGGATCAAGACCGTTCTGGATGGATGCGGATTTACCTATTGGACGGAAGTCTCGGCTTCGTTGGTTCAGCATACCATCACCACCTCGTTGCGAAGAACGGTTCGCAAGAAAAATCCGAAAGGCAAGTTGGAGACCGTCGATCTGGGTCCCGTTTCCAAGGCCACCCAAAATTATTACCTGACGGCTTGCAAGAGCTTTGCCCGCTGGATGGTCAAAGATCGTCGGGCGACCACAAATCCCTTGGAGTATCTGTCACCGGTCAAGGTCCTCAGTTCCGATCGGAAGATCAAACGCCGGGCATTGACGGCCGAGGAAGTCCGGGTCTTGTTACACGCTACCGCTGCCGCTGGGCCGTCTTTCGGCGTGAGTGGGTATGACAGGATGGTCCTGTATCGATTCGCGATTGAGACCGGGCTACGGGCCTCGGAGATCCGATCCCTGAAGGTGTCCGACTTCGACCTGAGCGCCGGCACCGTCACGGTCTCCGATGCCTACAGCAAAAATCGAAAGACCAGCACCTTGCCGCTGCGTCATGAAATGGTCAAGTTATTCCAGGACTATTTGGCTCCGCGGTTACCGAATACACGGGCATTTGTTATGCCGGACGAATCGAATATCCCTCGGATGCTGCGGAAAGATATGGAGCTGGCTCGGAACCAATGGATCGCTGAAGATTCGTGTCGAGCCGAAGAGCCGTTGCTCGAAATCGAAACCTCGGAAGGGCGGATTGACTTCCATTCATTGAGACACACCTGTGCCTCCTTCCTGGTCCATGCCGGAGTCGATCCGAAGACCTGCCAGGAACTGATGCGGCATTCAACGGTGGAGCTGACCTTGGGAAAATATTCGCATGTGTATCGGGGCAAAACCTCCGAAGCAGTTGCAAAGTTGCCGGATTTTTCAAAGGGCACGGATTCGCAGGCTCAAATGAAAACGGGTACCGACAACCAGCCAATTGACGGCATTTCGCGCTCGGCCTTCTGCTCGGACAAAATGTGCGGAAAAAACGAAAAACAACCGGAAACAACGGGAGACAGAACTCGTTCAGGAGAATCACAAAAACCCCTTAATTTCCGGGAGAAAACGCATATATTCGAGAAAATTCAAACTGGGCCCGGTCCGACTCGAACGGACGACCGACGGATTATGAGTCCGCTGCTCTAACCGACTGAGCTACGGGCCCCAAATATTTTCCATCAATGACTCGACAACCTTCGATAGTATAAAACCCCTTTTGGCCGAATTCAAGTCGAAAGCAAATCGTTCATTTTCGGTATCCGGTATTTACAGTCCCGCGGTAAACGGGTATAACGATTCCCGCGAATCATTTCACGGACCGGATTGCCGAATGAAATTCGATTCCGTGGAGGCCGGTATCCCAAGGGTCCACGATGTATCGACCAATTTTCGAGGATTTCGATGACCAAGACGCAACGCCCTTTATCAACCCTGGCCAAGCTGGACCGAATCCTGAAAGTGCTCCGGTTCGAAGAGCCGGACCGTGTACCGATCAGCGATTTCTTCTGGGGAAGTTTCGTCGCCCGCTGGCGGCAGGAACTGGGTTTGCCCGACGACGCCGATCCGTACACGCATTATGACCTGGACTGGATTGTGACGACTCCGAACATGGATCCCCACATCCGGCCGTTTGAAACCTTGCGGGAAGATCAAAACGAAATCTGGGTCAAGACCGGTTTTGAAACGGTTCTTCGCAAGCGGCTGGACCGGCCGATGCCCGAGCAGATTTCCTGGGTTACGGATACAATGGATCGCCTGGAGGCGTTTGAGTTCGATGATCCGGCCGACCGTCGTCGGTACTTTGAAGCCGGCGACAATCAGATCGCCGGGGTGGGCGACGGTTTTCAGCGGAACAGTCCGCCCTGGGTGGAAACGGTGGAAAAACTGCGGAAGGATTTTCCCGTCTTCGGGAGTATGATCGAACCGAGCGAGTGCCTGACGCGACTGATCGGCCAGCAAAATGCGCTGCTGTGGATGGGATTGTATCCCGAGCGAATGGGGAAGTGCATCAACCGCATCGGGGAATTTTATCTGGGTGCATGCAAGGCGTCCATCGCCGCGGCCGAAGGAAATCTGGACGGATTTGTCATCTGGGGGGATGTGGCGTATCGCCGGGGAATGTTCTTTTCGCCGGATTATTGGCGCGAGTTTTTCAAGCCGTGGGTCAAGGCGATGGTGGAACACTGCCACGCCAACGGCTTGCCGGTGATCTACCACGGCTGCGGCTGCATTCACGCGATTCTGCCCGACTTCATCGAGATCGGCGTCGATGCCCTCAATCCCCTCGAAGCCAAAGCGGGAATGGATGCCGTGGAATTGCGGCGAAAATACGGCCGCAAGATCGCCTTCTGCGGCAACAGCAACATCCAAGTCTGGGAAACCGGAGACGAAAACCGGATTCGGGCGGAGATCCTGAGGAAACTCAACGCGGCCAAGGGCGGCGGGTTGATCTTTCAGTCGGATCATTCGGTGGCCAGCGATGTGTCCGGTCGGACCTATGATCAAATCGTGCACCTGGTCCGCGAATTCGGGCGATATCCGCTGAATCTGGGTCCGTTTGACGAATCAATCGATCCGATATCGGAGTAACTGCCTTGGTTTTATCTTTATTCCTTCATCCGAGAATCTCATGACACCCGTGTCTCCCAACCCCATCCTGGGTACCCTCCTGCACGCCTTTGGAGCCACCGCCGCGGTATTCTGCTATACCCCGCAACAGCGTCTCCGCGGCTGGTCGTGGCAGACCTACTGGCTGGCCCAGGCGATGATCTGCTGGCTGATCGCGCCGGTTGTCGTGGCGTGGCTGACGGTGCCACGCCTCATCGAGGTTCTGAAATCGGTGCCGCCGGGAGCGATGGGACTGACCTTTGGATTGGGAATGCTCTACGGAATCGGCGGAACGGCCTTCGGCGTGGCGATTCGCTACATCGGCTATTCGCTGACCTACGCGATTGCGATCGGTATTTCCTGTATGTTGGGAACCTTCGCCGGTCCCGTTTGGAGAGGCGAGATTGCGTCGTTATTGGAAAAAGCCGGCGCTGGCTGGGTCTTCTGCGGCGTTTTTGTCGGCTTGCTGGGGACGCTGATTTGCGGCCTGGCCGGACGGCTCAAGGAAAACGAACTTCAGCAGGGGGGCGTTGCCGCCCAGCCGTTTGTCTTGGGCAAAGGGCTGGCCCTCTGTATTTTGGCGGGAATTTTTTCCGCCGTGTACGGCATCGCCGTCAATGACGCCGGGAAACCCATTGCATTGGCGGCCGAACACTTCGGGGCCGGTCACTGGCAGACGAACGCCGTTTATATATTTTCTAACAGCGGGGCCTTTGTGACGACCGCGGCTTATAGTGTCTGGCTGGCGTTGTCGCAGAAAACCTTCGGAGAATATCGAAAAGCGCGATCCGACACTGCCGGTGCACTGGGCGTCAATTACCTGATGGCACTGCTGACGGGTTGTCTGTGGTACGGACAGTTCTTTTTTTACGGGCTCGGACATGTCCGCATGGGGCAGTTCGAATTTTCGAGCTGGGCGATTCATATGCTGATGCTGATTCTCTTCAGCAGCGGGGTGGGGATCCTTCTGCGGGAATGGCATGGCCGCAGACCTCGGACGATTGCGGTCATCGTTCTGGCGATGGCAGTTCTGGCTGTTGCGGTGTTATCGCTGGCCTACGGCAATTATCTCGGGGACCCGGCGGCAAAATAGATGATCGGCGATCCCACAAGGCAAAGGGAATGAACATGGTCAAGCGCTACGGCATGGTGATCGGTCTCAACGAAAACAAACTTGCTGAATACAAACAGCTTCATGCGGCCGTTTGGCCGGGCGTGCTGAAAATGATTACCGAGTGCAACATCCGGAATTATTCCATCTATTTACGGCGAATGCCTGACGGCAAGTTCTATCTGTTCAGCTATTTCGAATACACCGGCAACAATTTTACGGCTGACATGGCCAGAATGGCCGCTGATCCGACAACGCAGAAATGGTGGACTCACTGCATGCCGTGCCAGTCGCCTCTGCCGGATCGCTCCGACGGGGAATGGTGGGCAAACATGGAAGAGGTCTTCCACTGCGAATAATTCCATCGCAATCGAGATGGAACCCGATGGATTCCCGATAGCGATTTCGCAAAAAAACCCCCGGGATCAACCCGGGGGTTTCCAAATCTGATCAACCGATTTTCAGCAGGTTTGGGTTTAGAATTTTTTCAGGGCTTCATTGGCTCGATTTCGCGTTCGGTCGTTTTTTGTCTTGTCCTTGACCATCAGCAGAGCGGAGCGCACCTGCTCTTTCGAAGCCCCTTTGATCTCTTTGTCCGCCAGGGCCACAAGCGAAGAATACGCATCCTCAGATACGGCCGTATCCGCTGCCAGTGCCGTCAGCAGCTCCAGCGACCGAGCGGTCGGAGCCCCGCCGAGCGCCGCGATCGCCAGCCGCTTTTCTTCGGGCCGATTCAACAGGGGCATTAACTCGCCGACGCGGGTGGACTTGCCATCGCCGCCGAGCTTGGTATTGCCCTGGAGATATTGCAGATATCCCCGCAAACCCAGCACCTGATGGTTCATCTTCTTTCCGGATTTGGCCAGGGTCGCCAGCGCTTCGCCGGCGGCCGCGTCTTCGGGCCAGTTGTTGGGCCAGGTGGACAGCGTTCGCACTGCTTCATCCTGTACCATCTCTTCTTTGTCGTTAATTCCGGACTGGACCGCGGCCAGGGCTTGGGGTCCGCCGGCTGCCGCCATCGCATGCAATCCGACGACTCGTACTTCCGCTGTCCCGCTTTGCATCAAGGGATTGAGGGCTGCAATCGACTTTTCGCCGCTTCGTTTACTGATCGCGACTAACGATCGTTCGATGTTGCCGCGCTCGGCCGCATTTTGGGTTTTCCCCAAAACGCTGACCAGCCCGGCGAGTTGCTGATCGGTGCCGATCACACCGAGAGCTTGCACGGCAGCTCCGCGAATTCCGGCGTCGGTATCTTCGAGTCCGGTCGCAACAGCCGTTGTCGCAGTCTCGATCCGGCGCATCGCGGCAAGTTCGAACAAGGTTTTTCGTGTCTTTCCCGTGGCCTGCGGTATTCGTTCCAGCAGATCCGAATCGATCTCGCTGCCGGACAGGCGACTCAGCGTCGTCTTGGCCGCTTCAGCCAAGCCGGCATCGTCGCTGCCGGCCGCTTCCAGCAACACCGGCACGCTCGACACGCCCCCAAACCGATCCAATGCCCGTACCGCCGCCATTCGCACTTCTTTGGATCCATTATTCGCCGCATTCACGATTGCCGGTTGCACAGCCGGGTCGCTGCGATCGGCGATCGCCAAAAGCAACATCGGCTGTCGCTCGGCCGGCAACCCGGCCAATAGAGAGGCCAGGGATTCGGTCACCTGTTTGCCGCTCAATTCGCGGGCCGTACGAAGTCCGATTCCCACTCGGGCCTGATCGTCGGACTTGAGTTGTTCGGCCAGCAGATCGAATCCCTCTGCTCCGCGAGCGAGGATTGCGCCGCGCGTGCCTTCGAGCATTTTCTGCTTGGGCACATTGGCCTTGCGAACGGCATCGTAAAGTCGAATGGCGTCGAATGCTTTCCCCACTGCGAGATATTGTTCGGCCGCCAGGATACAACCTTCGGCGGTGAAATTCCGAACATGATCTGGAGCATTGTTCAACGATTGCTGCAGGGCCTTAGCCGCAGCGTCGCCGCCGATATGTCCCAGCGCGACCGCGGCCGCCGATGCCACATCCGCATCCGTGTCAGATAATCGCGAGATCAATATCTCGACAGAGCCCGCATCCTTCCGTACACCGATCGAGTTGATGACTCCGACCAGCAGCCGTCCCTTGACTTTACCCATCGCATCCCGCAGGGCCGCATCGGCCGCCGGATCCGGGATCGCTTCCAGGGCAATCCTTGCCCACGACGACAGGTTTGCGTCCGGCAGCAATGCCGCCAGTGCCGGCACCGCGTCTTTGCTGCCATAGATGGCCAACTGCTTACAAGGGATCGCTTTGTCCTGCGGCGGGGCATTCGATTCGATGATCTTGATCAGCGATTGCTCTTTTTCTTTTCGGGCCGCGGCGTCATCGGCTGCCCAGGTTGCCAGCGGCAGGGCGGCGATCATCATCAGCGAAACAAGAGTTCGTAAGGTTACATTCAACTTCATCATGGTTATCATCCTTTGGATGGAATCTCAGTTCAGGTTACGCCGATCTCACAACCGCCACGGGTCCCGAATCGCCTCGGAACGAAGCCGATTTGCCTCTTCGTCGCCGATGAACTCGTTCTTCTTCGGATCGAACGCGACCTTCCGATTCAGAAACAACGCGATATTGGCCGCATGACAGGCGATGTGCGAATTGCAGGCCACTTCGGCGTTGGCCCTCGTTTGACCACGGGATTTGACGCAATCCAGAAAATCACGGACATGGAAATCGGCCGGATAGCCGGCGATCTTGGCGCCCTTACCGACCAGCAACTCCGGCGAACTGGCCACGATCTCGGCGTCGTCGCCGGTTTCCACCCAGCCCTTGTCGCCTTCGAACCGCACAGGACACGAGCCCAGCGGCAGCCAGCCATCGTTCCGCAGGATCAGCTTGACGCCGTTGGCGTACCGGGCGTGCAGTTGTCCATCCTTTGGTTCGTATTCCACCGGTGCCGTGTTGTCGGCGTCGTTGGCCCACTGGCACAAGTCCACGCAGTGCGAGCCCCATTCCAGGCATCCACCTCCGACCATCCCGCCGCCTTTTTCGAAGTTGAAACCATCCAACAGCTTTCCGTTGTATGGCCGCCACGCTGCGGGGCCCAGATACTTGTCCCAATCCACCTTGTCCTTCGGCGGTTCCGGTTCCGCCGGTAACCATCCGCTCATTCCGGTTCCCAGTCCGGCCGGATGGGCGTAGAGCGTATGCAATTTGCCAAGTTTTCCGCGACGGGCCAGATCAATCGCGAACATGAAGTTCGGCAAGCTTCTCCGCTGCGTTCCGGCCTGGAACACCCGTCCGGTCCGCCGAAACACTTCCGCCAGCGCCAAGCTCTGGGCGATGTTCTTTGTGCACGGCTTTTCGCAATACACATCCTTGCCGGATTTGGCCGTCAGGATCGAGGCCGTCGCATGCCAGTTGGGGCCGGTGGCGATCAGCACCGCGTCAATATCGCTGCGGGAGTGGACCTCATTCATGTCAATACAGGTTGTGCAGTCTTTGTTACCGTATCGGGTGTCCACCAGATCCTTGGCGGCCTTGCGCCGTTCGGCGCGGACATCGCAGATCGTTACAAACTGAACATCCGGCTCATGCAGAAAACAACCGAGCACATAACTGCCCCGTCCACCAATGCCGATACCGGCCATCACGATCCGCTCGCTGGGGGCCACGCCGCCATCCTTGCCCAGGGCCATACCCGGCATGACCTGCGGAATCAGCAGCGCTGCGCCTGCGCCAAGCGTACTCTTGAGAAAGTGACGACGATGAAAAGATACGACTTTCTTATGCATGTCTGGTTCTCCGGTTAGACCATCAATTGTCCACAGTTATTTTCCTGTTGATCCATAACCCTTCCGTTTCCCGGCACGCAAATCCGGATTCGCCGGGAAACCCTATTGTAGGCCGATTCCGTTTCGATGCAAGAATCGGTTTGCGTGTTTCAAAATTTGTTTACTCCACAGGGATGGCGAATGTTTATCGTCGCGCATCCAATCCCTGCCACTGATGTTTCCACGGCTCGGGGCCGTCGCTTTCGACAACGAGAAAATCGCCTTCGCGATGACATTTCAAGGGCTTGTTGTTTTCGTCGTTGAGGTACCGAGCGGGCATGATCCCCGACTTGACAAGCGTTTCCAGCGAATCGGGAATCTCGCCATACGCGAGCCGATATGCATAGATTGCCCGACCGATCCCCAGACGAACAAAATGTGCTTCGTGATGGGTCTTCGGATCGCGTCTGGGCTCCGGCGGAAGTTTGAGCAGCCGCAAGAGTTCCACGGCCAGCGGTTTGACGCGCGCCGAATCGGCAGGGGCCTTGAATGAAATCGTATGGTCGCCCTTGCTTAACTCAAGAGTTCCCAACAACAAGTCGGCTTCATTGTCTTCTGCCGCGTGGAAATCGGCGGCCATAATCTTCTTTGAATCGACTTCAATATCGTATAGCCCATATCCCGGCCCGCTGGCCGCAGTCAGTCGCACGGCGAAACGGCCGTCCTGCTCGACGGAAAACGGGAGCGTCAGCGATGCCCCGGCCGACTTGTTCGGCCAAAGCAAGACCGGCCGGGCGCCGAAAAATCCCGTCGTATCGACAATGAGCTTGGCATCGCCGGTGATTTTGGCCTTCTGGAAAGTCCGCACGAGATGATGCTGAACCCACGGAACACGCCGCTGCGGATATGGGGGCATCGGCTCAAAGTCCTTCGGTTGTCCCTCCTGATACCAGAAGGCCACGCTGCTGACAAAATCGGGTCGTTCCAGAAAGAAGCCGCCGGTATCATCGGCCGTGTTGCCCCTGTGCTCAATGGTCGCCTTCAGCGACTTGGCAAAGAAGATCGGGTCCGGCAAGTGCCAGCGGTAACAGACTCCGCTGTCGCCGGCGCTGTCGCCTTGCCACCGCGGATTGCCGAACCAGTGGCTGGTTCGCGGACGAAAACCCCAGGCGTCGTTGTAGTAATCCTCCGTTCCGGTGCCTTGCAAACTGGGAACTTCCTCGCCGTCGATGTAGAAGAAATCATCGCCTTCGCCGAACCAGCCGTCCATCGACGAGGTAATCGATTGGACCGAGCCGACATAGAATCCCTTGCCGACCAGGTCCGCGAACAGATAATCGCGTCCCGCCACGGCAGGATATTCCTGCCGATACCGAGCGTAAAAGTACGGAATCGACTCCGGCAGTGCCTCCACCTGTGTGTAATCGACTTGCCAATACAACCCCGTACCGCGGTCCGGGTTGTCGTTGGTGATCACGATCTTCGCCGACTTGCGGAACGGCATCCGCCAATAGCACGAAAGGGACCCGGTGATCGAAACCTGTACGGGAACACTCTCGACCACGGCGGGTTTACCATGTCCCACAGCGAAGAAATCCCCCAGAGGGGCTTCAACGCCCGGTTCCGGGTTACCATCCCAATAGATTCGCAGACACAGGGTATTGAGCTCGCTGACCCAGCCGGAGTGGCTGGTAAACCACATGTGCGTGATTATCCCCGGCCCCTCGAAGACCGGCATCTCCACGGACTTTCCCGGCTGCAACCAGGTCATATCGAGATTTTCGGTATGCCATTCGGGTTGCTGATTGCTCGACACCCGCCGATTGCGTCCGGCCGGGCCGATTGTCATCGGGTTGAGACAATCCATCACTGACTTCGAATCCGACATGGCCGATTCGGTTGTCCCGAAGTCGATCCAGATCGCATCGTTCATATACGCACGGGCATATTCATAGGTCATCTGCCCCTCGCGGGCGCCGCTGGAGTTGCGGAACAGAAACACGCCGCCGCCGGGCTGATCCGAGTCATCCCGGAATCCGACGAGAATGACGCTATGCCCGTCGCGGACGCCCTCCGGCGGCGCCATCATCAGTACGCCGTCTTTGTACTGTTCGGCCTTCGGCCAGCGAAGTCCGGCGCAGACCGGCCACTGTTTGCACAGTGTCCGCTTGATCTCGATCAATTGCTCGGCCTTCAGGCCGGTCGTCACATCCCACGGTTTGATCCAGTGCATCCGCAGGCCGAGATTGCGGTATTGTTTGGCATGCTCGATGGCCAAATCACCGGGTTTTAGGTTTGGATTGAACGCCGGCTGATAGGCAAGATCCCCCTCCGGGCAAACGCCGTACGCCTCATATCCGGCCCACAAGTCGGAGAAAAAGCTTCCGTCGTTGGCCTGTTTGGTTACCTGATTCGACGCCCAGTTAAGAAATTCCACGCTCAACCGGACCTTGGCCCCTTTCCGGCCAGACAGTGCGTACTCGATCGCTTCTGTCATTGCAAACACCGAACAGGTTCCTCGTCCGCCCTGCGGCCGGATCTCCATCCCCCGTTTGGCAAACTCCGGCCGCAAATCCATCGAACTTCGCGGCACTCCGAGGTCGGCGGTTTCCTCCGCCAACGCGGACAGGCCCCATCCTCCGACAAACACGACCGCCAAAGCCAGTGTCCAAACCAACTTGCTCATCGTTCGAAGCTTTCCATCAACCGTACCTGTTTTCATGCGACCATCTCCTTTGAAGTGTGAAATGAACCGGACATCCTATCCGCCCAAACCCCGGCGGTCAATAAATGCTTGCCGAATTCCGATCCTTCAATTCCAGGATATCAAATTCGACCCTGTTTGATCT
>JAAYVQ010000306.1 GCA_012517095.1 Phycisphaerae bacterium | reverse complement strand
TGAAGGATTCGAATCTGCTGATCTACCGACCGCTTGGCCAGATCGGCCGTCAGAGCCGCGGTCACCTCCGGACCCTTCATTGAAATCGCCGCTTGTACAGCCGCAGAGAATACGACCCAATCCTCGCTGGCCAGATACTTCTTCAGCACCGCCACGCCTTCAGCGCCTCGGGCCAGGATCGCCCCGCGTATTGCGCCGGAACGGACCTGGTGGGCCGTCGGCATCTCGGCCAGATGGTCATAGATCCCCAACGCCACATCTTTGTTACCCGACCCCGCCATCGACTCGGCGCAGCGGAACATCCCCTCGATCATCGCAAGCTGATTGTCCCCCGTCGCGCTGTGAACGGCGCCTTGCAGCGCCTTGGCGGCCTCCGCGTTACCGATCCGTCCGAGCGATTTGGCCGCGATCTGCACGACCTGCGGATCGGAATCCGTCAGGAATTTGGCCAGAGCATCGACGGCCTTGGCATCCTTTCGAACGCCGACGCTGCCGATCACGCCCACCAGCGGAAGGCCCTTGAGCGTTCCCAGCGATTTGCGGAAGACCTCGTCGACCTGGGGATACGGCATGGGCTCCAGGCCCATTCGCGCCATGTGCGAGAGTTTTTCGTCGGCCAGCAGCGCCGCCAGGGGCTCGATCGCGTCCGGAGTGCCGATGACGCCGAGATTCCGACAGGCCTGCGCTTTTTCAAAATGCCCCGCGTTGGATTTGAGCACCGCGATTTGTTTTTGCACTTCTTCGGGCGACGCCGGAGCGATCGTCTGGCCGAAGCTGATCGCCGTTAAAACCACCATTGTTAGTACGAATATGCTTGATTTCTTCATGACCGATTTCCTCGTTTTAGGTTGGGGGGTATTACAGACTCCAGGGTTCGCGCATCGCTCGTGACCGCAGCCGATTGGCTTCGGCGTCGTTGATGAATTCTTCCTTGTCCGGGTCGAACTTCATGTCGCGCTTCAGCCACATGCAGATGTTGGCCGCGTGCACCGTGGACATCGTTCGGTGCATCATCACCGGATTGGCCACTGTCTGCCGCCGCGTTTTGATGCAGTCCAGAAAATCGCGGACATGGCTCATCGGCCGACCGGTCCGGGCGATATAGTCGTTGACGATCTTGCGGAAGTCCGCCATCATCGCCGGATTCGAGACCTCCGGCTGCGAGTAACCATCGGCGATGGAAACCCAGCCCTCGGTCCCCTCGTAGCAAACGCCGCACGAACCCTTCCAGCCGCCCGCCGAGCCCTCCCATTTGTCGCGGTTGAGAATCATTCGGATCCCGTTGGCGAATTTCGTCACCATACCGTCGCCGGAGTCATTGTTGACATACTGGTACTCGATCGCCGAAGTCTGCCAGGCGTCGATCGCCACCTGGCACGAGGCAAAGGTGTGGGCACCCCACTCGCCGATGCAACTGGTATGAAAATCATAATATCCGCGCCACCCGCCGCGGGTATATTCCGGATTGTACGGTCGCCACGGGCAGGGCCCCAACCACTGATCCCAATCGACCTCGTCCTTAGGCGGTTCGGGTTCGGCCGGCAACCAGGCGTGATTCAACTCCGCCGAGTCCCACGGTGCGATGTGCGCCCGAACGGTGTGGACCTTGCCCAGCCGACCCAGCCGTACCAATTCGTTGGCAAAGGTGAAGTTCCCTTCGCTGAGCCGCTGCGTGCCCGTCTGATAGATCCGCCCGTAGTGCCGGGCCGCCTCGACCACATGCTGGCCTTCAGCGATCGTCATCGACGACGGCTTTTCCGAATACACATCCTTGCCCGCCCGCATCGCCATTGTCGCCGCCGTCGCGTGCCACCGATCGCCCGTGGCGATCAGCACGGCATCGACATCCGTGCGCTCAGCCAGAAAATCGCGAATATCGCGGTACATCTTACAATCGGTGTTGCCGTAACGGGTATCGATGATGTTCTTGACGGCCTGACGCTGCGCCTTCTTGGCGTCACAGATCGCGACAAACTGAACATCCGCTTCGGGGATCATCCAGTTCAGATCATGCGTGCCGCGACCGCCGATGCCGATGCCGGCCATGATGATCTTGTCGCTGGGGGGAACCTTGCCATCCCGTCCCAGCGCCGCCGCCGAGACCCAATACGGAGCCGCCGCAACCGCGGCCGACCGTTTCAAAAACTCCCGCCGTGACAGAGGAATCATTTTTGTCATGCCTGTCTCCTGTTATCGATATCCTTGGTCGATTGGATAAAACCACCGATTCAGATCGTGAAGACAATATGAGGTCGTATTCTTTCATCCGCTCATAAGATACTGTCTCATTTTGCTTTTTGCCAAGTCATTTTGCTTTTTTATTTTGGATATTTGATATTGTTACTTTATTTTGCCGCAATATCATAACACAAGAGCTGGTCCTGGTCTCGAAGATAAAGTTTCTTTCCGAAGACCACCGGGTGGGGCCAGGTCTTGGGTTTGCCGAATCCCGGCTGGATGAATCGACCCAGTTCCTTGTACCCCTCCGGCGTAGCCGCAATCATCCCGACGACACCCTTGTCTTCCGCCCGAAGGATCAGCTTTCCATCGGCATAGACCACTGAACCCTTGCCGATCTGGCCCTTCTCGGCCCATTGGATCTGCCCGGTGGCCAATTCCTGGCAGACCCAGCCCTGACTGTCGCAATGGCCATAAACATAATCGCCGACGAGTACCGCCCCGCCGTGATGATCGGACATGCTTCGCTCGGCATAAACTTGCCTGGCACTGAATGCGCCATCCACCTTGGTAATCTCGAACAGGTTGCACCCCGCACCATAACCGCTGGTGACATACACCTTGTTGCCGCTGACCACGGGCGTCGGAATCACGGCCGTCTTGCCTTTACGAGTCGCTTTCCATAACACTTTACCGTCCGGTGAAACACCGACGACATGCTCGGGAGTCAATTGGATATACTGCCTGACGCCTTCGATCTCGGCGATCACGATCGACGAATAATGCGCTTCATCGGTAAGGTCCTGGGTCTGCCAGAGCAACTCCCCGGTCGTTTTTTTGAGGGCCACAATCGCGCCTTTCTTACCGCCCGGCGTGCAGACCACCTGGTCGCCGTCCACGAGTACCGATTCGCTGTATCCCCACTCCGGCCGTTTGCCGCCGAAATCCTTGGTCAGGTCTTTACTCCAGACCTTGCCGCCGTCGGCGGTCTTCAGGCACACCAGCTCGCCGTACTGCCCGATCACATAGAGCCGTTCGCCATCCAGGGTCGGCGTTCCGCGCGGGCCGGTAAATCCGCCCCAGCCGGGCGCGCCGGATTTTCCAAACGAGGCGCTCCACAGAATCTTTCCCCCGTTGAGATCCAGGCAGTGCACGGAATCCAAGTCGCCTTTCTCTCCGGTGGTAAAAATCCGATCACCGGCGATGGCCACCGTTGAAAAACCCGCGCCGATTCCCGTGGCTTTCCATACCAGCGCCGGTCCGCCCTCAGGCCACGAAGCCAACAGCCCCGTCTCCGTCGAACAGCCGTCGCGGTTGGGTCCGCGCCACTGGGCCCAGTCAGCCCCCATGCAAATACTGGAAATCAAAACAACAGAAAGAACGACGATCGATGCGTTTCTGAACAATTTCATACCGGCTCCCATACTCAGATTGTTTTTATTCGATATAACCGCTTTACTTTGTCG
This sequence comes from Phycisphaerae bacterium, assembly GCA_012517095.1. Lineage (GTDB taxonomy): Bacteria > Planctomycetota > Phycisphaerae > Sedimentisphaerales > Anaerohalosphaeraceae > FEN-1350. The sequence goes on along the minus strand of JAAYVQ010000306.1, from coordinate 15,725 downwards.
ATAGATCATAGCACAACAACAGATCCTGATCCCGTAAATACAGACAACCGCCGGCGATCACCGGATGGGCCCAGCTTTCGCTGCCGCTGCGGTCCGGCTGGTCAAATCGACCCGTTTCCTTATAGGCCTGGGGCGTGGCTTCGATCAGCGCAACCGTCCCGCTGCTGCCTTCGCTGCGGAGATAGAGATGCTTGTCGGCATAGGCGATCGCGCCTTTGCCCACGCCGGGATTCTTCCACAGAATCTCGCCGCTCTTGAAGTCCTGACAGATCCAGCCCTTGCCGTCCGAATACCCATACAGGTATTGGCCCACCAGCACCACCCCGCCATGATGGTTCACCATGTTGGTGTTGGCATAGACCAGCTCGGTCTTGAACTGGTCGCCCTCGGCTGTGATTTTGAACAGGTTGCACCCGACACCATATCCGCTGGTCACATAGACCCGGTTGTCTTTGCAGATCGGCGTGGGCACCGTGGCCGTGCGACCGGGCCGATCGGCCCGCCACAACAACTTGCCGCTGTCGGTCGCCACTCCCGCTACGCTGTTACCTGTGAATTGAATGTACTGCCGTATGCCGCCGAGGGTCTCAACGATAGCCGACGAATACTCCGCGTTGTCGGTCCATTCTTTGCATCGCCAGAGAACTTCGCCTGTCTTTTTATTGAAGGCCATCAGCGTCCCTTGATTGCCGCCCGGCGTGCAGATTAACCGATCGCCATCGACCAGCGGAGATTCCGAATACAGCCATCCGCCGAACTTTCCACCGAACTCTTTGGCCAGGTTTTTCCGCCACACCTCTTTACCGGAACTGGCCTCCACACAAACCAACTCCCCATTTTGGCCCAGCGCGAAAACCAGATTACCATCAGTCGAGGGTGTGCCTCGCGGCCCAGCCGGTCCGCCGCCCGGCTGGCCCAGCTTGGTTTTCCAGAGGACCTTGCCGTTAGCGCGATTCAGGGCAACGATAAAACTGGAATCTCCGATATCCCCGGCGGTGAAAATGCGGTCTCCCGCCAAGCTCACCGAGGAAAAGCCGGCCCCCAAACCCGTGACCTTCCATTTCAGCTCGGGCCCGCCGGCCGGCCATTCTGTTAGCAGCCCGGTTTCCTTGGATATTCCGTCGCGATTCGGGCCGCGCCACTGAGGCCAATCTCCGGCAAGACAAATGCCGGAAATACAAATCAGAGAAACGGCGACCCTTGATGAGACTTCAAACATCTTCATCCTGAACTCCAGAAAAACGATTTACGATTCTATATTTATACAGCCCCTTTGTCTGACGGCCGCGGTATTGTACACAATTTCCCCCAAAAGCAAACATTTGTCCGGTTCACTGCGGCTTTTTCGGCTTCCGTTTCGCCGGATTGGGCTTGGGTTTTGGCTGGGTCGGATCGCCGCTATTGGCCGGTTTCGGTTCCGCCGCTTTGACGGATTCCGCGGGCTTTGCCGGCTCAATCGTCGCCGCATCGACGATCCGAATTGGGATGGCGGGAAGGGTGCCGGCGGAGATCCGATCTGTTTGGCCGGTGGGTTTGCCGTCTTTGAGTCGGGGCCGTTCCCCGATCAACTCGACGATCAGATTGTCTTGAAAGCCGATCTTGGGCGAGTCCTTGTTCGCTTTCAAGAGAAAACTCATTTGGCTGGTCGTGGCCGAGACCGGACCCAGCGTAATCCCGGCCGGCGGGTCAAGCAACTCCAGCTGGAATTTTTGCGCCGTCGGTCGGCGCGGGGTTTTCAGGACGACTTCCGCTTGACCGCCGGCGGGGATTCGGATCGGATCTTTCCCCGCCGATTCGATCAGTGGCGACCACCGGGGCTTATCGACTGCGATCATCAGCTCCTGAGACGGCACCAGGTGCCGATACAGAAAGGCCTGCATCATGTCTTCGGCCGGTACAACGGGCCGTCTGACCGATTGGCCACGGATCTGCGTTTCTCCCTCCAGGTGCACCGCGACAAGATCCGCAGGCGCATCACCCAGCGCCGTCAGGGTCATCCGGATTCGATCGACGCCTTCCGGGATGATCCCGCCATCCAGACGAAATCCCGAAGGTTGTTTGACGACCACCTCGATCGGGCCGCTGAAACCGTCGTGACGCAACGCATAGACGGTCACCGGCATCGGGATTCCGGCCCGCAGGTTCAGACTCGACGGCGTGATCCGCAGGTCAAATCCCGGCTGCGGCGGGGAAATCCGCAGGCGATAGACATGAGCGGACGAGCCGTGGTCCTGTGTGTCTCTGATGTGGACATAATAGATCCCTGAATCCTTAATGTGGGTTCGCATCCAGGAATCCGCCGGATGGGTGATCACGCCCTGGGCGTCTTTGTAGAGGTAGTTCTCTTTGACGACATAGTCGTCATTCAGAGCCAGCGTATCGCCCTTTTCATCCGTCAGCCGCAGCAGAGAATCGATCGGCGAATCCAGTCGTCTCCCATAGACCTCCGCGACCAGTTCCTGTCCGGCCGTCAGGTCCAGGCGAAACACATCTTCGTCGCCGTCCTTATCGATCCGACCGTTGATGATAATCGGGATCGGCACTCGCTGCGCCTGGTCGGGAGTATCGTTGGTCTCGCTTTCGGTAAACTCCGGCAATGGATCCACGGCATACAGGATGGAATTGGAGAGTGAATCGCTCTCCTGCGCTGCCGCACGGCGAATATGCGGCCCTTCTGCGGCGGTGTCCAGGGGTAACTGTTTTGCTGTTAGATTCCACCCCTCGATCGACGCCGTCACCGGCTGCCCGATGCGACCGCCCAGCGGAAACGCCTGCGTGATATAGGGTAGGCGGCCGACGGATACGCGATAGACAAAATCCTCCCGGCCGCGATAGATGGCGTCCCGGATTTCCAGCTCATACTCGCCGGTCCGGGGAATCGTAACCATCATCGTCGGATCGGGATGAAACCGATAATCATCCACAAAGGCGACTTCTTTGCCCGCGCTATCGTACAAGGCCAGGGTCGCCTGAAACCAGCCGGGAACCGCATCGGCCAGGTACGGGATCAGATTACGGGCCCGCGCCTCGACGACGATCTGTTGTCCCTGTTCGACGGAAAATCGAAAACGATCCACATCGCCGGGCATAATCTGGCCGTTGAACATGATCGGCAACTTGTATGTCTGCGGACGGATGGAGTCCGTAAACTTCGGAAGCTTGGACAACTCCGGAAAGGCCTGGATCGATTCGCCGGCGTTGGGTTCCATCTCGACGATCTCCGGCAGCACGCCGACTTCGAAAACGATTGGATTGCTCAATCCCGCTGCCGTCTGGATGCGCAGTTCGCGGCTGCCCGGTTCGGCATCGGGAGCAATCGTGATTTTCAATTGGACCCCTTCGGCAATCTGCCGGTTCATTTGCAGTTTGTTGCGATCCGGAAACAGGGACATCCGGATGTTCACGAGCTCTCGAAGGCTTCTTTTGTCCAGATTATCCAATAAAGGATGTTCCGGAATCTTCAGCGTCGCTTCAGGCGTCTGCGAAGCGGCAGCATCTTTGGATTTCTCCGTCGGTTTGGCATCGGAGGATTTGGATTTGTCGGCCGCTTTTTCCCGAAGATCCGCAAGGGGTTTTCCGGTTAGTTCCTCGATCTTGGTGATGAACGCCTCGCGGAAACGCCGCTGGATTTCCATTCGTTCCTCGGCGCCGAGATTGAGCAACGGAGGACAAAACTGCAACACCTCGGCCCTGACGCCCGTGCCGGAGATATGGACCTGACGACCACCCCGAAGATTCTGACCGCCGGCCGTGACGGTAATTTCCGTTCCGCGCTGGCCTCCGGCCGGATACAAATACCCGATATGCGGCGCGCGGGCATTCGGCTGGCCGGCAATCGAACCCGTCATAGCCAATAGAATTACGGCGATGCTCGTCAAATATTTTCGCATGGTCTTGTCTCGTTCACCGGCTACATGATTTCCGTCAACATTCCGGAACCGCTGGCGGCCTTTGGCATGACTTTGACATCCAGGCCCCGACCGTTGGGCAGCGGTCCGTCCGGATCGATCCCCAGCAGCGTGTACATGCTCCGAAGCAGATCCTGCGGATAGACCGGCCTTGTCGCTGGCTCGCTTCCTGTTTCGTCCGAGGAACCGACGACGCACCCGCCTTTGAAGCCGCCGCCGGCGACGACGGAACAGAAACACTTTCCGAAGTGATTGCGTCCTCCGTTCCACGGCGATTCCCACAGGATCTTCGGCGTGCGGCCGAACTCGCCACCCCACCAGACAATCGTGGTCTCCAGTAGACCGCGCTGGGATAAATCATCCAGTAGAGCCGACATTCCCTGATCCATCTCCGGCAGCTTTCGCCGCATTGCCTCGAAATGCTGCTTGTGGGTATCCCAGCCCCCATAGTTGATGGTGATATACGGCACGCCGTGTTCGACCAATCGGCGGGCGGTCAGACAGCTTTGGCCGAAGGTGGTACGGCCGTATCGTTGCCGGGTTTCATCCTTTTCCTGCTTGAGATCAAACAGGGACCGTGCCTGGCCGAACATCATATCAAAGGCCTTCTGCTCGCTCCGATCGAATTGCTCGAACTGCGGATGATCGGGCATCGCCTCGCCAAGGGTATCCAGATCCTCCAGGAGTTTGCGACGGCTCTCCTGTCGTCGGTCGGAAATCCCTTGCGCAATAATCCCCTCGACCGCAAACGGTTCCCGGTTCGGGTCCCCGCCAGTGGCGAAGGGTTTGTATTTATCGCCCAGAAAGCCGGACTCGGAAAACCGTCCCTGCGGCCTTGTCAGCACAACATATGGGGGAACCAGACCTTTGTATCCATGATCGTATCCCTTGAACAACGAGGCCACCGCTCCCATGCAGGGAAAGACCTGACGGCCGGGTTCGTGGCCGGTCTGGACGATATAGGAGGCCGTTTCGTGGCCATTGTTGCCATGGGTCATGCTGCGGATGATGGAGTATTTGTCCGCCTGCTGGGCCAGCAACGGCAGCATCTGTCCGATCTGGATTCCCGCAACATTGGTGTCGATGGGCTTGTCGAATGGCCCGCAGTAATCATATCCGGCGGCCGGCTTGGGATCGAAGGTGTCCAGATGGCTGGGTCCGCCCCACATCCAGATCTGGATCACCGATTGGGCCTTGCCCTTCGGTTTTTCGGCCGCCCCGACCACCCGGGCGGAACCGGCAACGCCGTACAAACTCAGCCCCGCGGCGCCCCACAGACCTCGCTTGAGAACGTCACGCCGGTTCAAAGTGCCATTGTCCTTTTTCATATTATTTGTCTTTATTATATATCTATTTTGTTTAGATTTTAGAATCTCGTGCTGTGAATTTTCGCTTAGTGTCGATACAGAAATTCTTTGCTGTTGACCAGCGCCCAGGCCAGATCCTGGGAACCCGCCATCGGATCAGACTTCAGATACGCCATCGCGGTCTCTCGCTCCTTTTGCGTCGGATAACGCGACAGGATCATCAGATAGAATGAATCGATCAGAGCGGGGCGGTTGTTGCGCTGAGCGGTGACTAAGGCGCGAAGCTTCCAGCTATTCTGGATCTTGTTCTGGATGTGGGAGGAGTTCAGCAGGTGCATCCGCTGGGTCTCGGTTGTGGCGTTGTTGCGTTCCGACTCCAGCCCCGTATCCCGCGGGGGCCGTCCAAACAACTCCAGAAACGAACTGCTGATGCTGCCGTCAGCCAGTTCGATCGATCGCTGATCCTCGGGGATAAAGGTGAACGGTTCCGGAATCGGGCTGGAATAGCTCTCGCGCGTGCCCGTGATGCGGCAGAGAGCGTCGATCAGCGTTTCGGCCTCCAACCGCCGAACCGGATAACAGGCGAACTTTGCCTCGGCCCTGGCCGGATCGCTTCGCGGAATCGACGATTGCTGATAAGTCCGGGACTTGAGAATCAATCCGTAGATATGGTTGATATCGTACTTGGCCTTGACCAGCTCGCCCGCCAGGGTATCGAGCAGTTCCGGATACACCGCCGGATTATCCGAGCGAATGTCATCCGGTTCGTGAATCAACCCCCGCCCCATCAGCCACGACCAGACGCGGTTGACAATCGCCCGCGACAGTCGCGGATTGTCGGCCGCCAGCAGCCAGCCGGCGAAGACCTCGCGCGGATCCTGATCGGCCGGAATGGTCACCCGCTTGCCATCCGGGAACATCGCTGTCAGTGGAGTTTCAGACGGCTTGAAATACACAATCTCCTCTTTCCACTCGGCGGTGTCCTTATACCCGATCCGCGAAAAGAAAGCGGCGAATCCCTCGCGCCGATCCGCCGGCCACTGGTCCATCCTCTCCCCGAGAAAAGTCAGCGCCACCGCCGAAGCGATGGCCGCCGGCTCTCGCCCCTGGACGGCCCGGTAAAAATTCACCGGTGGCGTCCGAAAATTGCTCCCGCTGGAAGTCAGCAACTGCCGGACAAACTGATCGTACGGCATCTTGTCCTTCATCGCATCGTAAATCCACCGATGATACGCCTGTACGGTGTTCGGCCACAGATTGATCGGAAACTCCGCCTTGACCCGCAGCAGGTCGCACCACTTCAGCGTGCGATAGTCGGCGTATGCCGATTCGGCCAGCAATCGATTGATCAGCGTGACCCGCTTGTCCTGACGAGGATTTTCCAGAAACCGGCGTACTTCTTCCGCTTCCGGCATCGCGCCGGTCACATCCAGATAGACCCTGCGGAGAAACACGGCGTCCGAACACAATCCGGCCGGCCGGATTTGTTCCTTCTGTAATCCGGAGAGAACGAATTTGTCAACGACATTGAACCCTGTATCCGGGCTGGAAATTTCAAAGGGATTCGTTGACGAAGAATCAGCGCCAGATGCAAACAGACAACAGACACATAAGAACCCAACAAAGAGGAGAGAATCCCGGTATCCTCGGATTATCATGCTCACAGTTACCCTCTGAACGCCAAAATCGCTTTTCCGGCATTATCCCGATCCATTTCCGAATCATCGGCCGGACTTGGTTACACGATTCGTCTGAATCGATTGATCTTTGAATCATACCATCCGAATGGACGAATCGGACAGGATACTTATTGCCTTGAGCCGGGAGAAATACGGACGCCGACAAGACTTTTTCCACAGAATTCAACCGATGGGGTTAAAAGAAAATGGAGAGTCGAAAGTCTTTGCCGGAAAAGAAGTTACATTTCGCTGATCCCACCCGACAAAGAGTCGCTTCCACGCCGATCACCCGCCTTGATACATAGTTTCATTCCCGCTCCGGAAACATCAGGGCTATCCGACTCTCCGATCTTTAATAACGTACAATTCCTCTATTTTATTGCGTAGATACAGGGACAAATTATCTTTATACACCTATGATTCACTATGTTTTAAGACCTTGTGCAGGATTTCCTTCTCGGCATGAAAAATGTGTATGAAAGCGTTTCACCTCCCATCGTATAGATTGAATACGATGAACGGCTCAGGACGTCAAAATGAAGCGGCCCTGGCGGCTGCGGCACGGCAAGGGGACAAGAACTCCCTGCAGGAGTTACTCCGTCGTAACTGGGCCTGGATAAAAGCTCTTGTCTATAATTATACGGGCCGAGCGGAGAACCTCGACGACATTCTTCAGGATATCTGCGTTCGAGTCATCGAAAAGATCGGTTCGCTCCGGGAACCCGAACGATTTCGACCGTGGCTGGCGACGCTGGCTCGCAATGAGGCCACCGCGTTTTATCGCCGAAAAGGGCACCAGTTCCCCTGTCTGGATCCCGACGAAATCATTCAAGCGGACGAGAAAGCCCCGGTCCCGTCGGAACAGATCGAAGGACGGGAAACCATGCAACAACTCTTGCACGCGATTCGAGAGTTGCCGGATAAATATCGCGAGGTTCTGTTGATGGCCTGCACAGAACAAATCAGTTACGAAGAAATGGCGGCGACGCTGGATGTGCCCGTCACCACGGTTCAGATCCGATTGGTTCGGGCGCGACGAATGGTGCGCCAGCGACTGGCGGGAAAAGAAACGACCAAGATTCCGAGATCCTGACGATGGCAAACGAAATACTCGATATTTTAATGGGGAAATATCTGGACGGCGAGATCACACCCGAGGAACAACGCCTTCTGGATCAGTCTCTGGCGGCCGATGAATCCGCACGGGAGGAATTGAACCAGTACCGACGGTTGCATGAACGGCTTCGTTTGGCTGTCCATCCGGCCCTGGAGGGCGGAAAGCCCATGGAAGAGATCTTCGAAATGGCCTGGCAAAAGGCCTCGCCGATGCGCCGCATCAGCAACCGTTTCTTCCGGCGGGAATGGATCCATTCCGCGGCCGGTTTGGCTGCGGGATTGCTGCTGGGGTTTGTCTTGCATGGAATGATCGTTGCCCCCGACAATTCCGTACAGCCAATACCATCACCGCTGGCACAGAATCCGACCCAGAGCGAATCCTTTACGCCCGCCGGCGCGAAACCGCCGACGATCCCGGGCGAGCATCGGAATGTCGATTGGTACACCGTCACCGATCCGTCGGGCGAACAGTGGCTTCTGGAAGGGTATCGCCGTCAGCATGTCTTGCCGGCGATGTACTACGGAGATTTGTAACCCTTTCCCTGCAGGAAGGATAGCGGATAAAGTGGATAGGATTAGGGATTCAATACGAAAGGAAATGCATATGCGATATGTATGGATTGTATGGATTTGTCTGGCCGCGGTACCGCTGACCGCCGCGCAGCAAACCGAAGAGCGGCACCTCGAACTACTCCAGCATGAGCCCGGGGACACGCTCATTTCCCCGGGGCCCATTCAAGAAGAGCACGGTGCGGTGGTCACCCCTAAAACGGTCCCTCATTCGGGCGTCATAGCGATCGCCACGGCGGTTTCTGACGAGCCGCGAACCTATCTGGGTGTTCGGCTGGACCCCGAACCATTACCCGAACTTCTGGTTAAGCACCTGCGGCTGGAACCGGAAACGGGACTTCGGATTCAGAATGTCCTGGTCGGCAGTCCCGCCGACAAAGTCGGCCTGGAACAGGATGATTTGATCGTGGGCCTGGATGGCAAACCCGTCAAGGGTTTCGAGGAATTCGTGGACACCATCCGCGATATGGATGCCGGAAAAACCGTCGAGTTGAAGATCATTCATCTGGGCGAAACCAAAACCGCCAAGGTCGCCCTGGAAACCCGAAAACCCGGCGACGAAGAATGGAAATATCCGTTGGAGCCGGAGATCAGTTACTCCTGGAATCCCGGTCGGGTGTTCCGTCTCCAACCCGGCCAGAAAAACTGGTTCGAAGTGCCGATGGAAAAAATCCCGGACATCGACTCGTATGTCAAGAAGTTTATGAACGAAATGTACAGCTTCAGCCACAGCGAAGACGGCAAGAACTACACCATCACGATCGAAGGTAATCCCTCCGACCCTCAGACGCAGATCACTGTCAAATCCGACGAAACCGAAATCATTACCACCGTCGAGAAAATCGACAAAATGCCCGAACCCTATCGCAAAATGGCCAGGAAGGATCTGGACAGCGCTCTGAAAGCGTCCAAACTGGATCGGCACACCCGCAAGAATATCGAGACGCGCAAGATCACCCCGCCGCTCCCATTCAAGCCGGTGGAACCGATCGAACCGTTCTTGGCTCCCGTACCTCAAAAAGGCAGCGAGTCGATGGACAAGCTTCAAAAGCAGATGAAAGATCTCCAGAATCGCCTCGAGCAGATGGAAAAGGAACATCAGAAGTCCATGGAGAAACTTCAAAAGGAACTGGAGAAGATCAACCAGGACGAAAACAAGCCGTCTGTATAAACCCGTGTGAACCGCTCTTCAGGGAGATTGACGAAGGGTTCGCTGCCGCAGCGAACCCTTTGTGTGCGCCGGGGCGGAATTCCTTTGACAATCCGGGCGGTTTTTCCGATAGTACTATGGATGGATACCCAACAACCACAACGAAATCCGCTGACGCTGGCGGGCGTTCTGGCTTCGGCCCTCGACATGGAGGACCAGATGAGCCACAGTGTCTATCGGGAATATCTTAACCGCCGCATTTGGCCGTCCTCCGTCTCAGATGAAACTTTTGAGCAGATCCGCGACATGCTCACGATCCTGCTCAACGAAACGGCCAAACACGAGCGGATGATCACAACCATTCGAAAGCGATTGATCGGCGATGAAAGCCAAAGATAAAGAGCAGATCTTGTCGGAATTTGACACGATGCGAGACATCGAAGAATCGGCCCGCGATTTTTATCGCCAGATCGTGGTCGACCCGCGTGTCGAAAGCTCCGAGATCAAACAGGTGTTCGGCCGCATCGCCGAGGACGAACAGAGGCATATCGAAATCGTGGACCGGATTTTGCACATCGTCCGGACTTCACTTTGAGACCTTGTCGGGACGAAAGTTCGCTATGCGAATCCCTTTGACCAAATACGGAATGCCCCAGGTGGCTGTCTATCCGGCCGTTTTGCTGGTGGTCATTCTGTTGATCGGCTGGGCGATCAACAAACGGATTATTCAGCCCTTGCCGGGGACGATCGTCGAAATCCTCCTCCTGATTGTGCTGGGCTGGGTCCTGTCATTCTTCCGCGATCCCCCTCGGACGATTCCACAGGACGAGTCCCTTCTGCTCTCGCCGGCTGACGGGGTCGTACGGGATATCGAGATATTGGATGGAGTACCCGAATTCGAAGGCAAGACGCTGCGGATCGGAATTTTTCTGAGTATTTTCAATGTCCATATCAACCGCGTCCCCTGTGCGGTTCGGATCGATTCGATCACATACAAACCCGGCGAGTTTCGCGATGCGCGGGATCCGCAGGCGACGACGCTGAACGAATCCAACGCCGTCATGATGACGCGATTGGCCGAACCAAAGGATCGCCTGATGGTCCGGCAGGTTAGCGGCGCCGTGGCACGGCGGATCGTGTGTGCGGCCCAGGAGGGCGGGAAGTTAAACGCCGGTGAACAGTATGGAATGATCAAGTTCGGGTCCCGTACGGAACTCTATGTGCCCATGCGGGACTCGGTGCAGACGGCCGTGTCGGTGGGACAAACGGTACGAGCTGGAGAAACGACGCTGGTAAGGTATGTGAAATGAACGCGAGCCAAACTGAGAAACCCAAAAGACGAAAATTCTTCCGGCGGGTACGACGCCCCCAGGTCAAATATGTCACCCTGCTTCCGTCCGTGATCACATTGCTGAACGGGATATTCGGATTCGCAGCCCTGTCGTTCGCAGACCGCGGCGCCCAGGATTGGAACTTTCATCAATTTACGATCTCACATTACACCATCGCGGCATACCTGATCTTTTTCGGAATGATCGCCGACATGCTGGATGGTCGGGTCGCGCGGATGAGCCACACGACCTCCAGTTTCGGCGGCCAGCTTGACAGCTTGTGCGATGTCATCAGTTTCGGAGTAGCGCCCGCGTTTCTGCTGCTGAATTTTCTGCAGGACACGATGCTCGTGCGGTTGGAGGGAATGGAGGCAGCGATTTCGCTGGCCACCCGGTGGATCTGGCTGGCGGCCGGATTGTTCGTGGCCTGTGCGATCGTGCGATTGGCCCGGTTTAATGTCGAAAACGAAGAGGATGAAACCTCCCATCTGACCTTTTCGGGTCTTCCCTCCCCGGCGGCGGCAGGAGTTATCTGCAGTATCGTATTGTTTTACGACGACATGCGGACGACGCTGGGCTCGACTTCGTCGGTGTTTCGCAATGTGGAGACAGCGGTAGTCGCCGTGTTGCCCATTATCGCGATTGCGATCGCGCTGCTGATGGTCAGTCGTATTCGCTATCCGCACATGGTCAATCAGTATTTCCGCGGGAAAAAACCGGTCGAGCACCTGTTGTGGGTGGGAGCGATTTTTGGGCTAATCTGGCTGTGCGGATTGCAGAGCGCGCTGGCGCTGGTGTTTGTGGGCTTTGCGTTCTCAGGTCTCGTACGATGGATGGTCATACGACGCAAAACACCGCGGATCGCAATTGCCGAGTTGCCCAAACCCTTGGTTGAAACAACTGGTCCCGGACAGTCAGAATAGTTGTCGACCGCGATACTCGGTCGAACCCTAACTCGAATTGGTAACTTCGATTCATCCGGCCGGATCCCGGCCGATGGGAGGGCAGAACCATGAGCAGGATGTGGGGATTGGTATGCGCGGCGGTTTTGAGCTGCCTGAGCACGGCCTTCTGCCAACCGGATCCATCAACCGAATCTCCCCGACCGGCCGAGTTGCCCCTTCGAGTGGAACATGTTTTTCCGCAAATCACAGTGATGGCCCCCGGCGCCGGCAGCGACAGCGAAGCGGGTATCGGCGCCCTGATCCCGTGGGCGGACCGTTTGTGGCTGGTCGGCTATGTGGCCCATATCCGCGGCGAGGGACTCGGACTGTACGAACTCCGCGAGGACATGATTCTCCGCAAGCGGCCGGAATCCATAACGGGGACCTTCGCCAACCGGATGGTCCACTGGCCGTCGAAACAGGCGTTTATCGGGCCCTATGCGATTGATGAAAAGGGAAATGTCCGCACGATCGAAGCCCTCAAGGGCGTACGGTTGACGGCGACGATCGAGAACCTGACCGACCCGAAGAACAAAGTGTATAGTCTGGGGATGGAAGGCGAGTTTTATGAGGTCGAAGTCAACACGCTTGAGGCCGTTAAGCTGTACGATCTGGTCAACGAACTCCAGATGAAGGACTGTAAGCCGCATTTCAAAGGCGCTTTCACCGGCCAGGGGCGGGTGGTTGTGGCCAACAATACTTACGATCAGAAAGAATATCTCGGCCAGCGCCAGGGCGGACGATTGGCCGAATGGGACGGCAAGAGCTGGACAGTCATCGAGACCAATCCCTTCGTCGAGGTCTTCGGAGCTGGCGAGGCCTCGACCGGGGGGCCGGCGATTTTTGCCACCGGCTGGGACCGGTCCTCGGCGATCCTGCGGACGCGGATCAACGGTCAGTGGAAACGATACCGGCTGCCGAAGGCCAGCCAATCGTGGGAACACGCATGGTTCACCGAGTGGATGCGGATCCGCCAGGCCCAGACCGAACGATTCATTATGGATCTTCAGGGGATATTTTACGACCTGTCGCAGACAACCTACGGTGGAAATATCTGGGGGATCCGGCCGATCAGTACGCATCTTCGTGTGGTGCCGGACTTTTGTTTCTGGCGCGGGATGTTCGTCATGGCAGGCGACCAAATCGACCACGATCAGGGGCAGCCGCAGTCGGGCCTGTGGTTCGGCGACATTGATGATCTTTGGCGGATGGGCAAGCCCGGCGGCTGGGGAGGCCCATGGCGGGATACCGTTGTCAAAGCCGGAGAAATCTCGGACCCGTTCCTGATGACCGGATTCGACCAGAAGGTGTTGCACCTGACCCACAATAGCCAAAGCAATATCCGGTTTCTCGTCGAAGTGGATTTTCTCGGCGATGGAAGCTGGAAACAGTACGCAAGTTTGAATGTTCCGGCCAGGGGATACCTGCACCACGAATTCCCCGCCGGTTTCAGCGCCCACTGGGTACGGCTGCAAACGGACACGGACTGCACGGCAACGGCATACTTCTTCTATAACTAATCCAACCGGGAGTGGATCATGAAGCGATGGGAACTGGCCGTTTTGTTGATGAACGGTCTGGCCTGTACCGCGATGGGGGAGGAAAAACTGGATCGTGCCCTGGTGGCCGTGCAGCGAGATGACGGCAAGGCCCTGTTGAGTTGGCGGATGCTCAAGGGTGATTCCGCCGATGCGACAACCGAGATTCACCGAACAAATGACAACACAAAGGATTCGCCGATCTTGATCACCGAGACGCCCTGCAAGGGGACTTGTTATGTTGACGCAGGAGTGAAGATCGGTCATCGATATACCTATCGTCTCTATTTGACCGGACAGGACAAGCCGTTGAGCCCGGCAAACATTGAATTATTCGAGGAGGCCCGGCCCTGAACCGCACTGAAACCAGGCGAATCATCGCCGTAATGGATTGTCTCGGTGATTGGCGCGAGGAACTGATCGGCTGGGACAACGGCGAGCTGCGAATCTTCTCGACGCCGTCGCCGTCGAAGGTCAGCAAGCCATGCCTGATGCAGGATCGCCAGTACCGGCTGGGCGTGGTCTCGCAGACTTCGGGCTATTACTATCCCGCCCAGATGAGTACGGTGGCCAAATGACAGCGCCGTCATTGTATGTCCATATCCCGCTGTGCGTGCGCAAGTGCCCCTATTGCGGATTCTATTCCGAGCCGGTGGCTCAGCACAATCCCGCACGCCTTGTGGGGGCGCTGGCACAAGAGGTACGACAGACCGTCCGCGATCCTCAAGTGCCGACCGTCTATGTCGGCGGCGGTAGCCCAACCTGCATGCCGATGGACTTGCTCGGCCGGCTGCTCTACGAGATCACACGGACCGTTCGTGGCTTCGAGGAGTTCACCGTCGAGGCCAACCCCGGCCAGGTGGATCGACCGATTCTGCAATTCCTGCGGAATATCGGCGTAAATCGGCTGTCGTTAGGTGGGCAATCATTTCAGCCACAGGAACTGAAAACCTTGGGGCGCCTGCATACCGTCGAGCAGATCGTCGAAGCGGTCGAGATGGCGCGCGAGGTGGGCTTCGAGAACATCGGAGTCGATCTGATCTTCGCGATCCCCGGCTCGACGATGGAATCCTGGCGGGCCAATCTTAAGCGGGCGATCGATCTGGGTGTCACGCACATCTCGACTTATGCCCTGACCTACGAAGAGGACACGCCGCTGACGGCCGACCGCGACGCCGGCCGGATCACCCCGATCGACGAGGAGACCGACCGGGAGATGTACGAGCTGGCCATCGACATGCTGACGGATGCGGGCTACGAGCACTACGAAATCTCCAACTTCGCCCGGCCGGGTTTTGCGTGCCGGCACAATCTCGGCTACTGGGCCAACCGGCCGTACAACGGCGTGGGCCCATCGGCGGCCTCGCACATCCAGCGCAGGCGTTGTACCCGCATCGCCGACATCCGCCAATATATCCACGCCGTGGAAAATGAACTGGACCCCATCGCCGAAATACAGGAGACTTCGGCGCTGGAGTTTGCCTGCGAGACGGCCGTGCTGAACCTGCGGCGAATCCGCGGGATCGACTGGGCTGAATACCGCGCGACCACCGGCTACGATGCGATGGACTTGTTTGCGGCCGTCATCGAAGAACACCGCAAAAACGGGATGCTGACTGTGGACGATTCCGGTATCCGCCTGACCCGTCCAGCCCTGCCCATCGCTGATAGCATTCTGTGCGACTTTTCCGACATTGACGATTGAATAGTGACTATTGACTATTCATTCGCAGGCCACATTGATTACCGATAGAAGCCCCCGACTCCCAAAGCCAATAAGAGTAACGACGGCCGGATAGTATTCCATCCTAATATTCAATAGTCAATCGACAATGGTCAATTTCAATCCGCCCCTACTTCTCCTCCCCCGGCCAATGGCGAAAGATCTTGCCGCGAATCTGACAATGCTCCTTTTTCAACAATTGTGATATCCATCCCGTCTCTTCTCTCATGTCGATCCAAATCACTCTATCCCCGGAAATCTTTGGAAGGAATTGATCATCCTTTTCTATATAGATTGGAAAACGCTGACGAGTTTTGAGATTGAATCCATAGATATCGGAGGACGATGTAATGGGGGAATCCTCATCCCATACAATGATATCGCCGCTACTATCGATGCCGAGATTTCCAACTTTTTCGAGACTTACACGAATCACTTCTCCAGATTCGATATTATATG
>JAAYVQ010000305.1 GCA_012517095.1 Phycisphaerae bacterium | reverse complement strand
TGTATGACCTGGCACAGAAGTTCAGCAATTTTTACAATGCCTGCCCCGTGCTGGACGCCGAAGCGTCGGCGCGGGCGCGACGGATGCTGCTGTGTGACCTGACGGCCAAGACGATCCGGCATGGATTGTCGGAGCTATTGGGGATCGAAGTGGTCGAGCAGATGTGAGGCGATGATGGCTATTGTTCAACAATCGTTTTCAGTCAAGACCTCGCGGCGGTGCGAGATGATCGATATCACATCGCGTGTGGAGAAGGTCGTGGCCGAAAGCGGCATCCGTACCGGGACGGTTACGGTTTTTTGTCCGCACACGACGGCAGCCATCACGATCAACGAGAACGCCGACCCGGATGTGGTGCACGATCTTCTGCTGACGCTGGAGGCGCTGATCCCGCAGCATCGGGCCGGATACCGACACAACGAGGGCAACAGCGACGCGCATGTGAAATCGTCGCTGGTGGGGGCGAGCGTTCAGGTTCTGGTCGAGTCGGGTCGGATGGTTCTGGGGACCTGGCAGGCGATTTATTTCTGCGAGTTCGACGGGACGCGAACGCGGAACACGATTGTGAAGGTAATGGGGGAATAAATGCGATGAAGGCGATGGTGATTCGGCAATTCGGCGCGGCGGATGTATTTGCGGTGGCCGAGCAACCCCGGCCGAAAGTGCGGGCGGGACATGTGCTCATCCGCGTGCGGTCCTCCAGCATCAATCCCATCGATGTCAAGGTCCGCAGCGGCGTAGTCCCCGCGATCGCGCCGGCCTTTCCGGCGATTTTGCACGGAGATGTCGCGGGGATCGTCGAGGCCGTCGGGCCGGGCGTGGATCGCTTTTCGCCGGGCGACGAGGTGTATGCCTGCGCCGGGGGATTCAAGAATTACGGGGGCGCACTGGCGGAGTTCATGCTGGCCGATGCGGATTTTGTCGCGGCCAAGCCGGCGACGCTGGATTTTGCCGAGTCGGCAGCGCTGCCGCTGGTGGCGATCACGGCGTGGGAGGCGCTGGTCGATCGGGGCAATATCCGGCCGGGCGAAAAGGTGCTCGTTCATGCCGGGGCCGGTGGCGTCGGGCATATCGCCATCCAGATCGCAAAGACCTGTGGGGCAAAGGTTTACACGACGGTGTCGTCCGAGGAAAAAGGCCTGCTGGTCGGGTCGCTGGGGGCCGATGTCGCAATCCGTTACAAACAGAAGACGGTCGAGGAGTATGTCAAGGAGCACACTGGCGGGACGGGATTCGATGTGGTTTTCGATACCGTGGGCGGGGCCAATCTGGCGGCGAGTTTTCAGGCGGTCGCGGCCGGAGGACGAGTGGTCTGCATCGCCGCGAGGGGTACGCATGACCTGACGACGGCCCACAGCAAAGGATTGTCGCTGCATACTGTGTTCATGCTGCTGCCGATGCTGACGGGGCGGGGACGGGCGCATCACGGGGAGATCCTTCGACGGGTCGCGGGACTTGTGGACGATGGCCGAATCCGCCCGGTTCTGGACCCGGAAATCTTCCCCTTCAGCCGCGCCGCCGACGCCCATCGCAAACTGGAATCCGGAAAAGCCGTCGGAAAGATTGCTCTCGTCAATGATTGGCTATAACCATTCCTCTGATTGATCCGATCCTTCTGAAATTTGTTTGATCCATCGGTAGGGAATCCACAACAAGACAAAACCGATCAGGCCAAAGCTGCCGTCAATGAAACGCCAGAAGATCGGGATCCCGCGGAACGGGCCGGCGGCAAACGAACCATCCGGTTTCCGGCTGGACAAACACAACGGTATGCAGGGCGAAAAGAATCCCCAATGCGAAACCAATCAAATAGATGCGTATGTATTTCAGTTTCGATCGCTGGTCCATGTCGATTACTCCGCCGGATAGACGATCATGTCGAACAGGGGAGTGAGGGGTTGCTTGTTGCGTATGATGGAAAAACAGATGATTTGCGGTTCTTTCATTGGTTTGGGCGACAGGGTTATCGGCGTTCGAACAATTGTTTCAGGTTCCATTTTCAGACGGACAACCAGGGGTTTGATTTTCCGGATATCATAGCCATGTAAATAGACTTCAACATCCGTGGGCTTCTTTTCGAAATTGCGGACTACCAGATCAAACTGAGTATCTTTTTCCGGGTCGAGTTTGACGCGGTAGGGTTCGGCGCGGACCCAGTAGGGATCGTAGCGCCAGCGATAATCCTCGTCGCCGCTGAGAAGCTGGTACTGGTCGCGGATCTCGCGGGCCCAGGCCGCGAATCGCTCGATCATCCCAGCGGGTTTGTCCATCACCCACGAATGGCCGCCGACGATGATGTCGGGATTGAGCTTTTTGAGGTAGTCGGCGCCGAGGATGTACCCTTCTTCGAAGATCGCGCTGTTACGGGCGACGACGGCCTCGTGGCCGTTCTGGGCCGGGTCGGCGGGATTGCCGAAGAGGTTGTCGCCGGTGAAGGCGACGAGCTTGCCGTCGATGCGGCCCTGGATGCAGCAGCCGAACTCGGTTTGGCCGGGCATCCAGTCGATGGTGAACTTGTACCCTTCCCACTCGAACGATTCGCCATCGGTAAAGGTGTGGTCGAAGGGACATTTGTCGATGCCGCCATAGGCACAGATCATAGCGGCATAGTCGTAGTTCTGCGGGTTGGCGCAGACCTTAGCGACTCGATCCAGCGTCCACAGCTTGGCACCCCATTGGTCGCGGAGGTACAGGGCGTCGGTGACATGGTCGCCGTGCATGTGAGTGACCAAAACCGCGTCGATGGACTTGAGGCCGAGCTTTTCCTTCATCTGGTTGAGCGTTTTTTCCAATCGTTCGCGGCCGACGCCT
>JAAYVQ010000304.1 GCA_012517095.1 Phycisphaerae bacterium | reverse complement strand
TCACGATCACATACCCATCACCCCTCATCTCGACGGCGCCGTTTCCGATCCTGGCCTCTGGATCTGAAACAAGAAGGGGGGAACTGGCCGGATAACTGCTCCACCTCGCATTTCCATGGTGGCCAAAATCATCACTGAGGTTTCCGTCAAACCGCCAGCGACCGATCTGGCCCTTGATAACCATTACCCGGACATCATCGGAGAAACTTCGGGTTTCATCCGATGCTGTCAATCGGAACACATAATCCCCCTCCCCAAAGATATCCACTCGCGTCGAGAATTCCTCTGGGTCGAGAATCGCAGCGTCGTCGGGCCCGCTGATTTTTTCCCAATGCACACTCAGATAATCGTCGTTGATGTTATACCCGTAACCATCCAGCGTCAGTCGACGATAAGCGGCCTCCAGTTCAACCGTCTGATCCGGCCCGGCATCGACCCCGCCGACTCCGCCCGCCAGAAGAATCTCCTCCCGGCTCATCGCCCAGTCATACACACGAATTTCATCGATCAGTCCGATAAGACCCATAAAATTTGGGAGGACCCCGATTTGAAAATCACGGAGTCCGTCCGTGTTGATTACGGGCATGGTTCCTTGCGAATAGGAAGCTGGATTTCGTTCCTGAATCCCGTTGACATACAGACGAACATCCTCCATCCGATTGGTGCGATCCGGCAACACGACCGCGACATGCACCCACTGCCCGGTATTGACAAGCGTATTCGTCCAGAGAAAACCGTTTCGGATATTCAGTTGCAGGCCGCCGTGATTAATTCCGACTTGCCATAATCCTCCGGACTTATCGGGATTACCCCACCAGAATAACGAGTTGATGTTCCTGTCCGTCTTGATCCAGGCCATACAGGTCCGTGCCCGACTTCCAGTGATCCCCTTGTACCCTTCAACGACGACAGAATCATCATTGTCCAACACCAATGCTCCGCTTCCCATCCTTGCCTCGGCTTCTGGCACAAACTCCGGATCGCCAACCGGAGTCCCGACATAACCCCCGACACTCGACAGGTAATCCCCATCCAGCGGCCAATGCCCGACAAGCTGCCCCGTTTGACGGAACAGCCAATGTTCGCCGAGCAATGCGAAATCATCGAAATTCACAATCCCGTCGCCGGTCCCATCCGCCGCACCGGCTTCTTCGGGCCTCGCCTTCATCCAACGACTGGCCAGTTCCAGAAGATCCGCCATCTCAGTTCCATTCGGACAGGCAAAATCACCTGTTCCCGAAAATTCCCACGCCAACCGAGGAGTATCCACACCCTCCTCGCACATCCGCCAGACATCTGCTGTCCCGTTGGCCGTCTCGCCCACAAAATCCCATCCCGCTACAGAATAGGTTACTTTCCTTCTCATCTCGGCGGTTGTTCGATCGGTGGGCCATACACCGGGATTCATTCGCTCTTTCCCCAGGTCCTCCCAGAAACTCGCAGTGATGGTACCTTTGTAGGGTCCGGATGACGGGGCCAGATTGTCTTCAGCGTAAGGAGTGAGACTGGCCGAATAACAGTTTGCGATGGTCCCCTTGGCATTGTCCCCGACTAATCCACATCCCGTCGTGGTTACTTTTGCATAACAATTCATTACGGTTCCGGAGTTCGTTCCGACCATTCCTCCGATTCCCAGGTTCGAAACTCCTAATACATTCACCATCCCCGTTACATAACATGCGGTGATGAACCCTTGGTTAAAACCCGCTATCCCCCCGACATACTGGGTACCCCGGATATCCACCTTCTCCAATCCCAGGTTCCGAATCTGTCCGCCGGGCCCGACATCCCCAAACAATCCGAGATACTCGCGATCCGGGAGATATGAAAAATACATATACAAATTGGAGATCCGATACCCCCGTCCATCCAGACTTCCGGTGAATGGGACTGCAGGGGATCCCACGGCTGTCATTGCCACTCCGGAAATATCCAGATCTCGCATCAGGATAAATTGCTTATCCCAGTCTCCCGATGCGCCCGTTAATTCGACCCAATCGGCCAGTGTTCCGATCCGAAATGGATCGGCTGTTGTGCCCGAACCTCCGGAGTAAGTCCCTCCGAAACAAACGGAACAGAATGTCAGGGCAAAGATTCCGACACAATGTCCATACGAGGATTTCATAGGTCTGCCTCCCTTCGTTTGAGCCAAAACATTTTGTGCCTAAAATCCCTTTCTCCTCTTGGCCATGAATTATACTATAACACCATTTCAAAAAAGTCAAGATTTTTTTCGATATTTTCGCCCAACTTTCTCTTTCAAAAGAAAACTGGATTGATCGGGTATCCGTATATTTCCCGATTCTATTGAGTAATTCCCTTCCAACATGAATACCAAAATGTATGAAACAATGAATGAATATTTCTAGAAAATGGACGATATGGCGACTCTCATTATCCAGTAATGCACCAAATAGCCGACATTTCAACTTGACAATAAGATCGGTCAAAAGGGAACGGGG
>JAAYVQ010000303.1 GCA_012517095.1 Phycisphaerae bacterium | reverse complement strand
GTCGTCTGGCGAATCATGACCGATCGGCGGGACTATATTCCTCAAGGGTATCATCCGAAATCCTGAGACATCTTCACTTGTCAAAGATCAAAGAAATAATTTCGCTTCTTTTATGCTTGACTCTCTATAGCTGGTCTTTCGAGAAATACGATTACAGTATATCATATTCGTTTAACCGATAACAGTTCCTATTTTGCAGAGACTTGCTTTTTGCGGTAACTGTGGGTAGAAGGTGGTTCACGAAACGAAGGAACAAGACTTGAGCAAAGGGTTGCAGACCGATGAAAAAATATTGTGGTCAAGTGGTGTATATATATGCATTTGATATCGCGTATGAGTTGAAAGACAAGCCGCCGGATTGTGTTCTTGGTATCCCTGCGACGGATTATACAATCCTCCAAACCCGACGGAGCCCGCGGCAACGATTTTTCTATCGTCCCAAACAAATTGTCCTTCCCCCCCAGACCTGTCAGCTTCCGGTTGGAACGGCCAATATTTCTACCCATGTTCTGGTTTTTGGAATCGGCGCTATCAGCATCCAGTATCGTGTGCCGTTCGAGGTCGATCATCTTGAGCAGTTGATCGCCTGCCATGATTTGAAGGTCGATTTGCAGCCGTTGGAACAACGCGCTATCGAATTGGCCCGCCGAATACAGGCCGATCTTCATGATCATTGTATCCGTCCGACCTCAACCCTTGATCCGGAACCGTATACGCTGTTTTGCATTGACGAACTTCCTGTCAGCCCCGATCGAGAGGGCATGACTGCGGAACAGTGGTTGCGGGACCATGTTCGGCCGGTCGCGGGGTTGTTGACGGAAGAATCCGATATCACCAACCTTTCGCAACAGGAGGCCGAGGAATCCACCAGCCAGTACCTTAGTTACTACAACAATGATCTGGCCGTAATGGACTGGGATGCGGCCCTGGTCATTGGCCAAGGGGACACTCTCGGCGATATCCTGCATGTCGCCGAACTGGCCAATGTTCAGTTGGCCGAACTGAAGGCCTACGATCAGGCGCTGGATATGTCACTTGAGCAGTCCTATCGCGATCTATCGGTATGGAAGACCCATACCAATGTTGCCATTCGGAGGAATCTCCGCGAGATTCATGTCGATATGGCCCGGCTAACCGATGAATTGGAAAACATCACCAAGTTCTTCGGCGATTGGCATCTGGCCCGGATTTACGGAGCATTGTCCAATCGTTTTCATCTGGCCGAGTGGCACCGGATTCTCGACAATAAACTCAAGACCCTCGGCGATCTATACCAGATCCTCCAGCAGGATCGTAACAATTTCTGGATGGTGATTCTGGAAACAACCATCGTATTGTTGTTTATCTTGGATCTGCTGTTGTTGTTTATGGGGATGTAGGGAGGAAAGGTCCTTAGTGAAAGGGAACCGTAATCGGCTGGTTTGTCGGGCTGACGATAACATTCAGTCGTACACAATCCTTTCTGCCCGGGGCCAGAAGTTCCAGAGCCCAACGAACACGAAAGGAATTCCCGTTGTAACTAAAGGGGCCGTCCGGTAACCGGAATTGAAACACACAGGCATCGGCCGGCAAAGGGTCTTCCTGGACGAGCGTATCGACAATCTTCACATCATCCGGACCAGGACCTTCCGTAAACCAGATTAGCCGCAGCTCAATCCGACCCGGCCGGGTGTCGTATTGCCAACGGATCACCCCGCGGACGATGTCGCCGGGACGATAATCGGCCTGATTTCCGTCGGTCTGGACGAATAATGGATTCATGCGGGCTCCTGCAGGTGGGAGGGAACGACGAGGATTGTCAGGTCGTCCTTGAGGTTTGGCCACAAGCGAATGTCGCCAAGGAACGACACGGCCCAGATCAGGCGGCAATTGCCCGAATCGAACGAATGCATCCCCGCAGCGGGGATCGACAGGCGAATCTGTCCGGAGGCAATCTGCTGCGGTTCAGTCAGGAGGACCAGATCGCGTTCAAAGATGGGTTTGGATGACATCGACACAGTCCGGTTGCGTCTGTTCTCGTCGGAGGTATTGCGAATCTGTTCGCTGGCCGTCAGGACAATCTTTAATTCGCGGATTCGTCCCGGCAGACCTCTCAATTCCCATTTCAGATCCGCCGTCTCCCCCAGCCGAACCCGCCCGGGACGGATCCGGACCACCGGGTACGGATTAAATAAAGCCAAAAACTGATACCCCGCCGCCAGGATTAAAGCAAACCCGATCAGGACAAAGGGAATCAGAAACACAGCCAGAAACCATTCGGGATGTCCGTGACGAAAAGATTGAATCGCCATCCCGATAAACACCGAGATCATTCCGTTCCAGAATGCCGCAAACAAAAGCCAGCCGAAAAACTTTCCGGCACGCCGTCCGGCCGCCGGCAGCGTGATCCAATCATTGCACCTGTCGGCCTCGACTGAAGGCCGCAGCCAGTGCACACCTCCGGGGTCCATCCCACAGCCGGTTTTGGATGAAGGCGGCAACCACGCTGCTGAGCCGGTCTGTGCAGATCGAGCGGACGAGCGAAGAACTCCAAAGATCCCGCCAGCCCCCACGAGGAAAAACACCCACGGGAACAGGCAAAGAAACAGTTTGGCCGTCGCCTTTCGGACCAGAACCGCTTCCGATAGGTGGGCCGGATTGACATAGCAAACCGGATTCGACATCGTCCGATATCGATCGACAATTTTCTGTTTTCCGTGATACCCGCTGGAGGATCCGCCGAGAAAATCATATCGGGCGGATCGATAGGTTTTTCCACCGATGGAATACTCGTACAGAATGTCCACGCTGTAAGTTGTCCCGTCGTCGCTGTCATGCGACTGAACCCGGGCCTGAATAACCCGGCAAGGCGTTTCGATCCAGTTACGGGCATCGATGACCTTGTAGATCGGCCGGATACACAGCGGCCACATCATTCCCCCTCCAGCCAGGGCGAAAATCGAGAAGAAAAAAACCAAAAATCCACGACCTTTGGCTGGATTCGAAATTGGTTGATTTTCCGCCGGTTTTGGTTTGACCTTGGTCCAGCAGGCGTAAAGTCCGATGGTACCGATTGCAATGAACAGCAAGGGGAACAAGATCACCAGCCCGAAGAACAGACTATCGCGCTGAAGGACGGCCTCTGAAGAGTTGGACGGATTGACGAAGCAAACGGTCTGACTTCCGGCGGGGTATTGGCTCGTGCGGGACTGCTGCTTGTCGTAGTCACCCGGATGGGAGTTGCGTCTGAATTTGTCCCCGACAAAGGTTTTCGCCACGACGGTGTATTCGTACCGAACCGCAAACCGATATCGATTGTCCTCCGAGACAACCTCGCTTGAAAGGATCCGGCAGGGCGTTTCGTTCCAGGAATAGGTCTGTACGGTTTTGACAAAATCGCGTATAATGAAAATCTCGATACCGGCGGGAATGGAGATGAAAAACACAAAAAACGCCGTGCCCATAATTCGACTGATCAGGGACAGTTCGCCTGTTCCCCTGGTTGATGGCAACGAAATATGAAATCTCGAAGGTTTCATGGTTCCATTTAATGGACGTCCGGTCCGCCGAAGTGTTTCTCAGAATATCGGCAAATGTCAATCAAAAACTGATTCATCCACTGCGACTTTATTTGGGCTCAAGCGGTACGGACCAGAAAAAATTTCAAAAACCAGATTCCCCTATTGACAATCGCCGCCCGATAGGTATATTTTGTTTTCCCCTTCGGGGGCGTAGCTCAATTGGTTAGAGCATCGGACTGTCGATCCGAAGGTTGAGGGTTCGAGCCCCTTCGCCCTCGTAACATAAAGCCTTGTAGGTCAATGACTTACAGGGCTTTTTGTTTGGACTGAAAACGCCAAAAAGGGGGTGCGCGCCACTGCGCGCCGGAATGAGGCTATTTAGACGGCTCATTTTGCCCCCTCGATGGTGTAATACTTCGTGGTCTCGGCTCCCATTTTTGGTCGCTTAATTCGGAACCTTAGTTCCGTTTGGGCAACTGGTTCATGGCACTTGGAGGATCCTATTTCCAAGCAGAAAACTCCCCTCGGAGAGGACCTTGATCTGTCGGCGTATCTTCAACGGCATTCGTTCCAGTTCGAACGTCTGGAGCGTCTTTTCCAGAGGCAGTTTCGATGTCTTGATCAGTCGGTCGATTTTGTTGGCTCTTCGGACCTCGCATTCCCGTTGGGCCAGTTCATACAAATACTCCTCATACCCCAGCTCATCGGCAATCGCCTTCTGAGCAAATTCCTGGTGATATTCTCGGAACATGGGAAGATGCAGTTCCTTGAGCAGTTCAATCAATTGCTGATGCTGCTGTTTATTCATACGCAGACACACTCCGGTGTTTCGTACAACGAGTCATACCCCTGGATATCCACCGATTCGACATAGACATCGGTAGGCTCCGGTGCTTGTTGCTTGGAATCGATCACCTGTTTGACGTTGGCAAAGCTGATCTCCTCTTCGAGGTGGATCAGCCATCGTAAGGCCGTATTGACCAGAGATTCGTTTTCCTTGGCGGCTAACTCCAGGATCTTGAGGTATTCCTTGTTCGCCTGCCGGATACTGACCGTGTCTCGAAGGATGTCGTACGCGATTCGGAACTGGCTCGTCGGGAACAGATCGTCTTTATAACAATAGTTCTCAAAGGCTCCGGGCTTTCGAACCAGTCGGTCAATGAGGTGGCGGTAATTGATGCAATGGCCGTTTTCACCCCGCAGGCGAGGAAGGGTCTCGATCAGACGCTGGGCATACCAGAGTTCGAGTTTGTCG
>JAAYVQ010000302.1 GCA_012517095.1 Phycisphaerae bacterium | reverse complement strand
GCAAAAGGGGGGCTCATCAGCCAGAGGCGATTCGACCGAAGGTATCCAGCCCGAAAGGGATAGGATTAGCGAAAGGAAACCGCGTCAAGAGAATAACGGTTCTGACTGTCATCGCAATTATTTTGGCAATCACTTCAGTGTCGATCTTTCTTCAAATCCATTCTGAAACGGCGACACAAGATCATTCCGCTGGCATGCAGTTGGATGAAACCATGATTCCCTTCAGTGAATCCACCGACTTTTCCCGACCCCCCATCCTTCTGCCCTCGCCAAATGCATGCTGTGCAACGATTGTGGCTGAAATTGCAATGAGATAATATTGGAATTTTGTCTATTCGGCGCATTTGCTATTTGCCAGAGGGAAGCTCAGCGGTGTAACCAAGCCGGACAATTTCTTTTCCTTCCCACCAACCTCATTCCCGAAATCAAGGAAGACTCCCTTGCCGGACAAAAGAAGTCATGCGATAATCGCGGTATATTTCCGATCCTGATATTGTTGAACATGGAAGGTGAATGCGACTGTGAGAATCAAACGATACGGTCTTGGTACAGTACTGTGCCTGTCAATATTTCTGGCGGCACATTCGGTTACTGCTTCGGCAACGGAATCGGCGGGAGGTCTCCTCGTCGTCGTCCCGGAGAAATTTCAGGGGACCCTTTCTGATTACATCCGACACAAGCAAAAGCAAATGCCCGTACAAATCGCCGCCTTGGAGACGATCCTGCGGGAAAATCAGGGAGTTGATGATCCGGAACGGTTGAAACGGTTTTTGTATGCCCTCTGGCAAAAAGGCCAGATCCGGTATGTCCTGCTGGTGGGCGATGCCGATGTCTTTCCCGTTCGTTACATGGTTCTCGACCGTATCACGCCGCCTGCCTTCGACTATGCCTTTTATCCAAGCGATCTTTACTATGCCGACCTGGCAAAGAAGGACGGTTCTTTCGAGGATTGGAACGCTCGGAAGGATTCCTTTCATGCCGCCTACTACGGAGAAGTTCGCGGAGAGAAGAACAAAGAAGGTCCCATCAATTATGATGACATCGACTATCTCCCGGAGATCGCGGTGGGCCGCTGGCCCGTCAGCACAAGCGAGGAAGTCAAGACTGTGGCCGATAAGACGATTCGTTATGAAACCGGACTCTTGGAAGGAAAAAGAGACGGTGCCAAGCGGATCGCCATGCTCAGCGTATCCGGATGGGTGGATAGCCGAGGCACACTGGACCGAGCCGTCACGACGCTTTCGTCGGACTGGACGGTAGAAAAACGGTATTACAGCGACGCGCAGCAGAAGTTCGACACACCCCCACCAACAGCGGAGGAGGTCATTTCCCTGATGAACAAGGGTGCGGGTGTGATCTGCCATGCCGGCCATGGGGAGAACCTACTGTGGGACAAATCCTTGGCGCTGAAGGATCTTCCAGCAATCCAGAATGCCGATTGCCTGCCGATCGTCTTCTCGGCCGGTTGTCATACGGGCCGATTCGCCACGCTGCCTCCCTATGAACCCTATGTCGATATCCATGGAACCGAGCACAAAGGCAGCGATCATGGACAAGTCTTCCAGGAGCCGCCGCCTCCGCCGTCACCGTACCAGAGGGACAAGTTTAATCCCCCGGGATTGGGAGAGGGTTTGCTTCGCAATGGTCCTACCGGGGCAGTGGCTTACATTGGGTGCAATACGGGTAGTCAGCCATGTGCGCTGACTCTGCTGGAGGGTTTCGTCGCGGGATTGAAGCAGCAACGGCTCGGCGACTGCTGGAATCATGCCATCACTCATTATTATGCAAAGGAGCGGCTGGCGGAACTGAAACCAACGCCCGACTGGTACCCGCCCAGTATCTTCTTTCAGGGGATGAAGTTCATGTTGTTCGGCGATCCCTCTTTGCTGGTGCCCGGGTCCGAAGGCAAATGAGTGGGTTGACGATTCGGGGAGAACTCGTGACCCAGCGGTAGGTATTCTATACAATTTTCGATGTCATTACGAGGGAATCGGGTTTTAAGGGGATCGGGGAAGTGTCGGTTTTCATTGGCCGGAGAAAGTGATTCTTTCATATTCGGGTTTTGGGTATTTCGGGGATTTATTCCTCTTGCCTTGTCTGTCTGACCCTGGTTTGCTATAATCGAATATCAGATAAACTGGTTTAGGAGAATTGTATGAACCAGAAGGCCTTTACGCTGATTGAATTATTGATCGTAGTTGCGATTATCGCTCTGCTGCTCGCGATTATCGTGCCCGCGCTGGGAATCGCGAAAGAGCAAACCAGAACGATTGTCTGCGGCTCTCATCTGAGGGGTATCGGGTATGCAATTAACGGGTATCTTGAATCCAACGAAAGTCGGTTCCACAACATGACCAATTTCGGGCTTTGGGAAAATCCGAACACCGGAAAGGAATATGATTGCGATGACAGCTGGGCATACTGGGCCATCGCCTATTCGCAATACGCCGACACAAAGGATGTTTTTCATTGTTCGGCCGCCAAAAGGGTCGATATGTGGTGCGTCGGCAGCGAGCCGTTTTCCGGCTGGGAGGAGGCAAAGCTTAAAAAAATGTTCTATTACTGCCACTACGGCATAAATGGATATACCGCCTATGAATCCGGGGATAACGTCCGATTCAGAAAGATCACCGATTTTAAGGTTCCCTCAAATGTGATTTTTTGTCAGGACCATATCGAGCAGACCCTGGATGGCGCTTATTCAGACATGTTCACCGCCAACCCCGCCGGAATCAATCTAAGTCAGTGGAGAAGAGACTATATCGTTCCATACCCGGAATGTGTTTCCGAGTGTTTCCGACATAACCGATCCTCCTACGCTCGTAAAAACCTAACCGATCCCTACGCCGTTGAGAAAGGTCTATCAAACAGTCTCTGGCTTGACGGTCATGTATCGCGGATTGAGGAATCCACGGGCACGGATGTTCAGTACAGATGGTACACAGGGCATATCGTCGATCCGGCTGTGGACCGATGGAATATGAAGTAGAAGCCGGGTTTTATATTCCGGTCCTGTATCCGCATGAATCGGTACGAATCGTTTATCGAAGCATCTCGTTCACGACGCAAAGCTCATTCTGTTTGGTGATACTCAGCTTGCACAGGTCGTCGAGAGCAAACATAGAAAGGGACAAACCGTCAAATGTTGACGGTGAGGGAATGAAGTAGCATTGCTGTTCAGACACACGGGGGGATAATACGACCTGACATTTACCATAATGTCCCTTGGATATGCCGTTATGCCATTCAAAAGAAAAGGGCAATGAAGACATTGCCCTCGGACAAATGTTACATTTAGAATAACTCTTCCTTCGCCTCACCATTTCCTTGTTTTCCTCGGTTAAAGTCACACTCCGTTCGGGGATCAGGATCCCCTCATCGTGTGTCCACGGAAACTCCAGGACGATCCAACGCAAAACATTTCCAGCGGATACCCTCTTCGCTTATTTCCTGCGCCGCAATGCCAAAACGCCAAATCCCAGCAAAGCAAGCGTCGCCGGCTCGGGCGTGATCATCACATTGTCCAGGTAGAAATTTACCGGGGCCGCACCGTCGGAGTTGGTTCCCGTCCAGAACTGGAACCAGGTGTCGCCGGGCTGCCAGCCGAGCGCTGAGAGCGGCTGATCCACATGCCAGGTCATCAGGGTCGCGTCATCCGCATTATGCCAACCGTTTACGACTTGCGTCTGGGTCCAGCCGGCAGCGCCATCACTGTTGCCGACGAAATAGAACTGATACCAGGTTGCAACCCCCGCCGGGAAACTGCTGCCGTCAACCATAATATCGAAGGCGATTTTTGCTCCGGGATCGTTTGCCAGGGCCTGCATGGCAAGCTGCTGGTTGGCGGCCCCGCCCCCGGCTTCCCACGAGAACTCCTTGGTCATCATCATCTGCCAACCCCCAGCCGTGTGAGTTTGCTGGACAGCGGGCATACCAGCCCAGCCAACCGGCGCGGTCGCCTGCCAGGAGACGTTTTGGAATCCCTCGACATTGGCGTCAAAGGTGTAAAGGAGTCCGGCATGCGTCGTAGCGACGACTGCGAGGACAACGGCCATTCCGATCATGATCTTTTTCATCTTTCCCACTCCGCAAAAAATAGATTTTATGTGAACGGTCTTACACATGTTCAGACACGACATTTTCATCTTCGAAAACGGCGACTGGGATAAATAATGACATACTATACAACAATACTCCGCTTTGTGAATTACAACCCGAAAACGGGGAAGGCGAACTCTGCTTAAAAACATGTCGTTTCATCATCCAACTCCGATCCGATCTCTCCGGTCCGAACATCGTCAACCGTTTCCGCGGTCGTTCCGGACACATCACAAATCAAAGGAAATTATACAACCCTAATACAACAATGTCAATCTTTTTCAATAGATCCGTCGCCCCCGCTCCTTCAATACCCCCTTTTGGTTTAACCAAAAGGGCCACTCAGAACGCGGTTATCCCAGACGCTGGGCTGCCGCAGAAAGGTATTAGTGGAGTCCTTGGGACTGGTATAAAAACACAAAAACCTCATTTTCATCGTGATAAACGGGGTTTTAGACTCTGTGGCCTCCGATAAGATATGATATTGTCACATATAAGAGATTTCAGGCCTGTTTTCAATACCCCGAAAGGTAAAATTTCATCAGAGAATCGAATTTGACTCGATTCTTCCCCTGTTTTGAATTCCTCACAGGGGAAATCCCGATTAAAAGCCGGTAAACATGATCTCATCAATCTCCGATTGCGCCGGCGTCCCGGCGATTTCTTGTTATCCGACATACCGGGTAAATAGAATATAAAGAGCGATCATGCTGGCCGCCAGAACTCCGGCCAGCAGCTTGTAATTCCCGATGCCCGGCCAGCCCTTGTCGCGCAACGGCTCCAGCGGCGATTTCCAGACCAGCGATCGCTTCTCCTCCGTCAGCGGTTCGGGAAAAGCCAGCGAAGCGACGACCATAATCATTGCGCATAAAACAGCCAAGATAAAGCTGATGACCATGAAGGTCAGAAATCCGAAAGCCGGATAGGATATTCGGAAATCCTTGATGACCCCGTTAAAGTCAAGGATGAAGATGATCAACCCCAATACCGATCCCGTCACCAGCGTAATGAACGAAGCCCGCGAAGAGGCCTTTTTCCAGAAGACTCCCGCGACAAATACCACGGTAACAGAGGGAGCCAGGTAACAAATGGCGCTGTTGATCCCCTGAAACACCGTGGGAAAGCGCCCGCAAAACGGCGACCAGAGAACCGCCAGAATCATTCCGATCAGCGTAACCAGTCGACCGATGAAAACCAGTTTGGGTCCCGGCGTGTTCGGAACCCAGCGACTGTAGAGGTCGTAGGAAAACAGCGTCGCCGCCGAATTGAGAGCGCCCGAAACCGTGCTCATCAGCGCGGCCATCAGCGCCGCGGCGACAATTCCGCGAAGGCCGATCGGCAGCAGGTTGGCGATGATGTGCGAATAGATCTTCGCGGAATCCGGTCCCCCTTCGGGGGTCAATGGCAACGCCGGCAAAAGACCCTTGCTAATCAAGGCCGCTCCGATCAAGCCCGGCAATACGAAAATGAAAACCGGCAGGATCTTGATAAAGCCCGCAAACAACGGTCCCACCCGGGCGTGGTTGACATCCTTGGCGCCGAGAACCCTCTGAACGATAGTCTGCTCCGTGCACCAGTACCAGATCCCGATCACCGGATAGCCCATCAGTACCGAGTACCACGGTAGCCCCGACGCGTCCCCGTGCGGCCGCAGCACCGTCAATTTCACCGGATCGACCGCAGCCGATAAACCCGACCACCCGCCGACCTTGACATACCCGATCGCCGTCAATAGAATTGCCCCCGCCAGCAGAATAATCGTCTGAACCGATTCGGTCAGCACCACGGCCATCAATCCGCCGACGACCGTATAAACACCCGTCAGCACGGCCGTCAGAATAATACTGACCATTTTGTTCATTCCGAACATCCCTTCCAGTACCACCGCACCGGCATACAACGAAAAGCCAATATGGATGAAGATCGCCGAAATAATCGACAACACGGCCAGCCAGTCACGACTGGCACGGCTATACCGCTTTTCCAGAAAGTCCGGCAGCGTCGCCACATTGGCCCGAATGTAGAAGGGCGAGAAAAACAGGGCCAGGATGATCAGCGTGAACGGCGCCATCCATTCAAAATTCCCGTAAGCCAGGCCGTTGGTGTAACCCTCCTCGGCCAAACTGACCAGGTGAACGGTGGAGATATTGGTGGAAAACAGCGCCAAGCCAATGACCGGCCAGGTCAGCGACCGGCCGGCCAGAAAGAAGTCGCTGGCCTGCTCGGTTTTTTTCTTTCGCATTCCGGCCCAACAACCCAGCCCAACAATCAGGACAAAGTAAAGGACGATGATGAGCAGGTCGAGAGGTGCAATCTGCATGAGAGAACCTTTGATGGATTAGCGGATGTGTTGTTTGGATAGTTCCACAACTTGCTCAACATTCGATGCATCGATGATGGCGGCACCAGCGTCGATGTCCGAAGGTATGATTCCGTAACGGATCAGCAATGTCAACTGGATCACCGGGTAAAAGCCCTGGATGTAGGGCTGCTGATCGATGGTGCATCGAATGTGACCCTGACGGATCAGTTCCAGTGTCGTTGGCGAAAGGTCAAACCCGGCCGCCCAGTAACCCCTTCCAGCAAAGTTTTGACGGATGGCCCGGCCGGCGGCCTCGGTATCGGATTGGCCCGAACCCAGGACGATACGAATGTCCGGATTTTCTTCCAGCGCTGCGGCGATGACTTCGGCGCCCTTGGCGGAATCGTTGCCGGAAACCAGCGGCGTCCATCGAATATTTTTGGTCTTGAGGACTTCCTGCATCCCCTTCTGCCGATCATCGAGGGCGGAGATGCCCGAATCGTGCAGGGTCATCAAAACATGCGAGTTTTCGGGGATTGATGGCAACAGATGGGCAGCAAGTTTTTTTCCGGCCTCGACAAATCGCTGGCTGACGCCGCTGAGGCGCGGGTTGGCCGTGGTGTTGTCGTCCACATTAAAGGCAACGAGAGGCACCCCCTTATCGATTATTTCCTGAATGACCGAATCAAAGGCAACCGGATCGATAATATTCAGCGCGATCCCGTCATAGCCATCCTTGACGGCCTGACGGACCATTTCAACCTGCGCCGGGATATCCACGCCGCGTGTGCCCATGAAATCAGCGCGGACACCCATCCGGCGGGCAGCGTCCTTCATTCCTGCTTGAAGGGGCTCAAAGAATTTTCCTTCCACAGAACAAGTGATGAAGGCCAGGCGAAGCGGACGGTTGAGATTCGTCCCTGACTTGTGACCGGATTGGTCCGCAGAACAACCGCACAGGGTGACGATCGTGAACAAAATCCCCGAACTCAAAATCCCTCGCTTCATGAATCCAACTCCTTTCCATCGTACCGTCTCACGTAACAGAAATTCACCCTTCACCGTTGCTCAACTGCCGGCTGAAGGAACAAACCAAACTCATTAATCTTGGGCTCCGCCCGCGATTTGAGAATGTTCAGGCGAACCTTTCCGGAGGTTGTGTTGTCGAAACGGAGCAGCCGCTTGTAACCGATAGTCGTACCCTTGGCGATCGGCTTATAGACATTGCCATCCCAGGCCTCCACGGAGAATTCCTCAACGCGCTGACCTTCGGGAATGAATTCCTGCACCATCACGCAGTTGAAGGTCTTCGGGCCGCCCAGGTCAAACTCCGCCACCATCGTAGTCTTGCCTTGTCCCGGCGACCAAACGGTGTCCCATTTTCCATCGATCAGTTTGTCCGCACCAGTTGTGGTCTTGCTCGCAGAGGCCAGATTCGTCTTGAAGGTCTCCCGGATGATCTTGCCGAACTCCGCCAGCCGCGCCGCGTCATTCTCGTGGATCAGGCCCCGTCGATCCGGTGGCAGGTTCAGTAACAACAAGGAATTTCGGCCAACCGAAGAATAATAGATATCCAAGAGGTGCTTGACGCTTTTTACCTTGCTATCTTCCGAAGCATGATAGAACCAGCCCGGCCGGATCGAAACATCTGTCTCGGCCGGATACCAGACCATATATTTGGATTGCTTGAGAATGTCCAGACTGCCGAGATCCTTGCCTTGGGCATCGAGACTATACCCCAATCCATCGAGGGTCTTGACTCCAACAACGCTCCACTCCGTTTCGCGGGCAAATCCGCTCTCATTGCCCACCCAACGAACATCCGGCCCGTTGAAGATCACCGCATTGGGAGCCAGTTCGCGAACAACGGCGTTAAATTTCGGCCAGTCATAGACCTGCTTTTTGCCGTTGGGCCCTTCGCCGCAGGCCCCGTCGAACCAGACTTCGCTGACGGGTCCGTAGTTGGTCAGCAGTTCCCGCAACTGGTTGCAGAAATGCTCATTGTACCGAGGCGAATCTCCATACGATTTTTCATGCCGATCCCAGGGAGACAGGTACAGCCCCAGTTCAAGGCCGGCCTCTTTACACGCCGTCGCCAGTTCGGCCACAACATCGCCCTTTCCCCCCTTCCACGGGCTGTTCTTGACCGAATGTTCGGTGTAGGCGCTGGGCCACAGGCAAAAGCCGTCGTGGTGTTTGGCCGTCAAGATGATCAGCTTGATCCCGGCCTCCTTGCACACCCGAGCCCACTGACGGGCATCCAACTCCGTCGGATTAAAGATCTTCGGGTCTTCGGTGCCTTCGCCCCATTCTTTGTCTGTGAAGGTGTTGACCGTGAAGTGAATAAATGCGATCAGCTCCCGTTTCTGCCAGGCAATCTGCCTGGGGTGCGGCCGGACCTGGACCGACTTGGTCAGAATCTGCTCGGGAGTGTCGCTGGGGGTAATCGCTATCGGATCGACCTCCGGAACAGCTGCCGGACATCCACCGGTCCAGACCAGTATAGCAACGATTACCGTTGTCAATTTCAAAGCCGGAATCGCCATAACGAGTCCTTTCATTGCAGTCGGTTTGCGTGATTGAATCGCAATATGATACTCAGGTTCCTGGGAATCCACAAGTCCCCTTGAATCCGGTTACAACTGATATGGGACCGGTATCCAATTAACAATCCGCCATTTCAGTATTGAAAATTGGGAAAGATAATTTTCACAATTTCGACAAAATTGTATTGACAAGTGGCCGAGAGGTCTTAAAATCGTCCAGATTTTGCATTCGTGAGTGCGAATTCCCAGAAGTGCATCCAGGAGAAAAGGCAGGTGATAGTGTGGACAGAGTACAGGAAATACTGAAAAAGAGGGTATCTGGCGAGAGTTTCAATCGCCTGATGGCGGTTCCAAACGCCGATCTTCACGCATTTGTGGCCGATGCTATCAACCTGGCCAATCCCAAGTCGGTGTATGTCTGTTCGGATGCGCTCGAAGACAGGAACCGAATCCGCGAGATGGCCGTCAACGGCAACGGCGAACACCCGCTTGCCACGCCTGGGCATACCTACCACTTCGACGGGATCAACGACCAGGGCCGATACAAGGAAGTCACCAAGTACCTGCTGCCGGAAGGGATGACTCTCGGAGCCAGTCTCAACTCCACCGACAAAAAAAGCGGGCTGGCCGAAGTTCGGGCCCTGCTGAAGGACTCAATGGTTGGCCGCGAGATGATCGTCTGTTTTCTGTGCCTGTGTCCGACGGGTTCGGAGTTTTCCATTTCCTGTGTCCAGATTACCGACAGCCCCTATGTCGTCCATAGCGAATACATCCTCTATCGTCCCGGTTATGAGCAGTTTAAGAAGGTATCCGGAGACGAGTTCTTCAAGTTTTTCCATTCGCAGGGCGAGCTGATCAACGAAGTCAGCAAGAATGTTGATAAAAAGCGGATTTACATCGACCTCGAAGACGATACCGTCTATTCCGTCAACACACAGTACGCCGGCAATACCGTCGGCCTCAAGAAACTGGCCCTTCGACTGGCCATTCAGAAGGCCAACAAAGAGGGGTGGCTTGCCGAGCACATGTTCATTATGGGTGTCCATGGACCCAAGGAACGCGTGACCTACTTCAACGGTGCGTTCCCATCGGCCTGTGGCAAGACCTCCACCGCCATGCTGCCTGGCCAGACCATCATCGGCGACGACATCGCCTACCTCCGCAAACGCGGCGGCAAGATGTTCACCGCCAATGTCGAACGCGGAATCTTCGGGATCATCGAGGATGTCAATGCCAAGGATGACCCATCCATCTATCATGCCATCACCACCCCCGGCGAGGTCATTTACGGAAATGTTCTGATCGCCGAAGGCAAACCTTACTGGACGGGAATGGGTTCGCCACTTCCCGAAAAAGGCGTCAACTTCCAGGGCGAATGGTTCAACGGCAAGCTTGGGTCCGATGGCAAACCCGTTCCTCCCTCGCACAAAAACGCTCGTTACACGGTCAGTATCTCGGCCCTGCCCAACCGTGATCCCGAGGCCGACAATCCCGACGGAGTGCCTCTCGGCGCGATCATCTACGGCGGCCGCGACAGCGATACCCTCGTACCGGTTGAGCAGGCCTTCGACTGGACCGAAGGCATCATCACCAAGGGCGCATCACTGGAGTCGGAGACCACCGCCGCCACGATCGGCCAGGCCGGCGTGCGGACCTTCAATATCATGAGCAACCAGGACTTTGTTTCGATTCCTTTGGGCCGCTACATCCAGAACAACCTCGACTTTGCCAAGGGCGTCAAAAATCCGCCGGCCATCTTCTCCGTCAACTATTTCCTCCGCGACGAGAACAACAAGTACCTCAACGGCATCCTTGACAAGATGATCTGGCTGCTTTGGGCCGA
The DNA here is from genome assembly GCA_012517095.1 of Phycisphaerae bacterium. Classification (GTDB taxonomy): domain Bacteria; phylum Planctomycetota; class Phycisphaerae; order Sedimentisphaerales; family Anaerohalosphaeraceae; genus FEN-1350. The sequence goes on along the minus strand of JAAYVQ010000302.1, from coordinate 2,771 downwards.
ACTGCGGACCAATGGCGATGTCGATGCCATCAAAACCCCCACGGGCTACATTCCCCTCTATAAAGATATCGCTCCGTTGTTCAAGACCAAGCTCGACAAGACCTACACCGAAGAACAGTATGTCAAGGCCTTCAGTATCCGCGTGCCCAATCTGCTGGCCAAGTTCGACCGCGTCGAGCAGATCTACCGGACCAAAGTCGATGACACCCCGGCGATTGTCTATGAAACCTTCGCAAAGGTTCGCAAGCGGCTCCAGGATGCCCAGGCTCGATATGGCGATGTCATCAGCCCCGATACCCTGGCTGATCCCGGCCGTTTCGTTTTCAAGACCCGCTGAAAAAAACCGCCTTCGAGACCGAAGGCGGTTTGTTATTGCGCATAAAAAACCCGGCCGCAGCCGGGCTTTATGTACAGTGCCAGAAAAGACTTACATTTGCCAGTTGGCGGGAAACGAGATGTTCTTGGAAGGAACCCCCAGCCGCTGGTTAAACAACCGTACCAGCATTGCTACCCGCTTGATCTGACTATCGGTAGGAACGGTGACGATTCCATCGGAAACTACACAGATGCGGATCGTCGCATCTTCCGACCCAAGGCAGGGCTTCTGCTGGACCCATTGCGTGGTATATTCGATCTGACCATCGGCGATCTGTTTTCCTTCGTTGTCGGACCCTATGCCGTTACAGACGATGAAATGGAACTGCACGCCGTCGGAACCGGTGAATTTTTGCAGGATCTTGTCGGTATGACTGGTACTGGTCCCGCTAAAGAAGACCTGAACGCGGTTCCAGTTGCCGGGGGCGGCCTTAATGCTGTCGAGAACGATCTGTTCAACGGAGCTCAGTTGGACATAGCCGGCCAGACTAAACGCGCCGTCGCTGACCGTCTTGCGATCCACGGCCATCAACACTACCGCGCCGAGCGTCATCGACGCCACCAGCGACATCCACACCTTAAATGCCCGATTCTGATTCTTCACGGCTGCCCTTTCGTCATCCCGCCTGTTCCACAAACATTAAAATCCATTATATCATATCTGTCGGTCAACTTCGGGATTTGGATTCAAATTCTTTTCGGTTTTTTTTCCTTCCCTGTTAAAGCGTACGAAATCTCCCGTCCGGAAGGAAAAAACGGAGATAATTTTTTTGCCGATACAAAAAATATCGGACCTTTCAAATGGAACTTTAGGGGGCACTGGATGAAAATTTCCGAAAATTTTGTTGACAGGCCCCCATAAGCCGACGGCTATCAGAATTGCCCCCGCCCCGATTATCGGAATTCGGATATCCCTTTCCCTTTTGCGCAGGCCGGGAAGTTCTTCGGGAAGTGATAATAATGCCTCACGCAAAGGCGCGGAGAATATCAATTATTTCTACCGATATTATATAACTTAATAAGGGTGGGGTATAATTACAATAGCAGCAAGATCGCGGTAATAGAATTGCGCCGGTGATTGTATTTTGGCCGATTTTTCGTTTCTAAAGCATTGCATGGCAAGGGCTTAACGGCGAATTATCACGATCTTGCCAGGCGTGAAACCATTAAGTCATTTATTATCAGGCACTTACGGCGATATATTTGTCCTGTCTTGCTGGTTTCAAGCGCACTTCGATGTATTGTTTTAACAAGAATATTCCCATCGTTATTTGGATATAAAAGGGAACCTGCGAGATCGGTTATCACAAAAATATCAGGATATAGGATATAGTCTTTAGGATTTAGAAGCAGGGGAATCCTATCGGAAAGTAGAGATAGTATACGGATAGGGTATATATTGAATAGGGACTATTAAAGAATCAGTTGCTGGTCAAGGATCGGGAATTCGGCAGGGGCGAGGAAAATGGTTGAAAGGAGGATAAAAATACCTATCCGGTCTTTTATGGTTGTGAATCTTTGTCCACAGCATACAATTGGAACCAATCGATGAATGGAGTCGATTGAGATCGGGTAATGACGAATCTAAGGATCGATCCATGACCCAGAGAATGCAAATCAACAGAACGATCATTTTCTTATCCAACATTCTGCATATCCATAATCTACAATTATCTTCAGGCATAGCGGAAGTGTGATTTCACTATCACTTGTTTGAAAGGAGAGCGAACATGAAACGAAGACTTCAAAAACTGATTATCGGAATTACGGTAATTTCGATTGTTACACCGCTTCCCGCGGATATTGTTGCACAATGGAAACTGGACGAAGGAAGTGGAACAACGGCTAATGATAGCATTGGTAATCATCTTGGAACTCTCTATGGAAACCCACTTCCCACATGGGCGGCGGGATACACTGGAATTTCACCGGACACTTGTGTCTCTTTGAATCCCGATGTCACGAACCAATATGTTGGGGTTGATCATTCTGCTGACCTTGATTTTGGGATCAGTTCTGATTTTTCCATCAGCGCCTGGATCAAGACCTCCTATTCATTGGGCAATCAGCGGATCGTATTTAAGAAAAACGATTTATTTGAAGGGTATACACTGACTGTCGTCGCCACAACCGGCAAAGCCCGTCTCAATATCAAGGGTGTCGGGCAATCCAGCGCCGTCTATGTTGATTCCATTACAACGGTGACGGATGGACAATGGCATCATATTGTAGGGGTTCGCGACGCTGACGCCAACATTAATATGACAGCGCTACAGGGGCTCAAGAAAATGGAATCGGAATGCCGATGATTCTCCCAACACGAGTTTGTTGGGAAGGATCGAGTATGACGTATGAGCAGATGGCTTCGCTGCAACCGGCGTTGGCGAAGTTGCTGG